>JBDSUJ010000064.1:0-46009 GCA_039927815.1 Croceibacterium sp. | reverse complement strand
CCGCCAGCGCGGCGGGCAATTGGTATGCGACCCTCAGCCGATGGGGAAACCGGACCGCTTCGATGTCAAGATAAAGCTGCTGCAGTTCGAATTCGTCGCGCAGCGGCACGTCGCTGGTCGGATCGCCGGCCAGGCTGCGGCGGTAGAACGCCGACAGCGATTGCACCATTCGCTCGGCCGCGTCGGTCTTGCCCGTCAGTACCAGCGCCGACAGCGAATTGAGGGTGTTGAACAGGAAATGCGGATTGACCTGATAGCGCAAGCTCCGCAAGCTCCGCAATTCCGCGGCCTTGGCGGCGCGGCGGAACGTGCCCTCGCGGCGCTCGGCCGCGCGCGCGGTCTCCCCCGTCAACAGGGCGAGGTAAAGCGCGCACCATGCGAGCATCATGAAATAGCGGCCGAATGCGACTTCGGTGATGTCCTGCCACGTGCTGGCGGGCATCGGCCTAATGGGTTCAGACTGGCTGGCATTCCCCTCGCGCGGGTCGCGTGGCATTTCGCCCAGCAGATCGCCATCGCGGTCGCGTACCTCGCCCTGGCTGTTGGCGATGCGCTGGTAAACGACGTTCTGGACGTCGGCGAAGATCAGCTGGTTGACCTGGGCCAACACTACCGCCACCGGCAACGCCAGCAGCAGCGCCGCGGAAATCTTGGCCCATAAGGGGCGGGCGTCGAACAGCCGCAGCACCAGCCATAGCGCCAGCGTGATTATAATCCCCGCGAGCGAAACCAGCGCGCGAGGCCACAACAGTTCGACCGACGACCCGAGGTTGTAAAGCTGCCATCTGAGCGTGGTCAGCACGAAATAGCACAGCCACAAGCCCGCAATTGAGCCCACGACGGTCGGCAGCGGCACGCGCGCCTCTTCATCGTGCAAGAGAACCTCGGTCATTGGGCGCGGTGTAGCGCTAGTGTAACGCACCGCGCCAGTACTGCGGTCGAACCGGGTGGCGCTTTGGTCGATCACCGGCTGGCCGCCTCAAGCATGCGGTCACGGGCCAAATTGCGCGCCCACGCAGCGGCGCCCACGGGGAAAACCCGCTTTTGCCGATAGCCTCCGGGCTAGGCATCCGGGCAACACTCGCGGCTGGGCGACGACTTGCGACAACGCGGCCCATTGCCCGGATTTGTCCCAGCCCCTATGTCCGGCGCGCCGTAGCCGACAAGAGATATGACAGCGTGACGCTTGTTGAAGACCACCCAGTCGCCGCGCTCAATCACGCGCGGCGAGCCATGATCGACAGCCAGCTGCGCACCAGCGGGGTCAACGCCGACTGGGTGCTGCGGCGGATGGATACCGTGGCGCGCGAAGACTTCGTGCCGATCCTGGCGCGCGGCCACGCCTACATCGATCGCGCAATCGCGCTGGGGGACGGGCGCTATCTGCCCGCGCCCGTGTTCCACGGCATGATGCTGCAGGAAGCGCGGCCTACACCGGCCGATCACGCATTGGTGGTCGATGGCGGCAGCGGCTATCTGGCCGAACTGGTGCGCCCGCTGGTCGGCACGCTCGAGACGATGTCGCCAGTGGAGGCCGTCGCGGCCACCCACACGGGCGCTTTCACCCTGTTGCTGGTCGATGGCGCGGTCGAGCATTTGCCGGCGGCCATGGCCAGCGTGCTCGGCGATGGCGCACGGGTCGTCACCGGCTGGTTGCGCGGCGGCGTTACGTGTCTCGCGGTGGGGCGCAAAAGCGGGGCCGAGGTCGCGCTGTTACCCGTTCGGGACATGGGCATTCCTGTGCTACTGCAATTCGACAATCCCACAGGCTGGAGCTTCTGACCATGACAGCGAGGGGGCTGCGCATCCTGCTGCTCGCCAGCGCTTGTGCGAGCGCGACGCCGCTGTTCGCGCAGGAAAGCCCCGATGGTGTGGTCGACACACTCCAGGAAGCCTTGTCGCGGGCGTATCAAAGCAATCCCACGATCCTGGGCGCACGCGCCACCCTGCGGGCCAGCGACGAAAATGTGCCAATCAAACGCGCCGACGAATTGCCAAGCCTGAGCCTTGCTCCGACGTACACAGAGTTCCTCAAGCAGTCCTCAAGCTCGCTGACAGCGCCGGCTCGCTCGCTATCCGGGCAACTCAGCCTGACGGTCCCCGTCTACGCCGGCGGCGCCAACCGCAATTCACTCAAGGCCGCCGAGACCCGCGTCTTGGCCGGGCGCGAGGACTTGCGGGGGACTGAAAGCTCGGTCTTCAGCCAGGTTGTCGCCGCCTACATGGACGTGATTCAGAACGAAGCGATCGTTGGCCTGACGACCAACAACGTCCAGGTGCTGTCGGTCAATTTGCAGGCCACCGGCGACCGGTTCGAGATCGGCGACCTGACCCGGACGGACGTCGCGCAATCGCAAGCCCGCCAGGCGCTCGCGCAAAGCGATTTGCGCACCGCGCAGTCCAACCTGATCCGCGCGAAGGAGAATTTCATCGCGCTGGTCGGCAGTGCGCCCGACGACCTGCAGCCGCCGCCGCCCTTGCCGGGCTTGCCCGCCGATGTCCAGCGGGCGGTGCAGATTGCACTGGCGGAAAATCCCGATCTGGCCGGCGCTCTCGAGCGCGCCGACGCGACGCGTTATGACATTGCAATAGCTGGTGCTGGCCGCTTGCCGCGGGTGGATGTGTTCACCAGCGGCGGGGCGACGAATTTCCTCGGTACGATCTCCTCGACAATACCCGGGGTGTCGCTCGAGCAGATGCAGACCACGGCCCAGGCCGGCGTCCGCGCGACGATCCCGCTGTACCAGGGCGGCCGCCCGGCCGCACAACAGCGCCAGGCCCAGGAGCGCTCGTCAGCCGCTCTCGAACAGGTCGTATTCGAAGAGCGCAGCCTGATATCGCAAGTCCGCTCCGCCTATGCGAGCTGGCGCGCGTCGACCGAGATCATCGCCTCCAACCAGACGGCGGTCCAGGCAGCCGAGCTGAGCCTCGAAGGCGTGCGAGCAGAGAACACGGTCGGCAATCGGACTATCCTCGATATCCTCGACGCTCAGCAGGAGCTATTGCGAGCGCAAGTCCAGCTCGTCACCGCGCGGCGCAATTCCTATGTCGCTGGGTTCACGCTGCTGGCCGCGATGGGCCGGGCGGAGGCGCGCGATCTGGGGCTCGAAGCTTACGGCCCACTGTACGATCCGGTGGTCAATTACGAGCGCGTCAAGCGGATCGCGTGGGATTGGCAACGGGACCCCGATCCGGTGACGCAGGCCAGCCGCACCGTTGACATCGCGCCCCAGGATGCGAACATTCCACCGGTGCAGGGACCGGGAGCGAGTTCTGCGGCACTTCCCAGGAGCGAGTGAACGGCAACGATGCGGCAGGTAGGCGAACCGTCCGTCGAGGAAATCCTCGAATCGATCAAAAAGGTGATTGCGCGCGACAACCGTGAGACCTTGCAGGTCGAGCGGCGCTATCGCGCGACCGTCGGGATCGAGCCCGCCGAGCCGGCCGACGAGGATGAGGCGGAAGAGGTTCTCGAGCTTGGCGAAGCGGCCGCCGAATTACCCGCCGCGGGCAGCTACATCGACGGTGAGGCCGATGTGGCGGACGGGGCCGCAACCCTGACCAACGAAAGTGCTGCCAACTCGATGCGCGAATCGCTCGCCGCGCTGGCGATGATTGCCGAACCCGGCGCCCCGCCACAAATCGTCCGCTCGGGCGAGACGTCGCTCGAGGGCCTGACGCGCGAGCTGCTGCGACCGATGCTGGCGCAATGGCTGGACCAGTACTTGCCGCCCATGGTCGAACGGCTGGTCAAGGCCGAGATTTCGCGGATTGCGGGCAAGCGGGGTTAAGCCCCGCCGCACCGTCGGCCATGGACACGATCGAACTGGCCCAGGCCGAAAACGCATTCGCCAAGATCGGCGGCAACGCGGTCGAGCGCCAAATTTTCTTGTGCTGCGTGTCTGACAAGCAGGAATGCTGTTCGCGCGAAGTCGGTGAACGCGCCTGGATGTTCCTCAAACGACGCTTGAAAGAGCTCGGGGTGGTCGGAGCCGGCGGGATTCAGCGGACCAAGGCCGATTGCCTGCAGATCTGCGCCAGCGGCCCCATTGCGGTCGTCTGGCCGGAGGGTGTCTGGTACCATTCGTGTACCGACGCGGTCCTTGAGCTGATCATCCAGCAGCACCTGATCGGCGGCGTGCCGGTCGAAGCGTACCGTCTGAGGCCGTCACTCGCTCAGTCATGACGATCCCATTCCGGGGGACGGGCATCATCAACCGATTCATCGTGGCCGGTGCCGCTCGACATGAACACCAGGCTCATCAAGGCCCCGGTCAGGAGCATGGCAAATCCGATGCCGAGCCCGGTCGCAATGTACAGGTGGATCGATTTCAGACCGTTTTGCGAATAAATTATCGCCATCGCGGCGGCGATCGCGACCGTGGTCACGCCCCCCATCAACAGCATCATGCGGCGAAATCGACGCCAAGCATGCGTGGCGTTTCGCGGATCATCGAGCGGCGAACCTGCGGGCATGGCGCCGAACATGGGCCTGCCGGCAGGGCCTGACAACGGTGCGATTTGGTCAACCGCCCAATTCGTGGCATTCTCGGCAACGCAAAAGAGGAGAGGCGATGAGCATTGCCCGATTGATCGCCGGACGAGAGCAACGGATCGTCCATTGTACGCCTGAAGAAACCGTGCGCGATGCGGCGCAGCGCCTGGCCGAGAATCGCATCGGCGCAATGCCGGTGCTGGCGGCAGGACAAGTGACCGGCATCTTCTCGGAACGCGACTTGCTGTATTGCGTGGCGAAACACGGCGCCGGCGCGCTCGACCTGACGGTCGCTTCGGTCATGACCGCGCCGCCGATTACGACTGACCCGCCCACTACCGTGCGTGACGCGCTCGAGCTGATGACGCGGCGCAGAATCCGCCATTTGCCGGTGATCGACGATGATCGTCTGGTGGCCTTCGTCTCGATCGGGGATCTGGTCAAATACCGGCTCGAACTGATCGAGCAGGAAGCACAGGCGATGCGCGACTATATCCGGACCGCTTGAGTAGCGGCGATGCGCGTCCTACATCGCGCAGCATGATGGCAGCACCGACATTGACCGAAGCCGCAGCCCAGCGGATCGGCCGGATCGCCGACAAGCAAGGGCGCGCGGCCGTTCTGCGCCTGTCTGTCGATGGTGGCGGCTGCTCGGGCTTCCAGTACAAATTCGACCTCGCCGACGGCGCGGACTCCGATGATACCGTGAGCGAAGCGCATGGCGTCAAGCTGGTGGTCGATCCGGTCAGCCTTGAACTGGTGTCAGGCTGCATCGTGGATTTCGTGGAATCGCTTGGCGGCGCGGCGTTCAAGGTGGACAATCCGAACGCCACCGCCGGCTGCGGATGCGGGTCCAGCTTCGGCGTCTGAGTGCGGATCGCCAGCTTCAATATCAACGGGGTCAAGGCACGCTTACCGCGCCTGCTCGAATGGCTGGAGGAGACGCGACCGGCCGTCGCCTGCCTCCAGGAAGTCAAAAGCCAGGAAGACGGTTTCCCGGCCGGCGAGTTCGAGAAGATCGGATACCACGCGATCTGCCACGGCCAGAAAGGCTTCAACGGCGTCGCCATCCTGGGGGATGGGGCCCAGCCGATCGAGACCGGGCGCGGCCTGGCCGGTGACCCGGAGGACTTGCAGGCGCGCTACCTCGAAGCCGATGTGGGTGGGCTGCGGGTGGTCAATATCTACCTGCCCAACGGGAATCCCCACCCTGGGCCCAAGTTCGACTACAAGCTGGCATGGATGGAGCGGTTACGCGGCCGGTTGTCAGAACTGCTGGCGAGCGAGATCCCCACAGTTGTCGTCGGCGACTTTAACGTCATCCCCGAAGACAAGGACACGTTTTCGGTCCGGGCGATGGCCTCCGACGCGCTGACCCAGCCCGAAACACGCGATGCCTGGCGGCGAATTCTCAATGACGGTTGGACCGACGCGATCGATACGCTCAACCCACGCGGCGGAGTGTGGACGTTCTGGGACTTCCAGGCCGGCGCGTGGCAGCGCGATCAGGGCTTTCGCATTGACCACCTGCTGCTGTCACCTGAATGCGCCGACCGGATGGTCGCCGCCGGGGTCGACAAGGAATATCGCGGGCGCGAAAAGCCGAGCGACCATGCGCCGGTGTGGGTAGAGCTCGCCTAGCCCCTCAGCGGTAGAAGACGTGGGTGTCGATCTGCGCCAGCTGCTGCTTCTGCCGCGCCCAGCCGGGGCGAACATAAGTTGCGTGGAAATAGAGCGCATCGTTGGCGGTGCTTTCCCACAAGTCCTGCTGCGCGATCTGCGCCACGGCCTTGGCCCGGCGCCACGCGGTGGACGCGGCATCAACCGCGGGAATGCGCCCTCGGCGGACGAAGGAAAACTGGGCCCGCTGGGTGACGACCGCACAATAATCGCTCGGATATCGCCCCGAAGTGGCGCGATTGATGATCACTTCGGCGATCGCGAGCTGGCCGTCGAGCGGCTCACCACGGGCCTCGAAATAGACCGCTTGTGCGACGCATTTGAGATCCGCGGCCAAGTCGCTCTCGACCGGCATGTCACCGACCAGCTGCTGCAAAGAGGCGGCGTGCGGGGCGGACGCGGTGGATGGCGCAACGGGGGGCGGGGAAAGGGTGGGTTGAACCGCTGGGATAGTGCCTGCGGCAATCCACGCGCGTCCGGTAAGTGTGGCGGGGGACTGCGCGAGGGTCGCGACATCCTGGGCCGAGGCGCTCGAGGGTTCAGCGCTGAACAGGGTAACAAATAACATCGCGGCGGCTGCGAGCGCCCCGCGGACAGTCGTTCGGATCATGGCTCTTTAGGCTCACGGCGGTGAGTACCTGCACAGGCTGGCGATCGGTCATGCGACGCGATCTGTCCCGAGACCTGCCGGCCACCCTCCGTCTAGCGCGCGATCGGGCACGGCATCATGCCGGTCCAAAACCGCCTGCGCTGCTGGAAGTCGCAAGCCTCTTCTCGCAGTTGCAGCATGGAGTCAATTCAGGGTTCCCGAGGAATCGATGAACCGTTCTCCATTCGGGATATCCAGTTCGACGATCCACAAGTCGCGGTCCTGACCCCGTCGTCGGTCTAAAAATTCGGTAAATTCCTGTGGGTTTTCTATGGTTTGCGCTCGTGACTGGGTCCAGGCGCGAGTTCCGTCAGGCTGCGGCATGCGTTCATAAGCTACGCATTTCGCCCCCCGTTCGCAACAAACGACAAGAATAGTGCCCGCGTCACGCTCGCCCTTGGCAAGTACTGTCGCAAACCCGCCCGCCGCCTGCACTGAGCGAATCAGTCCGGCGACTTCGAGGTGGGCGGGGATCCGTGACGTCACTGGACCTGATAACCCGAGAGGCCCGACAGCGCGATCTGTGAACGCATGAAAGTGCCAGTACCCCGGCCGATTTCGTCGCCGTCGGCATCGACCAGATGCGCCTCGGCGATGAACACGCGCCGCCGGCCGCTGATCCAGCGCCCTTCGGCAATTACCGGGCCGCGGCGCACCGGCTTGGTGAAATGCAGATTGAACGCGGTGGTGAGCAAAAAGCGATCGGAGACCAGCGAGTTGGCGGCATAGAACGCGGCATCGTCGAGCATCTTGAAATAGATTGTCCCATGAGCCGCTCCGGCCGCGTGATGCTGAGCCGCATCGACGGTGAATTCGATCCGCGAACGTCCCGCCTCAGGGATCGTCAGGCGCGACTGGAACAGGCCATTGACCGGCGCCGACGCGTACAGCGATTCAAGCGCACGGAAATGTAGCTGCGCGCCGTTCGCGTCAGGCAGCGTCACGGTCCGCGGCATTGGTCAGCAGGCCGAACAGCGCTTCGGCGTCGGGTGCCTCGCTCAACGCTTCGTGGACTCGCTCATCACGTACCAGCCGGCTGATCGCCGCCAGCGCATGCAAATGGGTCGCGCCGCTGTTTTCGGGCGACAGGAGGCCGAACACGAGGTCGACCGGCATCCCATCGGCGGCAGCGAAATCGACCGGGTGGCGCAATTTCAGAAGCGCCGCGACCGGCCGGCCAATACCGGGGATACGGGCATGGGGGATCGCGACCCCACGTCCGAAACCGGTACTACCGAGCCGTTCTCGCTCCTCGAGCTGTTCAAGCACCATGGCAGGATCAAGTGACCACCCGTTGGCGAACAAGGTGCTCAGAGCGGTTAGGATGGCGGGCTTGTCCGCCGCCTCGGCCATCGCGACCGCTTCCGGCTTGGTCGAATAGAGGGAACCCATCTTGAGCGGCTTTCAATCAAATGCCTCGACGGTCCAACCCGGCGGTCAAGCAGCCGCGAGGCTTCAGGTCATCGGCAGGAGCTGGCAAATCGCGGTTGAGGTGCGATCAAGACGGCTCGACCCACCCGATCGAACCGTCATCGCGGCGATACACCATATTGTGCCGGGCGGTGCCAGCATTTTTGAAGAACAGCGCGTTGGTATGGCGCAAGTCCAGCAACATCACAGCATCCGCGACTGTACATTCAGGAATGTCAGTCCGCGTCTCGGCGATCACCGCGGGCGCGTCAGGGGCTTCTTCGGCCTCAGCCTCGCCGACGTCGAACACCGTGTAGGCAGCGTCTTCCTGAGCCATGGCATAGCTGGTCTGTTCATGGCGATCTTTTAGCCGCCGCTTGTAACGGCGTAGCTGCTTTTCGACCTTGTCCGCCGCCGCGTCGAACGCGAGGTGCGCATCCTGCGCCTGGCCATGACTCTTGAGCACCAGGCCCTGGTTAACATGCAGCACGATATCGCAGGCGAACGCGCTGTTCGGCGCCTTGCCGAACGTAACATGGGAGGAAATCGCGCGATTGAAATACTTATCGCTGATGCCCGTGAGACGGCCCGAGGCGTGATCCTGCAGGGCCGCACCAGTGTCCAACTGATGGCCGGAGACGCGGATTTCCATGAGTGGGTGTACTCCTTGTGATAATTTCGGTCCGATGCGATCGTCGCGGTCACTGCATCCACAGCGGTGAGTCCAACGTTTGCAGAAACGCCTTGTGCCGGGCAAGTTCGTCAGGATTGGGGCAGTGTGGCCGGGCCGCGCGGAATAAGCCGAGGCGCGGCCTGAAATCGGTCACCCGCACAACGTTCGCGCCGATTTCTGCGGCAAGCGCGAGGCCGATTTGCCGGCCGCCCGTCAATTCGACGTAGACTTGCGCCAACAGCTCGGCATCGAGCAGCGCGCCATGCAGCACCCGGTGGCTGCGATCGACGCCGTAGCGGGTGCACAGCGCATCGAGCGAGTGCTTGGCCCCGGGATGCCGCCGGCGAGCCAGCGCCAGCGTGTCGATCATCCGTTCCAGGCTCACCAGCGGGTGACCGCACAGGCCGAGCTCGTAATTGAGGAAGCCGAAGTCGAACTGCGCGTTATGCGCCACCAGCGGGACGTCACCGAGGAATTCGAGCAGCTCCAGCGCATGGCTGTCGAAGCGCGGTTTCGCGGCCAGGAACGTGTCGTTCAGGCCGTGGACGCGCTCGGCTTCGAGCGGCATGGGGCGGCAAGGGTTGAAATAGGCGTGGAAGGTTCGCCCCGTCGGCACCCGGTTGACCATTTCGATGCACCCGATCTCGACCATCCGGTCACCGCTCAGCGGGTCGATTCCGGTGGTCTCTGTGTCGAACACAATTTCGCGCATCTGCGGTGCAATGCTCCCCGGGCGGGGCAGGTGCAAGGGCTACCCCGCGAGCTTGTCCACCAGCTCCGCCACTTGCCGTTGGATCTCCTCCAGCGTGCCTCCTGTATCGATCAGATGGTCCGCGCGCGCCCGCTTTTCGCCGTCCGGCATTTGCTGCGCGAGGATCATCGCTAAGCGCTCGGCGGTCATGCCGGATCGGGCGAGCACGCGCTCGCCTTGCGCTTCAGGCGAAGCCGAGACCACGACGACCGCATCGACTTGGTGCTCGCCGCCGTTTTCCAACAGCAGCGGGATATCGAGCACAACGAGCCGCGCGCCTTCGTGTTTGCGCATGAATGCGGCGCGTGCGGCGCGCACCGCGGGATGGACGATCGCCTCGAGCCGCTTCAAGGCTTCGCCGTTGCCAAACACTTGAGCCCCCAGCTTGGCGCGATCTACTCCCACCGTTCCGGTGCTGCCCGGAAAGGCCTGCTCGATCGAGGCCAACAGATCGCCTGCCGGCCCTTGCAGCCGGCGTACGACCTGGTCGGCATCAAACACCGCAACCCCGAGGGCTTCGAACATCCCCGCGACGGTCGACTTGCCCATCCCGATCGATCCAGTCAGGCCGAGGATGAACGGCCGGATCATCGGGTAAGTAACGCGCGTAACTCAGCGTCGTACTGGCGCGGCGCGGGCGCGCCAAAGAACTTCTCGAAAGCTGCCGCGGCCTGGCCCAGCAGCATCGCCAGCCCGTCGATAGTACGCAAACCCGCGCCCCGCGCCGCGGTCAGAAGCGGCGTCTCGAGCGGATGCGTGACTATGTCGAAGACCACGCTGCCCGGTGGTACATGGCTCAGGTGCACGAGCAGGGGCGGCTCCCCCACCATGCCGAGCGAGCTTGCGTTGACCACCAGGTCGAGACACCCCCCGCGGTCGTCGAACGCAAAGTCGGTGGGCGCCGCGAAATGGCCGATGTCAGCCGCGTGATGATCACCCTGAGCGCCCAGTTCATCAAGGATGGCCTGCGCCTTCGCAAGATCGCGCCCGGCAAGCACTAGCACGAAATGTTCGCTCGCTAGGGCCGCCACGATCGCCCGGGCCGCGCCGCCGGTACCGAACACTCGCGCCATGCGGAATAGATGCCGGTTGGCGAGTAACGGGCGTAACGGCTCGAGGAAGCCGGCGGCGTCGGTATTATAGCCGGTTACACCGTGCTCCCCGTCGGGCACGATGGTGTTCACCGCGCCGATCCGCTCGGCAAGCGGGTCGAGTCTATCGAGGAGCGGCATCACCGCCTGTTTGTGCGGCATGGTCACATTGCAGCCGCGCCAGTCCGGATCGGAGCGCCGCTCCGCAAGGTAGTCCCCGGCGCCACCCCGGACGGTGTGACAGGCCCGATAATCTGCGGCGAGGCCGAGCTTACCGAGCCAAAACCTGTGGATCACGGGCGACTTCGACTGCGCGATCGGATCGCCGATGACCTCGGCATAGGCGGTCACGCGGGAAGTTCCTCCAGCTCCCGCAGAGCGCCGAGAACCTGCAACAAGGGCATGCCGAGAACGGTGAACATGTCGCCCTCGATGCGCTCGAACAGTTGCACCCCCAGGGCCTCGATGCGGAACACACCCACGCACTGGCTGACTTCGGGCCATTCCGCGGCAAGGTAGGCGGCGATGTAAGTGTCCGAGAGCTCGCGCACGTGAAGCGTGGCCATTTCGACATGACTCCAGCGGATCGATCCGCCCAGAGCCAGCGCTGCCGCCGAGTGCAGCTCCATCTTGCGGCCCGAGAAGAACTGCAGGTGCTCAACGGCCTGGGCTCGGCTGGCGGGCTTGTTGAAACGGATGCCGTCGACCGAAACGACCGAATCGCTCCCCAACACCGGATGCCCGCGCACTTCGGTCGAGAGCGCTTTCGCTTCGGCCAAGGCGAGGGCGATCGCTCCAGGCTCCGCGTGACCCATGCGGGCCTCGAGAGCGCGCTCGTCGACGGCCGCCGGCCGGGCTTCGAACTCGACCCCCGCAGCTGAGAGCATGGCCCGGCGCGACGCGCTTTTGGAAGCAAGGATTATCATATTGGCTTCGGTCCTGGCTCGGCTGGCCGGTCAAGCCCGCTGCGTTCGTTGTGCAGTTTCATCACCGCCGCGGCGGTCTCCTCAATCGAACGCCGGGTGACATCGATCACCGGCCATCCGTTATCCGAAAATATGCGCCGCGCGAAGGCAACTTCCTGCTCGACCCGTTGCTGGTCGACGTAGGCGGTCTCGGTCTTCTCGTTCAATGACAGCAGCCGGTTGCGGCGGATCTCGATCAGCCGGCGTGGCGCAGTGGTCAACCCGACGACCAGGGGGTGCTGAAGAGAGAACAAGACCGGAGGCGGCGGGCTTTCCACCACCAGCGGGATATTCGCGACCTTGTAGCCACGGTTGGCGAGATAAATGCTCGTCGGGGTCTTGGAGGTTCGCGACACACCGGCGAGGACGATGTCGGCTTCCTCCCAATTATCCCAGTTGGCGCCGTCATCATGAGCGATGGTGAAATGGATCGCATCGACCCTAGCGAAATAGGCCTCGTCCATCAGATGCTGGCGGCCCGGTCGGCTCTTGGCTTCCTGGCCCAGCCGATCCTCGAGCGCGGCAGTGACACTGTCGAGCGGTGCGACATGCGGCAGGCCCAGGGCGCGGCACCGTTCTTCAAGCCGCGAGCGCGTGTCGGCATTGACGAGCGTGTAAAGCACCAGGCCGGGGTTGACCGCGAGGTCTTCGACGATCCGGTCGAGGTGTTGTTGTGAACGCACCATCGGCCAGAAATGGCGGATCACCTGGTTGTCGTCGAATTGGGCAAGCGCGGCCTTGGCGAGCATTTCCAGCGTCTCGCCGGTTGAATCCGAAAGGAGATGAAGGTGGAGCACGGTCATGTGGACAAGCACCGGCATAAACCACGGGAGGGGAGGGCCGACAAGTTAGGGACAGAATTGCGTACCCACTACCGGCCGATTCGACCCCCGGACCGCAAACACGGTGGCGTAACTATCGACAGGCTGGGGATTGCGGGCACAACCAAAGCTTGACGCGGCGGAGTGCGGATTCGCAATGGTCCGCGACGCTGTTCAGCCTGGGAGAAATGCGGCAAAGGCCCGCTCTCCCCACAATCCACAGACCCAACTATCTTCAAAATCCTATTTAAAAATATATATTTATTGGATTGGACTCGCGAATGCCTGGCCTGCTCCTCGAAACCTTGAAGGGATATTCGGGTTCCCGACGGCCAGTTTGGCTGATGCGCCAGGCGGGTCGCTATCTGCCCGAATACCGCGCCTTGCGGGCCGACCAGGGTGGCTTCCTCGAGCTGGTTTACGACAGCGAAGCGGCGGCCGAAATCACCCTCCAACCGATCCGGCGGTTCGGTTTCGATGGGGCGATCCTGTTTTCCGATATCCTGATCGTGCCCCACGCCTTCGGGCAAGAGCTGCGTTTCCTTGAGGGCGAGGGGCCGCATCTTTCGCCTCCGCTGGTCGACCGCACCCTGAACGAACTCGAGCAGGCACTGCATCGGCTAGACCCGATCTATCGCACCGTCGGCCTGGTGCGCGAGCAGTTGAGCGATAGCACGACGTTGCTGGGCTTTGCCGGAAGCCCGTGGACTGTCGCGACGTACATGATCGCCGGCCAGGGCAGCCGGGATCAGCACGTGGCGCGGGCCATGGCCTATCGCGATCCGGGTGCGGTCCAGGCGATCATCGATGCGATCACCGTACTGACCGTCGAATACTTGTCAGGTCAGATTGAGGCCGGTGCCGAGGCGGTGCAACTGTTCGACAGCTGGGCGGGCAGCCTCGCTCCGGCCGAGTTCGAACGCTGGGTCATTGCCCCCACTGCCGCTATCGTCGCAGCGGTCAAGGAGCGCCATCCGGACGTGCCGATCATCGGCTTTCCTAAAGGTGCTGGCGCCAAGCTGGCGGCCTATGCCCGGGAAACCGCAGTCGACGCGATCGGCCTGGACGAAACAGTGGATCCGGAATGGGCCCACGCCGAATTGCCGGCGGGAATGCCCGTGCAGGGCAACCTCGATCCGCTGCTCCTGCTGGCGGGCGGGCCGAGTCTTGAACCGGCCGTCGAGCAAATCCTGGAAGCGTTCGCGGACCGTCCGCATGTCTTTAACCTTGGTCACGGGATCGACAAGGAAACCCCTGTCGGACATGTCCACCGGGTTCTCGACACTGTTCGCAACTGGCGGGGATGACCGCGGCGCGCGCGCGCCTTACAGAGGCGGTTGATGGAGGGCGTTCTCTCAGTGATCTATTTCTGGCTCAAGGCCGGCCATATCATTTTCGTGATCTTCTGGATGGCCGGGCTGTTCATGCTGCCGCGATTGTTCGTTTATCATCAGGAAAGCGAGCCTGGCTCGGCGGACAACGCGCAGTGGATAGCGCGCGAGCGCAAGCTGATTGCTATCATCATGAACCCTTCGGTCGCGGTCGTCTGGATCCTGGGTCTGGCGTTGGTTTTTTCGGGAAAATGGCTCGATTCCGGCTGGCTGTGGGCCAAGTTCGCACTTGTCGCAGGCCTGACTTATTACCACGTCTACCTCGTCCAGTATGCCTGGCGGCTCGAGCGTGGCGAGCGCCGCCTCTCGGGCAAGGCACTGCGGCTGCTGAACGAAGTCCCCGGCATCGCGGTGGCGCTGATCGTCATTCTGGTGGTCGTGAAACCCTTCTGAATTTGCGACGAGCGGTTATCCGCGCGCGTTTCCCGAATTGACGGCCTCGCGCCAAGTCCATATCTGGAAGCCGACTTCCGGCTGAGGCCGCCGTATCGAGCGGCCGGGTTCGCGCTTTCTCCAAGCCCTTTCGAACCGCCGGCTCCCAACTCACATCGGAAATCTATCCCCATGCATCTCAAAGAACTCAAGAAACGGGCGCCGGCCGCTCTCGTCGAAATGGCCGAGGAATACGGCGTCGAAGGCGCCAGTACGATGCGCCGGCAGGACCTCATGTTCGCCATCCTCAAGGAAGTGGCGGAAGACGGCGAGGAAATCGTCGGCCAGGGCACCATCGAAGTTTTGCAGGACGGATTCGGCTTCCTCCGCAGTCCCGAGGCCAACTACCTCGCGGGGCCTGACGACATTTACGTATCGCCCAACCAGGTCCGCAAGGCGGGTTTGCGGACCGGTGATACGGTCGAAGGTGAAATCCGCGCGCCCAAGGACGGCGAACGCTACTTCGCCCTGACCAAGCTCATCACCGTCAATTTCGACGATCCGGACGCGGTTCGCCATCGTACCAATTTCGACAACCTGACCCCGCTCTATCCCGACGAGCGGCTCAACCTCGACACCACCGATCCGACCGTGAAGGACAAGTCGGCGCGGGTGATCGACCTGATCAGCCCGCAGGGCAAAGGCCAGCGCGCGCTGATCGTCGCTCCGCCGCGGACCGGCAAGACCGTGCTCCTGCAGAACATCGCCAAAGCGATTACCGACAACCACCCCGAGGTATTTCTGCTCGTCCTGCTGGTCGACGAACGACCCGAGGAAGTCACTGACATGCAGCGCAGCGTGAAGGGCGAGGTCATCTCCTCGACCTTCGACGAGCCCGCCACGCGCCACGTCCAGGTTGCCGAGATGGTGATCGAGAAGGCCAAGCGGCTGGTCGAACACAAACGCGACGTAGTCATCCTGCTTGATTCGATTACCCGCCTCGGCCGCGCCTACAACACCGTCGTGCCGAGTTCGGGCAAGGTTCTGACCGGCGGCGTCGACGCCAATGCTCTGCAGCGTCCGAAGCGGTTTTTCGGCGCCGCACGCAACATCGAGGAGGGCGGTTCGCTTTCGATCATCGCCACCGCCCTGATCGACACCGGCAGCCGCATGGACGAGGTCATTTTCGAAGAGTTCAAGGGCACCGGAAACTCGGAAATCGTGCTCGACCGCAAGGTCTCGGACAAGCGTATTTTCCCCTCGCTCGACGTCGGCAAGTCCGGCACCCGCAAGGAAGAGCTGCTCGTTCCCAAGGACCAGCTCAGCAAGATGTGGGTCTTGCGCCGCATCCTGATGAACATGGGCACGGTCGACGCGATGGAATTCCTGCTCGACAAGATGAAGGATTCCAAATCCAACGAGGACTTCTTCGCGACCATGAATCAGTAACGCCGCCACGGTGGGGGCCGATTGCCCGCTTGGCGGATCGCCGGGCCAAGGCCTCGGGACTCCGGTGGGTTGGTATGGGCGCGGTCTCGCATGTATACGCGACGCCGCGTCGTGCGCTTGAAAGGGACAGCCGATGAAGGTCAATATCGAGATCGAGTGTTCACCTGACGAGGCGCGCCGATTCATGGGACTGCCCGACGTCGAAAAGGCCAACGCGGTCTATGTCGAGGCTTTTGCCAAGGCGATGCAGGGCGCGGGCAGCGTCGACAAGCTGCAGGAATATGCCCAACAGCTGGCTCCGATGGGGCAAATGGGGCTGAAAATGTTCCAGAGCTTCGTCGAAGGCGCGCGCAAGGCCAGCGGCAACGACGACAAACCCGACGCCTGACCCGGCCGCTAATGGACACGATCTTCGCGCTGTCGAGCGGTGCGCCGCCCGCCGGCATCGCGGTGGTGCGAATCAGCGGGCCTCAGGCGGGGCCCGCCCTCACCGCCCTGGCGGGGCGTTTGCCCACGCCCCGTACCGTGCGGCTGTCGGACCTGCGTGACGAAAACGGCAGCTTGCTCGACCGGGGGCTGGTGCTGTGGCTGCCCGGTCCCAGTACTGTCACCGGCGAGGATATTGGCGAGTTGCATTTGCATGGTGGCCGCGCTGTCGTGGCCGCGGTGGAGGCAGCCTTGGTGCGCACAAGCGGGCTGCGGCGCGCTGAGCCAGGCGAATTCACTCGCCGCGCCTTTGCGAACGGCCGCATCGATCTTGCCGAAGCCGAAGGGCTAGCCGACCTGCTCGAGGCGGAGACGGAGCTGCAACGGGCGGCGGCGCTGACGACAGCCGGGGGAGCGTTGTCGCGCCAGGTTGAAGGGTGGCGAGTGCGCGTGCTTTCTCTTTCGGCGCAAGTCGAGGCCGCGCTCGATTTTGCCGAACAGGATGACGAGATCGGCCTGCCGCGGACGTTCGACGATGAAATGACGGCATTATCCGAGGACATCGGACGCGCGCTGGATACACCATCGGCCGAGGCATTGCGGCAGGGGTTTCGGGTTGCGCTGGCGGGGCCGCCTAATGTCGGAAAGTCTAGTCTATTTAATGTGTTGCTTGACAATGACGCGGCTATCGCGACGCCGTTTCCGGGCACGACTCGCGACGTGCTCGAGCGGTCTGTCGCCATCGCTGGCGTCCCCTTCACGTTTGTCGACATGGCTGGCCTGCGGGACACTACCGCTGATCCTGTCGAAGCCCTCGGGATTGCGCGCGCAAAGACCGCGATTGGCGAGGCCGACCTGGTGCTTTGGCTTGGCCCCGAACGAGACGCGCCTACCTCCGCTTGGAATATCGAATCGCGGATCGACCACCCCCATCACGTGTCAAAGCAGTCGCCCCGCCACAGGGTATCTGCGGTGCGAGGGGACGGAGTTGAAGAATTAGTGGGCGATCTGGTCGATCATGCACGCGGTCGCATGCCTCGGCCGGGCCAAGTTGCGCTTAATAATCGTCACCGTCTCTTGCTTGATACGGCGCACGCAGCGTTGCTCGATAAAGACCCTAACCTCTTGATTATCGCCGAGAAACTTAGGACCTGCCGTACTGCTGTGGACAAATTGACGGGTCGAGCCGCAACTGATGATATGCTCGACGCTCTGTTTGGTCGCTTCTGCCTGGGCAAGTGATGTTTCACGTGGAACATCGTCACTTTGACCCGGAATCGCGCGAGCGCTAAAGACCGACGTTATGAACAAATTTGACGTTGTGGTGGTTGGTGGCGGCCATGCTGGCTGCGAGGCGGCTAGTGTAGCAGCGCGTATGGGCGCCATGACCGCGCTGGTAACGTTTGATCTCGCCACGATCGGGGCGATGAGCTGTAATCCGGCCATCGGCGGCCTCGGCAAGGGCCATCTGGTCCGCGAAGTCGACGCCTTCGACGGTCTATTGGCCCGTGCCGCCGATGCCGCAGCAATCCATTATCGTATGCTGAATCGGTCAAAGGGAAGCGCGGTGTGGGGGCCGCGTATCCAGGCCGATCGAAAGCTGTTTAAATCTGCCATTCAATCTATGATTCGCGCGCAGCCGGGGGTGACGCTCATTGCTGGCGAGGTGGCCGGGCTTGTTCTGCATGGCGATCGCGTGGTCGGGATCAAGCTTGCGGACGGTATGGTCCTGCACACTCAGGCGGTCGTGCTCTGCTCTGGCACGTTCTTGGGCGCGAAGTTGTTCCGAGGTGAGGAACGGATGCCGGGTGGGCGTATCGGGGAGACGTCCGCTGATGCGCTGGCGGGCCAAATGCGCGACGCCGGGCTGCCGCTGGCGCGGCTGAAGACAGGAACGCCGCCCCGGCTCGATGGTCGCACAGTCGACTGGGGCCGTCTGGACGAACAGCCTTCCGACCTGGACGGGTGGACGTTTTCTGATCTCTCCGAGCGGCAGCTGAACCCCCAGCTGTCGTGCGCTATTACCCGCACTAACGCTCGGAGTCATGACATCATCCGCGCAAACCTCGATCGCTCGCCGCTTTTCAGTGGCGCGATCGACGCGGCTGGGCCGCGCTATTGCCCTTCGATTGAGGACAAGATCCACCGATTCGGTGATCGCGACGGGCATCAAATCTTTCTTGAGCCAGAGGGCCTAAATTCGCCACTGGTCTATCCCAACGGCATTAGCACATCGCTTCCAGCGGACGTGCAGCTGAACTTGGTGCGTTCAATCGCAGGCCTTGAACGAGCCGAAGTCGTAGTAGCGGGCTACGCGGTCGAATATGATCATCTCGATCCGCGGGCCCTGGGCCGTGACTTACAAGTACGCGCGCTTCCCGGGCTCTACTGTGCGGGGCAAATCAACGGAACGACGGGGTATGAGGAAGCGGCCGCCCAGGGCTTGGTCGCGGGCATGCACGCAGCAGCCACCGTTCAGGGCAAAGACGCGCCCGCACTGGACCGCAGCAACTCTTACATGGCGGTCATGATCGACGACTTGACACTCCACGGCGTGAGCGAACCTTATCGAATGCTCACTTCGCGCGCCGAATATCGTCTTCGCCTGCGCGCGAACAACGCGGCCACGCGACTTACACCGCTTGCCCTCGAGGCAGGCTGTGTCGGCCTTGAGCGCCGTGAACACTTCGCTAAGCAACAGCGCAGCCGAGCGGACTGGGCGAATGCCTTGGAGCGAAATGTGTCCGCAGCCGAACTGCTCGCCGAGGGTATTGATGTGCGGGGCGATGCCGGTAAAATGCCACTGTCAGATTGGCTGCGTTTTCCCGGGCTCGATCTTGTGGCTATCCGGGGCTGGCTTGATCCGGTGCTGGATCTCTCAAGTGCGACTGCCGCCGAACTCGCCGAAGATGCGTTGTACGCGCCTTATGTTGCCCGTCAGGACAGCGAATTGCGCGACCTGCAAGCGGGAGAACAACTCGTTCTGGGCGATGGCTTTCCGTACGCCGCCATCCCCGGCTTATCCCACGAGATGGTCGAGCGTTTGTCTGGTGCCCGTCCCCAGACGCTCGCCGCCGCTGGAAGGGTCAGGGGCATCACGCCGGCGGCGCTTGCCGCGGTGCTGGTCCATGCGCGACGGCTGGCCGCATGATTGTTACTGAGGAGCAGGCACGCGCCTTTTGCGCGAACCGGCTGTCACCTTTGGCCATGGAGAGGCTAGATCATTTGTCCGCCGCGCTGCGCGAGGAAAGCACGCGGCAAAATTTGGTATCGACCGACAGCCTCGACAACGTGTGGGTAAGACACTTTGCCGACAGCGCGCAACTGGTCGATTTCGGCCCGCGCGAGACCGGCCCATGGGTCGACCTCGGAAGTGGCGCAGGGTTTCCGGGGCTGGTGCTGGCTATCGCCCAACCTGGGGTTGACACAGTGCTTATCGAATCGCGCAAACGCCGCGTCGAGTGGTTGATGCGCTGTGTTCACGACCTGCAACTGGCGAATTGTAGGATACTGGGCTCGAAGCTTGAGAATATCGAGACGTTCGAAGCGGCGGTCATAACGGCGCGGGCTTTCGCGCCTTTGGAGAAACTACTTCGCTTGTCAGCGCGCTTTTCCACATCGGCCACAATGTGGCTGTTGCCGAAAGGGCGTTCGGCGGCGCAGGACCTAGCAGGTCAGCCATCTTGGGTCAGGGGTATGTTCCACGTGAAACAGTCCCAGGTGAATCATGAAGCGGGAATTCTCATCGGAAGAGGTGTCGCGCGCGCGCCATGATCTGCATTGCGATTGCCAATCAAAAAGGCGGGGTGGGCAAAACCACGACGGCCATCAATATTTCTACCGCCATGGCAGCAGCCGGTTGGCGGACGTTGCTGATCGATCTCGATCCGCAAGGCAACGCTTCGACCGGGCTTGGCATCGACAACGCGCTTAGAACCCGGTCGAGTTACGATCTGCTGATCGATCGGGTGCCGCTGTCACAGTGTACAGTCCCGACTGCTATCCCGGGTCTAAGCCTTGTACCTGCCACAGTCGATCTAAGCGGGGCCGAAATTGAGTTGGTGGCAGTCGAAGATCGTACCGGCCAATTGCGCGCTGCTCTGGCCGTTTCGACGCCCTACGACGTCTGTTTTATCGACTGTCCTCCCTCGCTTGGCTTGTTGACGCTTAATGCGTTGACCGCGGCGGACACACTACTCGTGCCGCTCCAGTGTGAATTCTTTGCATTAGAAGGACTTAGCCAACTTTTGCACACGGTCGAGCAAGTTCAAAAGCGGTTCAATGCGGGGCTCGGGATCGTCGGCATCGCATTAACGATGTTCGATCGGCGCAATCGCCTGACCGACCAGGTCGCGGATGATGTTCGCGATTGCCTGGGAAGCCTCGTGTTCGACTCGGTGATCCCCCGTAACGTGCGCCTGTCCGAAGCGCCCAGCCACGGACTTCCCGCGTTGATCTACGACCATTCCTGCGCCGGCAGCCGGGCCTACATGACGCTGGCGCGCGAATTGATCGGGCGCCTGTCACAAGAAAGGAAGGCGGCATGAGCGATCAAACAACCGAGCCGAAGCCGGCCGCTAGACGGCTCGGGCGCGGACTGGGCGCCTTGCTGGGCGAGGCGCGGCGCGAAGAGCCACTTGTGGCTTCCGGTGCCGAGACCCGGGACGGCAAGGCGCCCATCCAAGGCCGGGATGGGACCTTAGTCAGTCTGCCGGTCTCGCATATCGAGCCTCATCCGGATCAGCCCCGCCGACACTTCGACGAGAACAGCCTGGCCGAGTTGGCAACCTCAATCGAGGCTCGCGGTGTAATCCAGCCCGTCATCGTCCGCCCCCTGGGATCAGGACACTATCAGCTGGTCGCCGGGGAACGTCGCTGGCGCGCCGCTCAGCGCGCCCAACTACATGAAATCCCTGCGCTTGTCCGGGACTTGTCGGATCGTGACGTCATGGCCCTGGCGCTGATCGAGAACCTCCAGCGCGAGGATCTCAACCCAGTGGAGGAGGCGCGAGCTTATCATCGCCTCGCCGACCAGGAGGGCATGACCCAGGCGGACATCGCTCGCCTCGTCGACAAGTCGCGCAGCCACGTTGCTAACCTGCAACGGTTGCTGTCGCTCCCGGCGTCAGTGCTCGACCATCTTGAGTCAGGCCGGCTCGACATGGGACACGCCCGGGCCCTGGTTGGTCACGACGATGCCGAAGCGCTTGCAAATCGAGCAGTCGAACTCGGATTGTCGGTGCGCGCCATTGAAAAGCTGGTGCGCAAACCCGGCCACGGCACTCGGAAGCGCCCCTCCGCGGAGAGCGACCCGGCACACCGTGCGGACATCGCGGCGGTCCAGGCCCACCTCGAGGAACTGTTGGGGCTTTCGGTCAAGATCGGGGCTGATGCCGATCCGCGCTCGGGCATGGTTTCAATCCGCTATCGGACTCTCGATCAATTGGATCTGATTTGCCAGCGGTTGACCGGCGGAGGGATCTAACCGGCTCCACGCATCAGCGGAACTGAGATCGTGATCGCGCCTTTAACCTTCGCCTAAGTGATCGCCTCTATAGGAGGAAATTACTGGAGGCGACTTGATGCAACGCTGGCGGAAAAACGCACTGATGGTGCTGGCGGGAGCGTTTGCGCTCATCGCTTCGCCTTGTGCTGGCAAAGGCCGCGCGACCAACCAGTTTCAAGTCACCGCCAATGTCATCTCGGGATGCACCGTCGCAGCCACTCCGATGGTATTCTTCGTGCCGGTACCGGCCAATGTCGACGTCTCGAGCACCGCGACGCTCACGCTCAAATGTTCACCCAATGTCGCGTATGCGATTGATCTGGACGCCGGCCTCAATCCGCAAGGCACCACCAACCGCCGCGTCGCCAACGCGGCAAAAACCGCATTCCTGACTTATGACATCTATAAGGATCCCCCGCACAGCCAGGTTTGGGGCCGGGGCAACCTGAAGTGTCACGGGGAATTCCGGCCCGAGCGGCCTGACGGTATTGACGCTTTATGGTCTGCTGGCGGCCAAGGCCAGCATGACCGCGGGCGGCTACCGCGACACAATAACCATTACCGTTACATTCTGAATCGATCTGAGCCGGCCTCCGGCGTCGCGGTTGGCGGAGCGCCGAAGTGCGCCCAATCGAAGGTCGATAACACAATATTAACCATCTTGATCTAAGCGCGATCATATCGCTCGCGAATCTCAAAATCTCCAAATGGTCATTTGGCTCAGTGCACCAGCGCCTTGACGTCGATTTGTTCCGGTCAATCGACGGGGGCAATCTGATAAACTTGAGCCCCGCGCAGCGGATCGACGGTATCTCGGTACCACTCACCGCACTGATGGTGAGCTATGACCTCACGGCGTCACTGATCCACGGCAAAGCGAGCGCCGCCGGCTTGGTCGAACTCGCTTTGGTGCGTGACAATGTTGCGTTGACCACCGACCTCCAGGTGTCGACCGATATCGACCCCGGGGCGAGCCATTTCGTGCGGCTCGACAGCCAACTTCAGGTTTCTTTTCCGCGCAATGGGCGTGTTCTGATAGGCGGCGACTTCATCTCCGCCGGCGGACAAAGTCAGCGGGCCCTGCGTCTGGGCGGCGTGCAATTTGCGTCCGATTACAGTCTGCGCCCAGATCTGGTGACGACTCCGCTCCCCTCGTTTACCGGCCAAGTCGCGGTTCCAACGGGCATTGATCTCATCAACGGCGACCAGCGATTGACGCTAGGCGAGGTGCAACCGGGCGAATTCACCGTGCGCAACGTCCCGGCCAATGCCGGCCGCGGCGAATTATCGGTCATAACGCGCGATTCGCTGGGCCGTGAAGTCGTCCAGTCGGCCCGGTTCTATATTTCGCGTAGCTTGTTGACGCGCAATTTAAGCGAATTCGCGGTCAATGCTGGCTTTGTCCGACGACGATACGGGTTCCGCAGCATGGACTACGGACCTCTTGCCGCCAGTGCCTATTTCAGACGCGGCATATCGTCGCGTTTGACCGTTGAAGGGACGGCCGAATGGACCTCGGGCCTCGCTAACATCGGGACACGGGGCGATCTTGCGTTGGGCGGGATCGCTTTGGCGACGCTCGAGGCGCGTTACAGCCACGATTCGGCGGGCGGAACCGTTGGGACGCTCGTCGCTCTCGGCCTCGAGTCAAGCGGCCGCCGCATTTCAGGGCGGATTGGCGTCACGTTGCCAAGTACAGGCTATCGCGATGTCGCTTACAAGCTTGGCGATGCTGCTCAACCACGCCAATTCTTCGCCCAAATGAGCTTTGATCTGCGTCACAACAGACAGTTCCAATTTTCCGCGACACGCCAGGAGCGCCGTTACGATCTCCGGTTTCCGCGCGTCGACCTGCACAGCGATATCGTGAGCGCGACGTTTCGCGCCCGATTGCGTAAAAGCGTCGACTTTTTTGGCTCGGTCGGCTGGCATCGCGCGGACAAAAGCACGTTTAGCGCCTTTGCTGGGCTGTCCGTGCAGCTAGGCGGTGGCCGCAACGCCCAGGCGACCGTCAACCGCAGCGGCCGCTCAACGAACGGATCGATCGGCTTCGCGCGGCACGATATCGAAGGAATTCCGGTCGGATACGCCTTTGAGCAGTCGCTCGGCCAATCCAGTCGCACGGCCGCTAGCCTCGCTTACCGCAGCCCATGGGGACGTGCGGAAGGCCAAGTCGAGCGGGTCGGCGGTGCAATCGGCCTGCGCGGCAACGTTCGCGGCACATTTATCGCCGCCGGCGGCGCAATCTTTGCCCGCAACCAGACCGGCGGTAGCTACGCGCTGGTCCAAACCGGCAAGATCGACGGAATTGCCGTGATGCGCGAAAACCGTCTGGCCGGGGTGACCCACAACAAGGGGTTGCTGCTGATCGAGAACATCCCAGCACAAGTCCCGATTACTTTTGACGTTGATGCCGACAAGCTTCCCGCCGATGTGCTGTCCCGCGACACTCACCGTCGCATCGTCGTACCGCGCCACGCGGTTGGCCTGGTTGCGCTCGACGTCGTCCGGTTCATTCCTCGCCAGGTTCGCTTGCTCGATGCCGCCGGCCTCTCACTTGCTGCCGGAACCACGCTCACGGCATTGCCTTCGGGAGCGTCGACCATGGTCGGGTTTGACGGCGTCGTCGATTTCAACGCCGGCAGCGACGATCGCCAGCTCGCCTTGAGGAGCGAAACGGGTGTTGCGTGCATTGCCGACGTTGAGATCGCGAATCTCGGTGAGGATTCCCCAGTTCGAGAAATGCCCACCTTCGTCTGCCGCGTGCCGTCCCGATCACTACTGGCGGAGGATGGCGCGGCGAAGAAAATGCCGCCGGTCCAAGCTGCCGAGTGGAAGCGCCTCAACCGCGAGTAGCGATAACCCTACGAAGTTGCGCCGCGCGACTTTTGCCCGCAGCTACTTCGTCAAGCGCAGGCGCGGGCTCGGATGTCGCGGCATCGCACGGCGAGCCGGGGGGGTGACAATTTCGCTTTCGATAATTTTCCCGCATTCGCAGCCACGGCGTTCGCGGATGATGGGCACGCGCACCCATACCAGGGGCGGAACGATATAGCCCGGCGTGACGTACGCGGGAACGGAGCCGAACGGCAACCGGGGCCGATGGTCCGGTCCGAATTGGGGTCCGAACTGCGGATCGACCATCGCTCTTTCATAATGCTCGAGATAGTCATCGCAATAACTGACCGGTCGGCCCTCGGAATACCCGTCCGTCGGTGCGCCGCGATGCTGTCCGCGCCATTCGTGCCGCCGATCGGGTTCAGGAAAATTGGCGTAACATTCGTCCAGCCACGCCTCGCGGGCCTCGGGTGAGTAACCGAAGCGTGGACCATCCATTCGCGGGCGTCGATGGGGCCCGTAATCGCCGCGCATCGGGATGGGCATGGCGTGTTCGTCCATTCGTGGCATCGGCGAAGGTCCGTCGCGCCAATCTTGTCCAAGCGCCGGGCCAGCCGCAGCGAGAACCGCAGCCGTGATCAGGAAAGCAATTCGAGCGCGCATCGTACGGGTCCTCACGCAGCCTTGAAAGGCACTGCCTATCGGGTGCGACCCCGATCCCAAGCGCGACCTCGTGCCTGTCCCGAATCGGGCCGTCAAATCCGGCCCGCAGCGAGAGCTGCCAGGGTTTCGATACCGGACTGATCATCGCTGTCGAACCGCCCGAGCGAGGGACTGTCGAGGTCGATTACTGCGATCACCCGCCCACTGTGCAAAACCGGGACCACCAACTCCGAGCGGCTCGCGAGATCGCACGCAATATGGCCCGCGAACGCATGGACATCCGCCACCAGCTGGCTCGCGGCCGAGGCCGCAGCCGTACCGCACACGCCTTGCCCCAGCGCAATGCGGATGCACGCGGGCTTGCCGCAGAACGGGCCGAGCACCAGCTCACCCTCGATCAACCGGTAAAACCCAGCCCAGTTCAAGTCGGGCACGAGCTGCCATATCAGCGCCGCGAGGTTGGCCATGTTGGCCACACCATCGGGTTCGCCTGCTGTTAGAGCGTCGGCCGACTGGAGCAATTCACGGTACAACGCGGGCTTAGCGAGCGAAGGGTCGGTAGCGAATTCATACATTGCCCCGGACTAGCGGGGGAACCCGTTGCCGCAAAGCAGTCCCTCCCCTATCGTCCTGCTATGCTGAAGAAGATTGCCATCGGGCTGCTCGTCGTCGTTCTCGTGCTAGTCGGGATCGGCTGGTGGATCGTGCGAGGCAGTCCCGCCGAACTTCCATTCGCCCAGGTTACCGGCACCGATCCCAAGCTCGCCGACCAGGATCCGCAGACGATCCCGACAGTCGACGTGGCCAAGCCGGTCGGATGGGGCGCCACGGGTGCACCGACCGCTGCACCGGGTCTGTCGGTAACACGCTTCGCCGCGGGGCTTGAGCATCCCAGAATTATGTACCCGATGCCCAATGGAGACATCCTGGTGTCGGAAAGCAATGCTCCGGCCCGGGTGGTGGCGGGGGGCAACGCGATCACCAACTGGATTGCCGGCCTGCTATTCAGCCGCGCTGGCGCTTCGGTGCCTTCGCCCAACAAGCTGGTGCTGTTGCGCGATGCCGACGGCGATGGGGTGGCGGAAGCCCGCTTCACCTTGCGCTCCGATCTCGCCTCGCCCGGCGGGATCGCCTGGCGTGACGGCAAGCTCTACGTCGCCAACCACAACGCTCTGCTACGGTTCGACTATGCCGAGGGCGCAACCGCCCTGACGGGCGCCCCGGTCAAGCTGATGGACTTGCCCGGCGCAGGCAACCACTGGATGCGCAACGTCCTGCTGAGCGACGACGGCACCAAACTCTATGTCTCGGTTGGATCGTCGTCGAATATTGCCGACACCGGCATGGCCGCCGAAGCCAATCGGGCCGCGATCCACGAATTCGATCTCAAGACCGGGACCTCGCGGATGTTCGCGCAAGGATTGCGCAATCCCAACGGTCTCGCGTGGAACCCTTGGAGCGGCGAACTGTGGACCACCGTCAACGAACGCGATCAACTCGGCTCGGACCTCGTTCCCGATTACATGACGAATGTCCCGGTCGGTGCGAACTACGGCTGGCCGTGGGTCTATTGGAAGCGGTTTATCGACGACCGGGTCAAAGCCCCGATGCCGAATTTTCTCACCGAATACACTCGTCGCCCCGAATACGCACTGGGCCCGCACGTGGCGGCGCTGGGCCTGGCCTTCACCCAGCAAGGCAGCCGCATGGGGGACGCGTTCGGTCAGGGAGCGTTTGTCGCCCGTCATGGCAGCTGGAACCGCAAGCCGCCATCGGGCTACGACGTAGTGTTCGTGCACTTCGATGCGCGCGGCAATCCGGTCGGCAAGCCGGTCACCGTGCTGCAGAGTTTTCTTGCTGCCAAGCACGGCGAGACGCGCGGGCGCCCGACGTGGGTCGCGTGGGACAAGACCGGCGCGCTGCTGGTCAGCGACGATACCGCCAACATCATCTGGCGGGTCAGTGCGCCCGGTGCCGCTCCGGCGGCCGCGCCCAAGCTTAACAGCGGCACGCACCTGCCGCCGCAGAGTGAGCTGAAGGGCGACCCCGGCAATGCGTTTCCCGCGCCTCCGCCGGAAATCCAGCCCGCCGGCTAGAGCGCCTTGCCGGCGATACCCGCCAGTTGGACGATAAAGTGCCAGGCAACTCTTCCGGACCGTCCGCCGCGCCGCTTGGCCCACTCGAGCGCCTCGCCAGACGTGTAAGCTAAGCCGTGTGCCGCGGCATAGCCGCGCACGATCGCCAGGTATTCGTCCTGCGAACAGGCGTGAAAACCGAGCGACAAGCCGAACCGATCAGCCAGCGCCATCTGATCGTCGACGGTGTCGCGCGGATTGAGCGGATCGTCCTGTTCATGGCCGTCGCGCGCCACGATCGCGCGCCGGTTTGACGTGACGGCAAGACGGACATTGGCCGACCTCGCTTCGACACCGCCGTCGAGCCAGCTGCGCAACAGCCGCGGGCCCGCCGTATCGCCCGAGGCGAAGCCGATATCATCGACGAACACCAGGAAACGGCGTTGTTCATGACCGAGCGCGGCGAACAAGTCAGCGAGCGTAGGCAGGGCATCGGCTGCGATTTGTACCAGCGCCAGCGGCGTCGGCCCGTTACTCTGCGCGTCAGCGACCGCGGCGCGCACCAACGCCGACTTGCCCATCCCGCGGGCGCCCCACAGCAACATGTCATGCGCGGCATGGCCGTGCGCGTGGCGCATGACATTTTCAGTCACGGCCTGTTTCTGACGGTCGATGCCCTGGAGCAGCGCCAGGGCCGGCGCTTCGATGCGCTCGACCGGTCGCGCGCCATGCCCCGACCATACGAACGCGGGCGCGACCGACCAATCAGTCGCCGGCGCCGCAGAGTGCCTTAAGCGCTCGAAAATCGCCGCCAGGGGATCGCCTTGGTCTTTCATCGGGCGCGCCCTATAGCGCGCGGCGATGGGCAGCAAGCGGACCGATCGGCTTACCGCGGATGAGGCGGGAATGGCGCGAGCGGCCGCGATCCTGCGCGCTGGCGGGCTGGTCGCGGTTCCAACCGAGACTGTCTATGGCCTCGCCGCCCGCGCCGATCAGGAAAAAGCCGTCGCGGGAATCTACCGAGCCAAGGGACGGCCAGACTTCAATCCCCTGATCGTGCACGTCGGCTCACGCGAACAAGCACGTCAGATTGCAATGTGGGGCGATCAAGCAGAGCAACTCGCGGCGCGCTTCTGGCCGGGGCCGCTTACGCTCGTGCTGCCGCTACGCGCTGGTTCGGGGATCGTGCCGGCGGCGACAGCCGGGTTGCCGACGATCGCTCTGCGCATTCCTGACCACCCCGCGATGCAGGCCTTGCTGGCGGACTTGAACCTGCCGCTCGCGGCCCCTTCCGCGAACCGAAGCGGAGCGGTGAGTCCGACTTGCGCCGAGCATGTCACGGTGTCGCTTGGCGGACGCATCGACGCGATCCTCGACGCCGGACCCACAACACAGGGTCTGGAATCGACGATTGTTGCGCTGCGCCCGGGCGGCTGGCAGGTTTTGCGACCGGGCCCGATTAGCGAGGGCGAGATTGCCGAATTGCTTGGCCCTCCGCTTGCCGGAAACGACGGCTCGATCGAAGCGCCAGGTCAGCTTGCCAGCCACTACTCACCCGGCAAGCCGGTGCGGCTGGACGCCGAAAGTTCGCGATCCGACGAATTCATGATCGGCTTCGGTGCCGTGGCAGGAGACTGCAATCTCGCCGCCGATGGCGACCTGGCGCAAGCGGCCGCGCGGCTTTACGCCTGCCTCCACGAAGCCGGCCAGTCGCGACATCCGTCGATTGCGGTTGCAAGAATTCCTGACCACGGCATGGGCGCCGCGATCAACGACCGCCTCCGCCGCGCTGCAGCCTAGCGGGGCTTGGTCTCGACAGGGATAGTCGGCAACAGCAACTGGATTTCGCTATAGACAGCGTGCGATTTCTCACACGCGTTGGTGTCGCCGCTGGCGCATTTCTTGGTCAGCCGCTCGTAATCGCGCTGCAGGTTGCCAAGATGTTGCTCGCGCTGGCGGACGGCCCGGCCGCGTTTCTGGTCGGCTTCCGCCTGGCTGGTCGTCGCGAGATCGACCGCGGTTGTCGCGACCTTGACCGGTAGGGTGATGATATCGAGCGCAGTCTGCGCCAGGCACCCGGCTAAAAGCAGCGCGCCGCACGGCACGAGAAGTAGAGCGAAGCGGTTCATGCGCAGTCCTTTCGTGGCGCCCTGCTGGGCCCGCACGGGTTAGTCTGCGGTGAACGCGTTATGCATGAGCAGGCAGGCGGTCGCAAACGACCGTGCGCGACCCCATCGATTCCACGCTGCAGCGCAAGTTTCCTCCGACAAGCGCTTCGGCGTCGCAGATGGCAGGGGTTATCCGAAGTGGTGAAACGACAAGGGCCGCCTCGGTATTCCGAAGCGGCCCCTGAGAGCCCCGCAGGGTCTCGCTTGCCGGGTCGAAGGCCGTTCAGGCGTCTTCGGCGGAAGCCGCCGCGGCGGCGGCAGCAGCGGCTTCGTAGTACTTGGGGGCGTAAGTCTTGAGAACATCGAGGATCTTGCCGAGCGCTGCCGGTTCGTCCGTTTTCTCCATCGCCGCCAGTTCGCGTGCCAGTCGACTCGACGCGGCTTCGAAGATCTGCCGCTCGGAATAACTCTGCTCGGGCTGGTCTTCCGGGCGAAACAGGTCGCGCGTGACCTCGGCGATCGACACCAGGTCGCCCGAGTTGATTTTGCCTTCGTATTCTTGCGCCCGGCGCGACCACATAGTGCGTTTCACGCGTGGCTTGCCCTTGAGCGTCTCCATCGCTTCCTTGAGCGTCTTGTCGCTCGACAGCTTGCGCATGCCGATCGCCTCGACCTTGTTGACAGGAACGCGCAGCGTCATCCGTTCCTTCTCGAACCGCAACACATAGAGTTCCAACTGCATGCCGGCGATTTCCTCACGCTGCAGTTCGACCACCCGGCCAACTCCATGCTTTGGGTAAACGACGTAATCACCGACATCGAAAGCGGGCGCGATTGCGGCCATGAAAAATCCTTCTGGTTGCGGCAAGTCCCAGCGCTGGCGTCAAGAAGCTACGAGCCGCGCGATCGTTCGGCGGCTAAAGGAGTGTAGCTACGATGAAGCTATTTGGCGGAAACCGGCCTTCCTTTTTGGTCCGCCGCGCATGTCAGGCGCGAGGCAGTGCCCTGTGGATATAGCAGAGCCGCGCCAAAATTACCACCCCACGTCCGGAAGGGGCAGCCGCAGGGTGAAATGCGGCGTCAGGAATCGCCCTCGCCGGGATCGGGCGTAAAGTACTTCTCGAACTTGTCGGCTTCACCCTTGTGTTCGTCGGCGTCGTCCGGCTGATCTTTCTTCTGGGTGATATTGGGCCACTCGGCCGAAAATTGCGTGTTAAGCTCGAGCCACTTCTCCAACCCGCCTTCGGTGTCGGGCAGGATCGCCTCTGCGGGACATTCGGGCTCGCACACGCCGCAATCGATGCATTCGGACGGGTTGATGACCAGCATCGTTTCGCCTTCGTAGAAACAATCGACCGGGCAGACCTCGACGCAGTCGGTGTACTTGCACTTGATGCAAGCATCGGTGACGACATAAGTCATGGCTCAACGGTCCCTTCTGGCAGCCCCTGCGGCGCGCCTATGGCTTTTGCCCCCAGACCGTCAAGCGCACCGTCAAGCACCCGATAGCATGCTCGGGCTTCGTTCGCAGGGCCGCGGCGCTGCGGCATGGCCAGCAACTCGATGACCATTACCTGGCTCAGCGGCAATGTCAGCACGTCGCCGAGCACGATCGCCAGATCCTGGCGAACCACCCGCTCGCCATTGCGGCGCATGTGGCCTTCCCGGATCCAGCGTTGCGCGGCCCCGCGGGTTTTCGCGAAACGCAAGTCGAACAGCAGCTTGTCGAGCCGCATCTCAGCGAACCAGCCCGGCGAGCGCCGCGAAGGCGCCCGCTGCATTTGCGCGCACTGAATCCGGCCGCAAGAGATCATCCCTGCGCGGTGCCCGCCAAGTCCACGTCGGCGGCGTGGGCGGACCCTGAACGCCCGTGGGCAAAGGCTTGCTATCGAATGCCCGAAAGCCGGCTTCGCGCATGAGGGCCCGGAAACTGGCCGCCGTCAGACCCATCGAAATTGCCAGCGCCGAATCGACAACGAACGCCTTCCCAGGCCGGGCGGCGCGTGCGTCATGCGCTGCGCGGAACAGTTTCTCGGCCATATCGACCCGAATCGCCTGGCTCCCCGCGCGGCGGTATCCGGCGGGGAGCAGGTCGGCGGCGATCACCGATTCCATGCCCGCGCGTAGCGGCCGCGGATCGGCGCCGAGCACGTGCAGTAAACGCCGTGCCGCGGGCTTGAGCAAGGCCGGCAGGAACACATCGAGCGTCCCGATGATGACGCCGAGACGTCGCAGCAACGGCCTCTGTTCCCGGGCGACGTGCGCCAGTCCGGCTGTCTCGCGAGAGATGACTCCGTGTCCGCCTGAAAGCTTGAGCAGCAGCGCGCGGACCTCGCTTCCCGCGGCGGGATCGCATGCCGCGTGCTCCAGTTTGCGCAACGGCGCGAGCGGGGCCAGTTCGGCGTCGAGCCACAGCTCGATCGCCTCGCCCAGCCGCGCGCGGCCGGCCCGATCGAGCGCCGCGAACTCGCGCGACAGCACTAGGCGTGGGCGCGCGGCGCGCTTGCCTGGCTCGAGCCTGGCGATCGCCCGCCCGTTTTGACGAATCTCGCCCGCTTCGATCGAGAGGTCGCCGAGTTCGTCGCGGACCAGCGCTTGTGCGCGCTCGGCAAGCAGGCCCGGCAAGTGCTTCTCCGTGCGGCCAGCAACAGGCGCCGGTCTTGGTGCCCTGCGCTCGCATCGACGACGAAGCGAAACCCCTCAAGATGGCCGATCGAGTGGTCCTCGACCAGCACCCGGCCGGCTGCGTCGAGCCTAACGCGTAGCAGCCCGGCATCTTTGCCCAGCCCCCGCATCAGCACCGCCGTCCGGCGATTGACGAACCGTTCGGTCAGCCGCTGATGAAGCGCGTCCGACAGCCGGGCCTCCGCTTTCCGGGCTCGCGCGGCCATCTCGTCACGCGCCAGCACCCAGTCGGGCCGCTGGCAGATATAAGCCCAGCTTCGGATCGCGGCGATGCGGCCCTGCAGCGCATCGATGTCGCCATCGGGGCGGTCGAGCTCGGCGATGCGGCTGGTGACGTAATCGGCGCCGATGTACCCGCCCTTGCGATCCTGCCACAGCCGGGCGACGAAGCGCGCATGCGTATCGGCGCCCTGCTGGCGGAAATCGGGCAGCTGGCACATGTCCCAGAACCGGCGCACTTGCTCGGGCGAGTCAAGCGCGCCCGCGATGGCGGGATCCTCGGCCAACCGCCGCAGCACTGCCAAGTCGATCGCCTCTGGCGCGGGCGTCAGCTGGGGCAGGTTCGGCTTGGCCTCGAGATCGCCGATCAACGTTGCCAGGCTGCTGCACCGCGGCTCCGCCTCGCGCCAGAACAGCTTGGTCAGCGGTGCGAAGCGATGATTTTCGATCGCGTAGACTTCGTCGTCGGTGAAGGCGAGCGCATCGTCGCGACGCGTGCCGCCAAGCGTACCGAATGTGCCGTCCTGATGATGGCGTCCGGCGCGCCCGGCGATCTGGGCCATCTCCGCCGGTGTCAGCCGCCGCTGCCGCACGCCGTCGAACTTGCTTAAGGAGGCGAACGCGACGTGGGTGACGTCCAGGTTCAGGCCCATGCCGATGGCGTCGGTCGCGACGATATGATCGACCTCTCCCGACTGGAACAGTTCGACCTGACGGTTACGGGTCTCCGGACTTAGCGCACCCATCACCACCGCCGCGCCGCCGCGGAACCGGCGCAGCATCTCGGCAACCTGGTAAACCTGCTCGGCCGAGAAGGCGACCACCGCCGATCGTGGGGGCAGCCGGCTCAGCTTGGCTGACCCGGCGTGCGACAGTGTGGAGAAACGCGGGCGTTCCTCGACCGAAATGCCCGGAAACAGCGACCTGACCATGGGCGCGAGCGTCGCCGACCCAAGCAACATCGTTTCTTCGCGGCCGCGCGCGTGGAGCAGGCGGTCGGTAAAGATGTGGCCACGTTCGCGATCGGCGGCAAGCTGGGCTTCATCGAGCGCGACGAAGGCCAGGCCGCCGCCCTCACCCATGGTCGTCCTCGGCATGGCCTCGGCCGTGCACAGGAAATAACGCGCGTCCGGTGGCTCTATACGCTCCTCTCCGGTGATCAGCGCGACCAGCTTGTCACCCTTGGCCGCGCGAACCCGGTCGTAGACCTCGCGCGCCAGCAGTCTCAGCGGAAAACCGATCGCGCCGCTTGAATGGCCGCACAGCCGCTCGATCGCCAAGTGGGTCTTGCCAGTGTTGGTCGGACCCAGCACTGCCCGGAGCCGGCTGTCGGAATGAGAAAGCGGGTTCGGCACTGGACAAATCTGGTCGTGAGGGGGGCTTGCTGCAAGCGCTGGCCGCGTTCATGCCGTCGATAACACTGTTTCTGACGCCGACCCGCGCCGCTTAGTTTAGCCGAAATTAACTTTGTGCAGGCAATGCGTTACGGCAAAGTACCACTCGGTTATCGGGCGCGCGAGTTGGCGGCACGGGTCGTCCGCCAGCTTTTCGCTCCAGGAGGAACGGATTTTGTTCAAGGATCGAGCGAACGAAGCGATGGCGCTCGCGGGGAGCGGGAATTTCCCGCCCGCGTTCCTGTCGCGCTCGCAGATCCTGCCCCCACCCGCGAAGGCTCGCGCGGCGCGCTTCAAAGAATTGCTCGAACGGCTCGACGCGTGGCGCCACCGTACGTCCGCGCGTTTCGACGCGTTTGATTTGGCCCCTGACCTCGCGCGGGACATCGGCTCGAAGCGGTGGCTGCGCGGCGCGGCCACGTTCATCGGATTGGCGGCACTGGCGTTAAGCGGCTGGCCCGATTTCGCCCCGCTCCAGGCGGCGCCAGCGATGGCGATCGACGATGGCGCCCGCGACGAGTTTCGCAGCCAGATGATCATGCCGCTGGCCCTTGGCGCCGATAGCGGGCGCCGGATGGGCGCCACGGGGGCGGTCCACGCGCTGCGCGACGCGCCCGAGCGGCCTCGCCTCGATCTGCAGGCGACGCTTGCCCAAGGCGACAGCTTCGAGCGGATGTTGCTGCGCGCTGGCGTCGGTGCGGGCGAGGCCGATCTGATCGCCTCGCTGGTCGGCAGCGAGATGCCGCTGGCGGAAATCGCGCCTGGTACCCGGGTCGATCTGACTTTGGGCCAGCGCCCTGCGCCCGACGCGTCGCGCCCGGTTGATTCGCTCTCGTTCCGGGCCCGCTTCGATCTGGAGCTGGCCGTAGAGCGCCGGGGCGGGCGGCTCGCGCTCGCTCCCCGGCCTATCTCGGTCGATGCCACCCCGCTGCGCATTCGCGGCGTGGTCGGACCCAGCTTGTATCTATCGGCGCGCGCAGCCGGCGCTCCCGCCAATGCGGTTCAGCAGTATTTGCGCACGCTCAGCGCCGAAACGGACATGGCCGGCGGGGTCGCACCGGGCGACGAGTTCGACTTGATTGTGGACTACAAGCGCGCGCAGACCGGCGAAGTCGAAGCCGGCAAGCTGCTGTTCGCCGGGTTGTTTCATAACGGCAAGCCCAAGAAGCAACTGATGCGGTGGGGCGGAGATGGGCGGTTTTACGAGGCGTCCGGAGTGGGCGAAACAAAGCAGGGCATGATCACGCCGGTCGCAGGGCATATCTCCTCTGGGTTCGGGATGCGGCGTCATCCGATCCTCGGCTATTCGCGTCTCCATGCCGGGATGGACTTTGCCGCCCCCTACGGTTCGCCGATCTACGCGGTGACCGATGGCATGGTGCAATACGCAGGCTGGCATGGCGGACACGGCAACTTCGTCAAGCTCGCCCACGGCGGCGGGCTCGGCACCGGTTATGGCCATATGAGCCGCATCGCCGTTGCGCCCGGTATGCGCGTGCGGCGCGGCCAAGTTATCGGCTATGTCGGTTCGACCGGTCTCTCGACCGGCCCTCACCTGCATTACGAAGTTTACCGCAATGGCGTGACGGTGAACCCGGCGGGCCTGACATTCGCCATGCATTCAGAGCTTCAGGGCCGCGAGCTGGCCGAATTCCGGGCGCGCCTCGCGCAATTGCAGCGGGTTGCTCCAGGCGCCGCGCTGTCCGCGCTCACTCCGCAAGCGAACGACAGCCGCGCACCGGTGCGCGAGATCGACCGGCTCGACAGCACGGGGGTGGTCGGCTGAGCCGATTGCCCGGTGCGGCGTTTTCCGGCAGGAAGCGCCGCTGATGACTGCCGGTTATCCCGCCCTGCGCCTTCGCCGCACCCGTGCTCATGGCTGGAGCCGCGCACTTTATCGTGAGACGATGCTGACCCCCGCGGACTTGATCTGGCCGCTGTTCGTGACCGAGGGCGCTGGTGTTGAAGAGCCGATCGGCTCGCTCCCCGGCGTGTCGCGGTGGTCGCTCGATGGCATCGCGGACCGCGCGAAGCAGGCGGTTGCGCTCGGCATTCCGTGCGTGGCGCTGTTCCCCAACACGCCGGCCGGCAAACGCAGCGTGGACGGGGCCGAAGCGCTCAATCCCGACAACCTGATGTGCCGCGCGATCAAGGCAATCCGCGATGCCTGTGGCAGCGACCTGGGCGTGCTGACCGACGTCGCACTCGACCCCTACACCAGCCATGGGCAGGACGGGCTGGTCGACGAACGTGGCCGCGTCCTCAACGATGCGACAGTCGCGGTGCTGGTTGAACAGGCGCTGGTCCAGGCCGCGGCCGGCGCGGATATCATCGCCCCGTCGGACATGATGGACGGCCGCATCGGCGCGATCCGCGCGGCGCTCGAAGGCGCGGGCCACGCCGACGTCCAGATCATGAGCTACGCCGCCAAGTATGCTTCGGCATTTTATGGCCCGTTCCGCGACGCGGTCGGTTCGCGCGGGCTGCTCAAGGGTGACAAGGCCGGTTACCAGATGGACGCGGGCAACGCCGAAGAAGCGTTGCGCGAAGTCGCACTTGACCTCGCGGAAGGCGCCGATAGCGTGATGGTCAAGCCGGGCCTGCCGTACCTCGACATCGTTCGCCGGGTGAAGGAGCGCTTCTCCGTGCCGGTATTCGCTTACCAGGTAAGCGGCGAGTACGCGATGATCGAAGCCGCCGCTGCCGCCGGCGCAGGCGAGCGCGACGCGCTGGTCATGGAAACGCTGCAGGCATTCAAACGCGCCGGTTGCTCAGGTGTGTTGACTTACCACGCTCCGCTCGCCGCGCGACTTCTCAATGGGTGACTTCGCGCTGGAGACCGAGCGGCTGATTTTGCGTGACTGGCGCGAAGATGACTGGGGGCCATTTTTCCAGCACACCAATACGTCGCAGGTGATGCGATGGCTTGGCGGGGAACTCGATTCCGAAGGGCGGTCAAGCCAACGCGCGCGGGTCGAGGGCTGCGCTTCCAAACACGGCCATTGTTTCTGGTTGGTCGAGCGAAAGTCGGACGGTGAGGTGCTCGGTTTTTGCGGCCTCAAACGTGCCGACGCTCCGGCCAGCACTATCCTCGGGCAATTCGAGATCGGTTGGCGATTCCGCCAGGATGTCTGGGGCCAGGGCTACGCCAAGGAAGCCGCACACGCGGCCCTCGCGGCCGGGTTTTTGCAATTCGGGGCCGAGGAGGTCTTCGCACTGACCGTGATCGAGAACGAAGCCAGTTGGGGGCTGATGAAACGTCTCGGCATGCTTCGCCGCGAAGAGTTCGACTATGTCGACTCTCGCATTTCGGCTCCGTTTCGCGACACGATCGCCTTTTCGATCGCACGTTCGGAATGGGGCAACTTGTGAGCGCCGTTCGATTCCCGTGGGCCACGATCCTGCCCTTCGAGGGCAAAGAGCCCCAGATCCACGAAACTGCCTTTATCGCCCCGGGCGCGCGGATAATCGGCGATGTGAGCATCGGGCCCGAAGCGAGCGTGTGGTACAATTGCGTACTGCGCGGCGACATCCACCGCATTGTGGTCGGCGCGCGCAGCAACGTACAGGACGGCAGCGTGTTTCATGTCGAAGGCCCGCGTCCGGATACCGACGGTTGCCCGACCATCGTCGGTGAGGATTGCGTAATCGGCCACATGGCGGTGGTTCACGGCGCCACGCTTAGCGATCGCGCATTCGTCGGGATGGGCGCGGTGGTAATGGACGAATGCCGGATCGGTGAAGGCGCGATGCTGGCCGCGGGCGCGCTGCTCGGCCCGGGCAAGGCCATCCCGCCGCGCGAGATCTGGGTGGGGCGACCGGCAAAGTTTTTACGCGCTCAGGACGAAGCGCAGATCGAGAAAGTGCGCTTCCAGACCGAGCGCTACTGCCGGCTCGCTCAGCGTCATCTGGCCGCGCTGCGCGCGCAATGGGATATGTGACGCCAGTCCGCCGCAAGTCGCGCCGCGCGACTCGCTAGTCGCGGATCAAGGTCCTCACAGTCTCCATCCGGTCCGCTTCGTGCGCCGGCTTGTCCCATCGAATCCGGCTGATCCGCGGGAAGCGCATCGCCACGCCGGATTTGTGCCGTTTGCTGGCATGGATCGAATCGAACGCGACTTCGAACACCAGGCTCTTGTCGGTCTCGCGCACCGGTCCGAACCGCGCGGCGGTGTGGTTGCGGACATAGCGGTCGAGTTGCTTCAATTCCTCGTCGGTAAAGCCGAAATAGGCCTTGCCCACCGGCAGCAGCTCGGCCCCTAGGTCGGGATCGCCGTCCCAGCAGCCGAAGGTGAAATCGGAATAAAAGCTGCTCCGCTTGCCGCTGCCGCGCTGGGCATACATCAGCACGCAATCGATCAGCAGCGGATCGCGTTTCCATTTGTACCACAGGCCCGTGCGGCGCCCGGCGATGTAAGGCGAATCGCGCCGTTTGAGCATCAGGCCTTCGATCGACTCGTCGCGGGTACCGGCGCGGATTTCGGCAAGCTGCTCGAAATGCTCAGCCTCGACCACCGCCGAAATATCGAACCGCTCGGCCGGGAGCCGCGGCATGAGCGCCTCAAGCCGCTGGCGCCGCTCGCGCCAAGGCAGCGCACGCACGTCCTCGCCCTCGAGGATTAGCACGTCGTACAATCGCACAAAAGCGGGAAAGTCGCGCAGCATCGCCTTGCTGACGGTCTTGCGCCCTAGCCGCTGCTGGAGCGCGTTGAAGCTTGCCGCTCCGCCCTGCTCACCCCTCTGGTGACTCCCGCGAACCAGCAATTCGCCGTCGAGCACCGCCGGGATTGTCAGCGCGCCCGTCATTTCCGGGAACGTGCCGGTGACATCGTCTCCCGACCGCGAATAGAGCCGAGTCTCGCCCCCGGCATGTGCCAGCTGGACCCGTATGCCGTCCCATTTCCACTCGGCGACGTAATCGGTCAGGTTGAGCACCGCGTCGTCGAGCGGATGCGCGAGCATGAACGGGCGGAACAACGGCATCGCCTCGGTGTCGGGGGGCGGCGCGCCAGCGGCGGCCCACGCGAACAACGCTTCGTACGGCGGCGTCAGCGCGTGCCAATACTCCTCGACCTCCTCGACGTTAACCGTGAAGGCTAGCGCGAAGGCGGTCTTGGCAAGCCGCGCCGAGACTCCGACCCGCATCGCCCCGGTTGCCAGCTTGAGCAGCGCGTAGCGGCCGTCGGCGTCGAGCCGATCGAGCAGCCGCGGCAATTCGCTCATCACGTTTGCGCGAGTCATTCTATCAAGTAAATCAACGGCTTGGCCCACAGTGGGCGGCGCCATGACGTCGCCAAGAGGGTCCGGCCAAAGCAAGCTGGCCGTTTCCGCGGTATCGCCGACGAAATCGCGGCTGAGCGACCACAGCACCGGGTCGACGCGTTCGAACATCAGGTTGCGGATCGTGCTGGCCTTGACCGCGGAAAAGCTCAAGCAATCCGTCAGGGCTGCCAGTGCCCAGCCTCGGTCCGGGTCGTGCGTAGTGCGCAGATAGTCAGCGATCAGTTCGAGCTTGCCGTTGCGGCTGCGGGTGTAGACTAGCCCATCGACCAGCGCGGCGAACTTCTCCACCTCAGTCGTCCTCGTCTTCGTAGCCGATCAGCGCCAGCGCGCGGGCGCGGCGCTGATGCAGCTGGCACCAGCGCAGCAGAGCTTCCTCGCGCCCGTGGGTAATCCACGTCTCGGACGGGTTCACTTCCTCGATCGTGCGCGTCAGCTCGCCCCAATCGGCATGGTCGGAAATGACCAGCGGGAGCTCGACGTTTTTCTGCCGGGCCCGCTGGCGCACCCGCATCCACCCGCTCGCCATGGCGGTAATTGGATCGGGTAGGCGCCGGCTCCAGCGGTCGTTGAGCGCGCTCGGCGGGCTGACCACGATCTTCCCCCGCAGCGCGTCCTTTTTCGACTCGCCGACCAGGCGCAGTTCGCCAAGCGGTATCCCGAAATCCTCGTACAGCCGGCACATCCGCTCCATCGCCCCATGGAGGTAGATGACGTCATGATGGCCCGCCCGGCGCAGCTCGGCGATGACCCGCTGTGCCTTGCCCAAGGCATAGGCGCCCACCAGGACGCACCGCTCGGGGTGCAGCGCGAGCCGCTCGGTAAGCTTGCCGATCTCATCCTCGATCGGCGGGTGGCAAAACAGCGGTAGCCCGAACGTGGCCTCGGTGATCAACACGTCGCACGGAGTGACTTCGAACGGTGGACAGGTCGGATCGGGACGGCGTTTGTAGTCGCCGGTCACGATGATTCGCTCGCCCGCATATTCGAGCAGGATCTGGGCCGAGCCAAGCACGTGGCCCGCCGGCAGAAAGGTTGCATCGACGCCGCCCGCGAGCTGGATCGTCTCGCCATAATGTGCCGGCACCGCGCCCTCGCGGGTCTGATAGCGCAGTTCCATGATTGCCAGCGTGGCCGGCGTGGCGACGGTCCGGCCGTGTCCGCCCCGGGCGTGGTCGGCGTGACCGTGCGTCACCAATGCATGGGCCACGGGCTGCGACGGGTCGATCCAGCAATCGGCCGGGACCACGTGGATGCCATGCGGCTCGGGCCGGATCCAGGCGAAGTCGGCAATCATGGGCACCCAATACGCATGGGTACCAAATAGGCAGGTCCGCGCTCCAGTTCCACCGAAGCGCGGCCCGCGACCTTGTTACACCACGTTACTCTTCGCCGGCTTCGGCCTTTGGGCCGGCGAGCCTGCTCTTGCGCACTCTCGGCCGGGGGGCCTTGGGCGCGGCGGGGGTGAGCTCGAAGGCGAGCTTGTCGTCTTTGAGGCTGACATGGACTTCGCCGCCGTGGTTGAGCTTGCCGAACAACAGTTCTTCGGCGAGCGGCTGCTTGACCTTATCCTGGATCAGCCGCGCCATCGGCCGCGCGCCGTACAACTTGTCGTAGCCGCGCTTGGCCAGCCACGCCCGCGCGTCGCTATCGAACTGGATGTGGACGTTCTGGTCAGCCAGCTGCAATTCGAGCTGAAGGATGAACTTGTCGACCACGCGGCTGACGGTCTCGGTCCCGAGATAGGCGAACGGCACGATCGCATCGAGCCGGTTGCGGAATTCGGGCGCGAACATCTTCTTGACCGCTTCGTCGCCCGCTTCCTCCTTGATCCCGGCGCCGAACCCGATCGATGAGCGCGCCATGTCCGACGCGCCCGCGTTGGTGGTCATGATCAGGACCACGTTGCGGAAATCGACGGTCTTGCCGTGGTGGTCGGTCAGGCGCCCATTATCCATCACCTGCAGCAGGATGTTGAACAGGTCGGGGTGGGCCTTTTCGATCTCGTCTAGCAGCAGCACGCAATGCGGGTGCTGGTCGATCGCGTCGGTCAGCAAGCCGCCCTGGTCGTAGCCGACATAGCCGGGAGGCGCGCCGATCAGCCGGCTGACGCTGTGCCGTTCCATGTATTCCGACATGTCGAAGCGCTTGAGCTCGATTCCCATGATCGAGGCGAGCTGGCGCGCGACCTCGGTCTTGCCGACTCCGGTCGGGCCGGAGAACAGGAAGCTGCCGATCGGCTTGTCGGCATCGCGCAAGCCGGCGCGCGACAGCTTCATCGCCGTCGCCAACACGTCGATCGCCTTGTCCTGGCCGAACACGACTCGCTTGAGGTCCTTGTCGAGGCTGGCGAGCTGGGTCCGGTCGTCCTTGCTGACCGACTTGGCGGGAATGCGCGCCATCGTCGCGATGACCTGCTCAATCTCCTTGCTGGTGATCTTCTTCTTCCGCCTCGACGGCGGCACCAGCATCTGCATCGCCCCGACTTCGTCGATCACGTCGATCGCTTTGTCAGGCAGCTTGCGGTCGTTGATGTAACGTGCGCTCATCTCGACCGCGGTCTTGATCGCGTCGGGCGTGTACTTGACCTTGTGATGGTCTTCGAACGCGGTGCGCAGGCCCTGGAGGATTTTGATCGTATCCTCCACGGTCGGCTCGTTGACGTCGATCTTCTGGAACCTGCGCAGTAGCGCCCGGTCCTTTTCGAAGTGGTTGCGGAATTCCTTGTAGGTGGTCGAGCCGATGCAGCGGATGGCTCCGCTCGACAGCGCCGGCTTGAGCAGGTTGGAGGCGTCCATCGCCCCTCCGCTGGTGGCGCCCGCGCCGATAACGGTATGTATCTCGTCGATGAACAGGACCGCGTCAGGTAGTTTTTCGAGCTCGTTGACGACTTGCTTGAGGCGTTCCTCGAAATCCCCACGGTACCGTGTGCCGGCCAGCAGCGCGCCCATGTCGAGCGAGTAGATGACCGCGTCCTGCAGCACTTCGGGCACGTCGCCTTCGACGATCTTGCGCGCGAGGCCTTCGGCGATGGCGGTCTTTCCGACACCCGGGTCGCCCACGTAGAGCGGGTTGTTCTTCGACCGGCGGCACAGGATCTGGATCGTCCGGTCGACCTCGGGCCCCCGCCCGATCAGCGGGTCGATTTTGCCGTCGAGCGCCTTCTGGTTAAGGTTGACGGTGAACTGGTCGAGCGCGGAATCCTTCTTGCCGCTCTTGTCGGGCTTTTCTTCGCTCTTGGTCTCCGGTTCGTCGGACCCCTGCGGACCGCGGCTTTCGATCTGCCGCCCGCCCTTGCCGATGCCATGGCTGATGAAACTGACCGCATCGAGCCGGCTCATGTCCTGCTGTTGAAGGAAATAGACCGCGTAGCTGTCGCGCTCCGAAAACAGCGCCACCAGCACGTTGGCGCCGGTCACCGTGTCCTTGCCGCTCGACTGCACGTGGAGGATGGCGCGCTGCATGACCCGCTGGAAGCCGGCGGTCGGCTGGGGGTCGGCATCGTCCTCGGTCTTGAGCGATTGATATTCCTGGTCGAGGTACTGGCGCACGACGGTGCCAAGCTCGCTCAGATCGACCCCGCACGCGGTCATCACTTCGGCCGCTTCAGGATCATCGACCAGCGCCAACAGCAAATGCTCGAGCGTCGCATATTCGTGCGTCCGCTCGGTCGCCTGCTGGAGCGCGGTGTGGAGAGTCTTTTCAAGGTTCTGGGCAAAGCTAGGCATGGTTCTGATGATCCAAGACGGAAACTACGATCCGATAGGTTGCGATTGTGCGAAGGGCCGCCTGAACGCGTGAGAAACGCGCCGGCCTTGTGGTGTTAACGAATATGGGGCGCAAAAAGCGCGTTTGCGAGAGGGGCGAGGCGGCCGACGCCCCATCAGCCATGCTCTCGTGGTTTGAACAGCGCATCCGCCAGCTTGCGCTTGTCGGCCGCCTTCGCGTGCTGCTGCCGAATGCGTTCGATTTCCGCCTCCAGCAGAGCGACGCGTTCCATCAGCTCGTCCTGTGAGTAGGTGTCGAGCGGCTCGCCGGAAAGCCGGCTGGCTGCGTCTCCGCGGACCCGAGGGAGTTCGTCCTCCATCGCGTTGCAGCATGAGTCGCGGGGACCTTGCTGTCAACGGGCCCCGATACTAGGGCGCTGAAGCGTGGCATTTGAGTCACTGGGGACGTGGATGGGCGTTGAAATACCGGCACAAATGCGTGCTGTCGGCATCTCCCGGCCTGGCGGGCCGGAGGTTCTGCGCGTCGAAGAGCGGCCCGTGCCGCAACCCGGGCATGGCCAGGTGTTGATCCGCGTCGCCCACGCCGGGGTGAACCGGCCGGACATGCTCCAGCGCCTCGGACGCTATCCGCCGCCGCCTGGTGCATCCGATATTCCGGGGCTCGAGATAGCCGGCCGAGTCGTGGCCGGCGCACCGGAAACCATTGGGCAGATGGTCTGCGCGCTAGTGACGGGCGGCGGCTATGCCGAATATTGTCTCGCCTGCGCCGAACATTGCCTGCCGATCCCGGCGGGCCTGGCGACGGCCGAGGCCGCCGCGTTGCCCGAAACCCTGTTCACCGTGTGGCACAACGCGTTCGAGCGCGGCTTTGCCCGCGACGGCGAGACGCTGCTGGTCCACGGCGGAACCAGCGGGATCGGCACGATGGCAATCAAGCTTGGCAAGCTGTTCGGGCTGACGGTGGTGGCGACTTGCGGCTCGGACGACAAATGCGCTGCCGCCCGGGCTCTCGGCGCCGATGCGGCATTCAATTACCGTACAGGCGATTTCGTCGCCGAGGTGCGTGCGTTCACCGGCGGTGTCGGAGCGCAGCTGATCCTCGACATGGTCGCCGGCAGCTATACCCAGCGCAACCTCGATTGTCTCGCCGACGACGGCCGGCTGGTGACCATCGCGGTGCTAGGCGGGGCGCGGGCGGAGATCGACATGGGCAAGGTCATGATGCGCCGCCACATGCTGACCGGTTCGACCCTCCGCGCCCGTTCCGACACGTTCAAGGCCCTGCTCGCCGCGGAGATCGAGCGCGAAGTCTGGCCACTGGTCGCCGAAGGAGCCTTGCGCCCGGCGATGGACCGCATACTCCCGTTGGCGCAGGCGGCCGAAGCACATGCCCGCATGGAAGCGGGTGATCACATCGGCAAGATCGTGCTGGCGATGGGGGAGGACTGACCTTGGCGACCATGAACTCGCGGCCGGCCGCGCACCGCCGGGCCGATCTCTACGCTCACGCCGACGCCTACCTGGCCGCGCTGGCAGCCAGGGATCCGTCGCGGCTCCGGCTCGCCGAGCACGTGGTGTTCACCGAGAACAACGTCCAGCTCGCGCTCGGCGACGGGTTATGGAACAGCGTCAGCGCGGTGCGCGACAGCTACGATCTCAAATGCGCGGACCTCGCCGCAGGACAAGTGTGCTGGTTCGGCATTGTCGAGGAACACGGCGTCCCGTCGGTGATGGCCTTGCGGCTGAAAGTGGTGGGGGACGCGATCTGCGAAATCGAGACCATCGTCTGCCGCAAGGTAGATTTCAGCCCCTTCCCCAGCATCGAGACCTACATCGCGCCGCGCCCGCTGATGCTGGCCGACGTTGCCGCTCCACAGCGCCGCGGCCGCGCGCGCATGATCGCCATCGCGGACGGATATTTCGACACCCTGCAGCTGAACGACGGGCAGTTGCTGACTGAATTCACCGATGATTGCGACCGGGTTGAAAACGGGCTTCAAACCACCAATACCCAGATTGAAAACTATCCGATCGCCGCGATGGGTTGTGCCGAGCAGTTCCGCCTCGGCCAATATGTCTATGACGACCGCCTACGCGACCGCCGCTTTCCGCTGGTAGACGAGGAAAAGGGCCTGGTGCTCGCCGGCGGGTTTATTGACCACGCCGCCAAAGTGGTCGACATCACCTGGACCGACGGCACTACCAAGGTCCGCTCGCCGTTCTTCTATCCGCATAGCTATGTGCTGCTCGAACTGTTCAAGATCTTCGATGGCAAGATCGCGGGGGTCGAGGCGGTGTTCATCACCGTGCCCTATAATATGCCCTCGCCATGGACTGACTATCGGGCAGTCGAAGCGGGATGAAGTTTGGCGTGTTCGACCACATCGATGCCAATGGCATGGCGGTGGGCGAACTTTACGCGCAGCGCTTGCGGCTGATCGAGCGATACGAGGCGCTGGGTTTCTACTGCTATCACCTGACCGAGCACCATGCGACCGACCTTGGCATGGCCTCGAGCCCGAGCGTGTTTCTCGCCGCGGTCGCGCAGCGTACCCGGACGATCAAGCTCGGCACGCTGGTCTACTTGCTGCCGCTGCATCACCCCGTGCGTCTGCTCGAGGAAATTGCCATGCTCGACCAGCTGTCGGACGGTCGCTTTCAGCTCGGTGTCGGCCGGGGCGGGCAGCCGGCCGAGCATTCGCGGTTCGGGCTGGCCGAGGCCGACCTCGGGCCAATGTTCGAAGAAGGGCTCGAGATCCTGATGCGCGGGCTGGCAGGGGAAAGCGTGCAGCATGAGGGGCGCTTTTACACCTTGCCCGAAGTGCCGATCCGCCTCCGCCCGCTGCAGAAACCGCATCCGCCGCTGTGGTACGGCACCGCCTCGAGCCACCGCAACGCGTGGGCAGCGCAGCACCGCGTCAACCTGCTGACGCTGGTGTCCAATGCGCGCACCCGGGCGGTGTTCGAAGACTATCGCGAGCAGCTTGCCAAGCTCGGCGTGGCGCCGGCGGCGATGCCGTTCATGGGCCAGGCCCGCCAACTGGTGGTCGCCCCGACCGACCGCGGGGCGGAAGCGATCGCCGAGCGGGCATGGCTGACGTTCGTCCGCTCGTTCAACTGGCTGGTCGATTGGCTGGGGCGAGAACCGTATCCAATCGCGCAGACGTTCGCCGGCGCGGTCGACATGGGCCTGGCTTTTGCAGGCTCGCCCGCTTCGGTGCGTCAGTTCGTCGAGCGGGCGCGTGACGAGGCGGGCGCGACCTACCTCGCGCTCGAGCTGGCCTTCGGCGACATCGCCGAAGAAGACGCGGGCCAGAGTGCGGCGCTTTTCGCTCACGAG
>JBDSUJ010000063.1:0-4961 GCA_039927815.1 Croceibacterium sp. | reverse complement strand
GGCCTGATGCGCGGCGCGCCCGCGGTCGGCGCGGCGCTGGTCGCGGCGTGGCTGTCGTGGCGCCCGCTGTCCCACAACGTCGGCGCGAAGATGCTGTGGGCGGTGGTGGTGTTCGGCGTGGCCACGATCGCGTTCGGGGTGTCACGCTCGTTCCCCCTGTCGCTGGGAATCCTCGCGGTGCTGGGCGCGGCCGATATGATCAGCGTGTTCATCCGATCGTCGCTGGTCCAGCTCAACACGCCCGATACCAAGCGCGGGCGAGTCTCGGCCATCTCGGGCCTCGCGATCTCCGCTTCGAACGAGCTGGGCGAGCTTGAATCCGGCTTCGTTGCCGCCCTCCTGGGTGCTACCGCGGCGGTTGTATTCGGCGGCGTGGGTGCGATATTGATCACCGCGGTCTGGGCGTGGAAGTTCCCCGAATTGCGCAGAGCCAGGACTTTCGCCCCGACCTACTTGCCCGAGAGCACCGAGAAGGAACCTGCAGCATGAAGGCCGACAACGTCCTCGCCACTATCGGCAACACCCCGCACATCCGCCTCGCCCGCCTGTTCCCCGATCACGAAGTGTGGGTGAAGAGCGAGCGGGCCAATCCCGGCGGATCGATCAAGGACCGCATCGCGCTGGCGATGGTCGAGGAAGCCGAGAAATCGGGCGCGCTCAAGCCCGGCGGTACGATCATCGAGCCGACCAGCGGCAACACCGGCATCGGACTGGCCATGGTGGCCGCGGTCAAAGGTTACCGGCTGATCCTGGTGATGCCCGAATCGATGAGCCTCGAACGGCGCCGGCTGATGCTGGCCTACGGCGCCAGCTTCGACCTGACACCCAAGGAACTGGGCATGAAGGGTGCGCTGGCCCGCGCGCAGGAACGGCTGGCCGAGATCGCCGACAGTTGGATGCCGCAACAGTTCGAGAATCCGGCCAATATCGCGGTTCATGCGCGCACCACCGCGCAAGAAATCCTGGCCGATTTCGCCGCTAGTCCCCCGGCGTTGCTCATCACCGGGGTCGGCACCGGCGGGCATCTGACCGCTTGCGCCGAAGAGCTCAAGAAAACCTGGCCTGAGCTCAAGGCCTATGCGGTCGAGCCGACGCTTTCGCCGGTGATTTCGGGCGGACAGCCCGGCCCTCATCCGATCCAGGGCATCGGCGCCGGATTCATTCCCGCGAACCTCCATACCCAAGCCATCGACGGCGCGATCCAGGTCACGCCCGAGGACGCCAAGGACATGGCCCGCCGCTGCGCCCGAGAAGAGGGGATCCTGGTCGGGATCAGCTCGGGCGCAACGCTCGCCGCCATCAGGCAGAAGCTGGGCGAGATGGCTGCCGGTACGCGCGTGATCGGGTTCAATTACGACACCGGCGAGCGCTATCTGTCGGTGCCCGATTTCCTGCCGACGGAGTGAGTGGGAAATACCGGCGTGATCGATGCGGTGAAGCGCTGGGCCCGCGCGCTCAAGCGCGATGTCGTTGCCTTATGGCTGGCCGCGCGCGATCCGCGAGTTCCGTGGCATGCCAAGGCTGTGGCGGCTGCGGTGGCCGCCTACGCCCTGTCGCCGATCGACCTGATCCCGGATTTCATTCCGGTGCTGGGCTATCTCGACGATCTGCTGATCGTGCCGCTGGGGATCGCCTTGGCCGTGCGCTTGATCCCGCCTCCGGTCATGGCCGAGCTGCGCGCCGCGGCGGTCGAGCGAGAGCGGCCGATCTCGCGCGCGGGCCTGGTCGGGGTGATCGCCATTTGGTGTATCGGGGCAGGAATCACCGCGTGGCTGTTGTGGCCGCGCTGGTCGCGTTCTTAACCGAAGGAACCGCCCGATGGAACTTGAACCACTGGCTTATGCTGACGGCGATACTGCGCTCGCTGGCCTGATCGCTCGCCCCGCCGGCCAACCCCGCGCGGCGGTGGTCGTGTTTCCGACCATCATGAACCCGACCCGGTCGGTCGAGGACAAGGCGCGCTCACTCGCTGAGAACGGCTATCTCGCGCTGTTGGCGGATTTTTACGGGCGACAACCGGCGGACTTCGACGACGCGCGGGCGGCGGCCGCCGAGATCAGGCCCGACCCCCAGACATACCGCCGCCGGTTGCGCGCCAGCCTGGCGGCGCTGGCGCGGCTGCCCGATGCCGTCGGCATGCCAATCGGCGCGATAGGGTTCTGTATGGGCGGCCAGGCCGCGCTTGAACTGGCGCGCGAGGGCGCTCCGCTATTCGCCGCGGTCAGCTTCCACGGCCTGCTCGAAACCGGCTTGCCCGCCGAACCGGGCAAGGTCACCGCAAGAGTCCTGGTTTGCCACGGCGATGCCGATCCGATGGTCCCGCGCAGCCAGGTCATAGCGTTTTGGGACGAAATGGATGCCGCCGGGGCCAATTGGCATTTCCACTCGTACAGCGGCGTCAAACACGGCTTCACCAATCCCGCACCCAATCCCAATCCCGCCACCGGCTACGATGCCAGCGCTGACCGCCAGAGCTGGGCAGCGATGCTGGAACTGTTTGACGAAGTGCTCGGTTAACGCCGCGATGCCTGCCTTCAGAGATCCGGCGCTGGTGAGCCGCGGCGAGCCAGAGTTCGATGCCGCCCGCCAACGCCTCATCTGGAATAAGCGGCTCGCCCTCGCCCGCACGCCCGACGCGATCGTAGACTGCCGCTCCGCGGCTGATGTGCGATCCGCCATTGGCCTCGCGCGCGACGGCGGGCAGCGCGTTTCGCCGTGCGGCGGCGGCCATCACTATGAGGCGGCCGCCTTGCGCGAGGGCGGTTTCCTACTCGACCTAGCTGGCCTCGATTTTGTCGAGATCGATGCGGAGACCCGGGTCGCGCGAGTTGGCGCCGGAGTGCGCGGCGGCGACCTGACCGAGAAGCTCGCGGCCAAAGGCTTCGGTTTTCCGGTCGGGCATTGCGTCGATGTCGGCCTCAGCGGCTACTTGCTGGCCGGCGGCCTGGGCTGGAACGCTGGCGAGTGGGGCGCCGCGTGCGGCGGTGTCGTCGCGGTGGAAGTGGTCACCGCGGCGGGCGAATTGGTATTGGCGAACGCAACGCAACACGCCGACTTGTGGTGGGCCGCGCGCGGGCACGGGGCGGGCTTTTTTGCGGCGGTCACGGCCTTCCATCTCGCGCTCCAGCCGCTCCCCCCGGCGGTGTGGGCGTGGCGGGCCATGTTCCCGCTCGCGAGCGCGCCGTTGCTGGCCGACTGGATCAACGCCGCCATCGCCGCTGCCGACCCCGCAGTCGAACTCGGCTGCTTCGTGCTGCACGCTCCCGACTCGGGGCAACCAGCGGTCATCGTGCGTGTTTCCGCCTGCGGGGAAACAGCGGACGATGCGCGTACCAAGCTGGCCTCGTTCGCCTCACCGCCAGCCGTTGAGCGGTTGTGGGAACCCAAAGGCGAAGCGCTGGCGTTCACCGAATTGCCGCGCCTGTCGCCAATGCCCGCCGGTAAGCGCGTCGCGGCCGATCACCTATGGAGCGACAACCCGGTCGGCGATCTACTGCTGGCGATTTACCATCTGGTCCCGCCGAGTGCGGATTCGACGGTCGATCTGGTTGCTTACGGCGGCAATGCGCCGGTTGCCGTGCCGGGCGATGCAGCGCTGTCGCGCATCGGCAGAACCGGTGCCGGCATTTACGCGTTATGGGACGAGCCTGCCGACGACGCGCTCAATCGTAACTGGGTCAGCCAGATCGACGACGCCCTCGCCCCTTTCCGCACCGGTCGTTACGTCGGCGAAGCCGATTTGGGCGCGGCACCCGACCGCCGCGCGCAATGCTTCGGGCCCGGAGTGCTCGACAGGCTTGCCGCTATCCGGACCGCCTATGATCCCGACGAGGTATTCTTCGGCTATCCGTGACGCACAAACGCCGCGTTCGGGAGCGCCATCAGCGCGTCTGGCCCAGCTTCGACCTGGCGCCGCAGCGCGGTCGCCTGTGGCAAGCTGCGTTGCGCGTAATGACGGGCGGTAACCAGCTTGGCGGTGGAAAGTGGATCGTCGGCCAAGGCCAGTGCGGTCCGCGCCAGACGCAGCCACATCCACCCGATCGCCAGTACCCCGATCAACTGCAAATAGGGATAGGCGCCCGCGCCGACGCTTGCCGGATCGCTCTTGCCGAGGGAAAGCAGGTAGCGCGAGGCTTCGTTCGCTTCGTGCATAACCTCGCGCAATGGCGCGCTGATGAAATGCAGCTCGGGCGCGGCAGCCTCGCACTCGGCTTCGACAAGAGCGACGAAGCGCTCCGCAGTCTGTCCCTCGTCACGCAGCAGCTTGCGACCCACCAGGTCGAGCGCCTGGACGCCGTTGGCGCCTTCGTAGATCATCGCCACGCGGGCATCGCGCACGATTTGCTCCATCCCCCATTCGGCGATGTAGCCGTGCCCGCCCAGCACCTGCTGCATCGCGACGGCGGTTTCGAACCCACGGTCGGTGCCATAGGCCTTCAGGACCGGCGTCAGGAAACCCACCAGCCCATCGGCCGCGTCCCGCTCGGCCTCGCCTTGAGCGCTGTGCGCCATGTCGATCTGCAACGCGGTGTACAGCACCAGCGCGCGGAACCCTTCGGTAAAGGCGCGCGCCTCCATCAGCAGCCGGCGGATATCGGGATGGACGATCAGCGGATCGGCAGGCTCAGCGCTGCCGGGGGCCCGCCCCTGCTTGCGATCGAGCGCATAAGCGGCGGCATTCTGATAAGCGAGCTCGGCCTGCGCCAGCCCCTGGTTGCCGCAACTGAGCCGCGCGGCATTCATCATGATGAACATTGCTGCCAGCCCGGCGTTCTCCTCGCCCACCACCCACCCGGTCGCGCCGTCGAAGTTCATCACGCACGTAGCGCTGCCGTTGAGCCCCATCTTATGCTCGATCGCCCCGCACGTGGCCGCGTTGCGCGTGCCATCGGGCAAGACCTTGGGCACGACGAACAATGAAATCCCGCGCGAACCCTCAGGCGCTCCGCGAACTTTAGCCA
>JBDSUJ010000062.1:0-2199 GCA_039927815.1 Croceibacterium sp. | reverse complement strand
CATCACGGCGGCGGAAAAAGGAGACCGTTGTGGCCAAAGTCATTCGCATCCACGAGCTCGGCGGCCCCGATGTGCTGCAGGTCGAGGACATGGCCGTGGGCCAGCCGGGGCCCGACGAAGTACGCATCCGCGTCGAGGCTGTCGGGCTTAATCGGTCCGAAGCGATGTACCGTGCCGGTCGCTATCCGGTCGCGCCGAAGTTACCGACGCTGATCGGCTACGAAGGGGTCGGCATTATCGAGGCGTTGGGCGCCGCGGTAATGGATTTCGATGTCGGCCAGCGCGTGTGCGTCCTGCCGATGATCCAGCAGGGCCAATACGGCATCTGGGCAGAGCAAGCGATCGTGCCAGCGCGCATCCTCCTGCCCGCCCCGCCCGGCCTGTCGCCCGCACAGGCAGCGTCGATCTGGATGCAGTACCTGACCGCTTACGCGATCGTGGAAGTGGCCGGTGTCGGGATCGGCGACGGGGTGATTATCCGCGCCGCTTCCTCAAGCGTCGGCATCGCCGCGATCCAGCTGGCCAACTGGGCGGGTGCGGTGTCGATCGCGTGCACCCGGACCCGCGATAAGGTCGCTGCACTTCACGAGCACGGCGCGGCGCACGTCGTGGTCACCGACGACGAAGACCTCGTGGCACGGGTCATGGGGATCACCGGCGGCAAGGGTGCGCGTACCGCGTTCGATCCTGTCGGCGGGCCCTATGTCGAGACGCTCGCGCGCGCGCTGGCCGAACGCGGCATCCTGTTCATCTACGGCGGCCTGAGCGGCGAACCGACGCCCTACCCGCATTGGGCCTGCGCGATGAAAGGGCTGTCGCTGCGCGGATGGGTGGCCAGCGAGATCTGGAACCATCCGCACCGCTTCCATTCGGCGCGCGAGAAAATCCTCGCTGGACTGGCGGGAGGCCAGCTCAAGCCGGTGATCGCCCGCCAGTTTCACGGCCTCGAGCAGCTCGCCGCCGCCAACACCTACCTCGAATCGAACCAGCAAGTCGGCAAGGTGGTGGTCACCCTGTAAGTGACCCGCAGCGATGGTGCGCCCGAGAGGATTCGAACCTCCGACCCCCGGATTAGGAATCCGATGCTCTATCCTGCTGAGCTACGGGCGCGCCGGAAGTTCGTTTAAGTGACCGCCCGGCGCCGTGCATCTGTTTTCTGCGCTCGCCAATTTCACGCAGCCGGAATTCGCTCAGTTCAATTCGTCCGGGGGCGTTATTGGGAATGGCAGCGGGGCGACCGCGATGCCTTCCGCGAGCAGTTCGCGCGCTTCATCCGCGCTCGCCTTGCCATGGATCGTCGCGTGCGCTCGCTCGCCGTAATGCATCGCGCGGGTCTGCTCGCTGAACGCCTCGCCCACCCAGGTCGAATTCTCGAGCGCCTTCGCTTGCGCGGCCGCTAGCGCGGTGAGCGCAGCGGCCACTTCCGCCGGCATCTCGCCGCGCGTCACCCCTTGCTTGGGTGCCCGCTCCGCCGGCATGCGATTACCCTTGCGGGGGACTGACGGCGCCATGGGCGCCTTGCTGACGTCGCGCGACCCGCATTGCGGGCAGTCGAGCAGACCGCGGGCCTGCTGCGCGCGGTAATCATCGGAAGAGCCAAACCAACCTTCGAAGCGATGGCCTTCGTCACACGCCAGGTCGAAGACAATCATGACGCCGATGTAGAGAGGGCGCGGCGGTTGGCAAGGCTGGGCAGTTGCTGGCGGACCAGGGCGATGCGTGCGGCATTCAACTCGGCAAAGCCAAGGCCGACATCCTCGCCCAGGTCGAGGACGACTTCGCCCCACGGATCGACCACCAGCGAATGACCATAAGTGCGGCGGCCGTCGGCGTGCTCGCCCACCTGCGCCGCGGCGACGACGTACGCGCTCGCCTCAACCGCCCGGGCTCGCTGGAGCAAGTGCCAGTGCGCCACGCCGGTCGGCACGGTGAACGCCGCCGGGATTGCGATAACATCGCAGCGTTCGCGCCCGAGCGCTTCGAACAAGGCGGGAAACCGGATATCGTAGCAAACCGTCAGGCCGAGACGCCCGACCGGCGTGTCCGCCGTGACCACTGCGGTACCGGGCGCGTATGCGGCCGATTCGCGCCAGCTTTCGCCGGTGCTCAGCGCCACGTCGAACATGTGGATCTTGTCGTAGCGGGCCACGATCGCGCCCGACGCGTCAATCAGCAGCGAACGGTTGGCCCAGCGGCCGT
>JBDSUJ010000061.1:0-9939 GCA_039927815.1 Croceibacterium sp. | reverse complement strand
GATGTAGAGAGCGAACAGCACCAACCCCTGAAGATTGGCGAAGCCGACGCTGCGCTCCGGAATGAACGCCGCGATAATGACCGCATAGACCGGCAGCCGCGCAGAGCAGGTCATCAGCGGGGCGATCAGGATCGTGGTCAAGCGGTCCTTGGGATCGGCGATCGCGCGGGTCGCCATGATCCCGGGGATCGCGCACGCAAAGCTCGACAGCAGTGGGATGAAGCTGCGCCCGGACAGGCCGACGTAAGCCATTAGCCGATCCATGATGAACGCGGCGCGGGCCATGTAGCCGGACTGTTCCATCGCCAGGATGAAGGCGAACAAGATCACGATCTGCGGCAGGAACACTACCACCGAGCCGACACCGGTCAGTACGCCCTGGGTAAGCAGATCGCGCGCCAAGCTGGCCGGCAGGTAGGTCGTCGCCAGGCCGATAAGGGCGTTGACGACCCCTTCGAGGGCATCCTGCAGCGGCGCGGCCCAGGCGAATACCGCCTGAAACATCACGAACAGCAGCGCGAACAGGATCGGCGGGCCCAACCACGGATGCAGCAGAATGCGGTCGAGCCGCGCGTGCATCCGATGTCCGGCTGATTCGCTGAGGATCGCGCCGTGGGCGATATGGCGAGCTTCGAACTGGCGCTCGGGCAGCGTCAGGTGCGGCCGGCGGTGCGCCTTGGGATCGACCAGCGAGTGCCGCTCCGCCCCGGCGAGCGCCACCGCCAGCTGCTCGATACCGCGCTTCCGGACTGCGACCGTCGGGATGACCGGAACGCCCAGCGCCTGTTCCAGCGCGCCGGGATCGAGCGCCAGGCCGTCGCGCTCCGCCAGGTCGACCATGTTGAGCGCCACGATCGTCGGGCGGCCGAGCGCGATCAGCTCCTGCGCGAATACCAGGTGCTGCTCGAGGTTCGACGCGTCGAGCACGATGACCAGGACTTCGGGCACGGCCTCGCCGGGAAACTCGCCGAGGATGACTCGCCGGGTCACTTCCTCGTCAGGGCTGGCGGCGTCGAGCGAATAGCTGCCGGGCAAATCGATCAGCTCGACCGGCTCGCCGCTAGGCAGGACCATGCGCCCGGCCTTCCGCTCGACCGTGACGCCGGGATAATTGGCGATTTTCTGGCGCGCGCCGGTCAAGGCGTTGAACAGCGCGCTCTTGCCCGAGTTGGGATTGCCGACCAGCGCCGCGGTCTGCAGGCGCGTCATTCCGCGACCAGCTCGACGGTCATGGCGCGAGCGTGGCTGCGGCGTACTGCCACCGTCATGCGTCCGATACTCAGCGCGATCGGGTCGTGGCCGGCGAAGATTCCCCTGTGCTCCACCGCGATCGTGGTCCCGGCGACGATACCCAAGGTCCGCAAGCGCTTACCCTCGTCCGGCGCGAGCGCGTCCCACTCGACCGCGACGATGCGCGCGGCCCGACGAACGGGGAGCTGGTCGAGAGTCATGCCACAGCGGGTGACAGACTTCGGCGCTAATTGCAACTGCTTCGCAATAGAGCGTCAACGCGCAGGATAGCGCAAGCGACCCAAGAACCGCGCCACATCGAACCCGCCTTCACGTCTCAGCAGCTGGGCCTTGCCCTTTTCGAACTGCATCACGTTGTCGATCCGCCGGTCGAGGAAAGCGCGGGTCTCGGCCTTGCCCGGGCTGTCATCGTCGACGAATACCCCTAGCGTGGCGCCGTAGATGCCGGCCAGCAGCAGCCGTTTTGTATAATGGTTGTAGTCCGTCGCGGTATCCCCGGCGAGGCGCCACATCGCATCCGCGCTGCGCCACGCGATCTTCGCCGTGCGCGTGAGGTTTTGCGGCATCGCCTGGACGGCGACAGCGCGGCGCAGCGACTCCTCCTGGCCGGCGGCATTATCGAGCCGAAACACCAACAAGGTGCGGATCCGCTCGCGGATTTTCATCGCCGTCACTTGCCCGGCGCCGAACGCGGTATTCATCGCGGCGTCTGTCGAGGCGATCCAGGCGTCGATCATGTCCATCGCCCCGCCTGGAAAAGCCAGCCGGGCGACCGCCGGATCGACGCCCGCTTGCGCGGCCGCCTGATCGAGCGCGGTATCACTCCACCCGTCGAACACCGCGGCGCGGGCGATGACGGGCGCCAGCGCGAGGCGCAATTCATCGAGCGTGCGATCGTCAGCCATCACAACGAGGGGCCGTACGTATCGCCGACGCCGCCCTTGCTCTTGGGCTTGTTCCGCCGGTTCAGTTCGGCCACCAGCGTCGTCGGAGCGTCTTCCAGCCGGGCATAATCGCGCGCGGTGCGCCCCGAGTTGTCCGCATGGTCAGGATCGGCGGAAGCCTTCATCAACACCCGGACCAAGTCCAGGTTGCGGCTATGCACGGCCGAAATCAGCGGGGTTTCGCCCGCATCATTGGCCTCGTCGACCCGCGCTTTGGCGCCGACCAGCGCCTCCACGCCAGGCATGAAGCCGATGCGCACCGCCAATAGAAGCGGGGTTACACCCTTGTTATCAGCGAGATTGGGATCGGCGCCGCGAGCCAGCAGAAAGTCTACCCACGCCTGGTCGCGCCGTTCGACGACGATATGCAGCGCGGTCCGGTTGGTGGTGATGTCGCGCGCGTTTATCACCGTCGAGCCCGGCGCCGCGAGCATGGCGGTGGCCGTCTGCCCTTCCTTCTTGTCGACCGCCTGAAGGAATTTCGATCCTTCTGAGCGCATTTGCGCGCTCGCTGGCATGGCGACTGCCAGCGCGCCGAGCGCGGCCAGTCCGAGCCAGCCCCGGTTCGTGATTCCGACCAATGCGATCCCTTTCTTCGCTGCAAACTGCGGACAGCGCATCGCCGCCGCGGACTCGTCCCTTGCCCGGCGCGGTTTAGCAGAGCATGAACCGCCCTGCCATGCCTGTGCCCGTTGGTCGCCTTGTCGTATGCCTGATGCTCGGCGCCCTGCTGGCAAATTGCACGAAACCGGCGCCCGCGTCCGAGGCGCCGCTCGCCGGCTCCGCCATCGGCGGACCGTTCGAGCTGACCGACGGCCATGGCAAGACCGTCCGCTGGAGCGATTTTGCCGGCCGATATCGCGTGGTCTATTTCGGCTACACATATTGCCCTGACGTGTGCCCCACCGATGTCGCGCGGATGAGCCAGGGCCTGACCAAATTCGAGCACGCACACCCGGCGCTCGGAGCCGAAGTCCAGCCGATTTTCATCTCCGTCGATCCGCAACGCGACACACCCCAAGTCGTCGGCGAATTCACCGCGAACTTTCACCCCCGGCTGATCGGACTGACCGGCACGCCCCAGCAGGTCAAGCAGGCCGCGAACGCGTTCAAGGTGTTCTACGAGCGCGGCGAAAAGGCGCCCGGGGGCGGCTACATGGTGAATCATTCGACGGTGACTTATCTGTTCGGCAAGAACGGCGAGCCGCTCGCCACGCTGCCGACCGACCTGGGACCCGACGCGGTCGCGGCCGAGTTGGCCCGGTGGGTCACGTGAGGGAGCGTTTCTGGGAGCTGCCGCTCGAAGCGCTCGACCGGCCCGAATGGGAAGCGCTGTGCGATGGCTGTGGGCGCTGCTGCCTGCATAAGCTGGAGGATGACGAAACCGGCGAAGTGACCGAAACCAACGTCGCGTGCCGCTTGCTCGACACCGCGTCCGCGCGCTGCGGCGATTACCGCAACCGCAAGGCGTTTGTACCCGATTGCCTGCGGCTGACCCCGCAACTGGTTGCGCAGGTGAGCTGGTTGCCCGACAGCTGCGCTTATCGCCGGCGGGCCGACGGCAGGCCGATCCCCGCGTGGCATCCGTTACTGACCGGAAGCAACGTAGCGATGATCCACGCCGGGGCGAGCGTTGCGGGACGCGTCATCAGCGAAACCGATGCCGGTCCGATCGAACACCACATCGTCGAATGGCCCAAGGCATGATCGAGTGGCTGCGCGCCGCGACGCGCGATCCGAGCGTCGAGATCGGCGGGCGCACCTTGCCCGTCGCGATCCGCCGCCATGCGCGCGCGCGGCGCCTGACGATGCGGCTCGCGCCAGATGGCAGCGAGGTGAGGATCACCCTGCCGACGTGGGGCCGGACGATCGATGCGATGGTTTTCGTCGACAGCCGCCGGACATGGCTCGAACACCAGCTCGCGGCAGTGCCGGTGGCGGCGCCGCCGGCAGTTGGTGGGACGGTCGGGTATCGCGGCGAGGCGCTGGCGATCGCCTGGGACGCGCGCCACCCACGGCGACCCAGTATCGGCGATGGCCTGATCGCCGTAGGCGGGCCAGCTGAAACGGTCGGACCGCGCCTGCGCCGCTGGCTGGAAGGCGAAGCGCTGCGATTGCTGGCGGCCGATCTCGCCGATTATTGCGCCCGCGCGGATGTCGCGCAGCCGGTCCTGCGCCTGTCCCGCGCCCAGCGCCGCTGGGGCTCGTGCTCGGGCAAAGGCTGCATCCGCATAAACTGGCGGCTGGTCCAGGCGCCCGACCCAGTTCGGCGCTCGGTCGTGGCGCACGAGGTCGCCCATCTGGTGCATTTCGATCATTCGCCTGCGTTCCACACCTTGCTTGGCCAGCTGTACGACGGCGAGATCGGCGAAGCCGACGCGTGGCTCAAGCGTGAAGGGCGCGGGCTTTACGCCGCGTTCGGCTAGCGCGGTCACCTGTTCCGCGCATCGTACGCCGACACTGGCGCGAGGGGCGAGCAGCGCCTATCTTCGGTCCATGCCGCTCAAACGCATGGGTTTCTGGCGCGAAGTGTCGCCCAAGGGCGCGATCGGCGACCTGGTGCACGAATGGCAAAAGCCCAACCCCTATCGCTGGCGTATCCTCGGTGTGTCGGTGGCGGCGACGTTCGCCATGATAGTCCTGTTCGTGCCGACCAAGAGCGAGCGGGCCGATCCGCGCCCCCCCAAGATCACCTATATCACGACCTTCGATCCCAAGCGGAGCGACGCGCAGATCGTCGCCTCAAACAAAGCCAACCAGGTCAAGCAATTGAAGCTCCAGGCTGAACTGGCGGCCGCCGAAGAACGGCGCAAGCAATTTTTCCGCACGCTCGGGCGCGCTAGCGGGCTCGATGTCGATGCGCTCGAGAAGCAATATGCCGACGATCCCAAGCCGCCCCCCGCGCCGCTCCGGACACCGGGTGAGCGATAGCCAGGACGCGCGCTGGCTGACGGCCGCCGCCGCCCTCGCCGAACGGGCCCGCCCGCTGAGTCGTCCCAATCCCGCGGTCGGCGCGATCCTCGTCCGCGGTGGCAAGGTGGTCGGACGCGGCTGGACTCAACCGGGCGGTCGGCCGCATGCCGAAGCGGCCGCATTGGCCCAGGCCGGCCAGGCCGCGCGCGGCTCAACCCTCTACGTCTCGCTGGAGCCATGCGCGCACGTCAGCGCACGCGGTCCGGCATGCGCCGATGTAATCGCCGCCGCCGGCGTGGCGCGGGTTGTCATCGGCGTTGGCGATCCAGACCCTCGCACGCTTGGCACTGGGGCAGCGCAACTCAGGGCCGGCGGAGCCGATGTCGTGATCGTTGACGATCCGGGCTGCCGGGCCAGTCTTGCGGGTTACCTGATGCGCTCGGGACATGATCGGCCGGAGGTTACGCTCAAGCTCGCGCTAACCGCCGATGGCTTCGTCGCCCGACCCGACGGAACCAGCAAATGGATCACCGGAGAACCCGCGCGTGCCCACGTCCACCGCGAGCGGGCCCGCGCCGACGCGATCCTGGTCGGCGGCGCGACCTTGCGGACCGACGCCCCGGCGCTCGATGTTCGCTTGCCCGGGCTGGCCGAGCGGAGCCCGGACAAGCTGGTCCTGACCCGGCGCACGGCGCCGGCCGGGTGGGCCGCGCTGGCCGATCCGGCCGAGATTGCCGGGCGCGGCTGGCAATACCTGTTCGTCGAAGGCGGGGCGCGAACCGCGGCGGCGTTTCTCGATCGGGACCTGGCTGATCGCCTGCTGATTTACCGCTCTGCGGTGGAGTTCGGTGACGGGATCGCCGCCTTTCGCGAACCAGGCCCCGGCGGAGTGCCCGCCGGCTGGACCCAGGCCGACAGCCGCCGGCTTGGCAGCGATACGCTCGAAGTCTACCACCGGGTGGACAAGGAGAGGCGCTAGATGTTCACCGGGATCGTGACCGCCACCGGCACAATCGACAAAGTCGAGGATCACGGCGACTTGCGCGTGACCGTGGCCTGCCCGTTCGATCCGGCGGACTTGGCAATCGGCGCCTCGGTTGCCTGCTCGGGCGTGTGTCTGACCGTGGTGGAGCGGGGCGGTCAGCCGGGCAAGGCGTGGTTCGCGGTCGATGTCTCGCACGAAACTATCGCCCGCACGGCCCGGGATATGTGGCACGCCGGCCGTTCGCTCAATCTGGAACGCGCACTCAAGGTCGGCGATGAGCTCGGGGGCCATATCGTCACCGGTCACGTCGACGCGGTCGGCAAGGTCGACGATTGGCAGCCCGATGGCGGCTCCACCCAGCTGACGATCCATGCCCCGCCGAAGCTGGCCCGCTTTATTGCCGAGAAGGGCTCGATCGCGCTCGACGGGGTGTCGCTGACGGTCAACGCGGTCGAGGATCGCAGTGACGGATCGGTCTGCTTCGGGCTAAACGTTATCCCGCACACCGGCGAAATGACTACCCTCGGCGAAATCGAACAAGGCGCGGAGGTCAATCTCGAGATCGATACGGTCGCCCGCTACCTGCAGCGCCTGGAAAGCTTCAGAGCCGGTTAGGCCAACGGCCCCTGCGCGAAGCTTTCCCGCGTAATCTCATAGATAACATGTCGGACCGGCACCCCGGCCAGCTCGGTTATGTCGATCTGGTCGGTCAGGCGCGCACCGATGTTGTGCATCGCCCCGCGCGAAATCACGTTGTCCTCACCGACCCGGAACAGCACCCGCTCCACGACGGCCAAAGCGTGCGCCAGCATCAGCCGCTTCATTTCGGCGTTGTATCCGCCGCCCCATAAGCGGCGGGCAAGGAAGGTCCAGCCGATCTCGACCGAGCCTCCGTCAGTCGCATCGTACCCTTGAAAGCGTGACGAGCCGACGACCGCGTCGCTCGCTTTTTCGATCACAACCAATGCGCCCGCGTTCGCCAGCGCATCATCGAAAAACGCGCGGAACACCGGCTCGCGCCAGCGATCGTGCGCCGGGTGCCTGGCCCACAATTCGCGATCCGACGCGACTGCGAACAGCGCGGCCCAGTCCTCCCCCCGCAGCGGCCTTAGCAGCAGCCGCTCCCCTTCAAGGACCGGCTGGCGATCCACGATCAGCCCGTCACAGCTGCCAGCGCGGCGACGAACTTGGGCAAGTTGCCCGCCGTCAATCCGGCGACATTGATGCGGCCGGATCCGGCCATGTAAATCCCGTGATCGTCGCGCAGAGCCAGGATCTGCTCCGGCGACAGCGGGAGCATCGCGAACATGCCGTGCTGGCGCGCATAAGGCGTCAGGTCGATTGTCCCGGCACGCCCCGCCTCACCGAGCGCCGCGCGGACCGAGCGGATGCGCGCGCGCATCTGGTCGAGCTCATCCTGCCACTGTGCGGTCAGGCTTTGGTCTTCCAGCACGATGCGGACCGCGGCGGCGCCGTGGTCGGGCGGCATCGACCAGTTCGCCCGCGCCAGCGCATGGCCGTTGGACAGAACCTTGGGCAAGTCCGCGGGGTTGGCGACCTGCATGAAGAATGCGCCGACGCGGTCGCGATAGAGGCCGAAGTTCTTGTCGCAGCTATAAGCGACCAACGCCTCGCCCACCGCCGCGAGCACGCCGCGCGTGCCGGCCGCGTCCTGTTCCATGCCTTCGCCCAGGCCCTGATAAGCGAGATCGATGACCGGCAGTACCGGGCCATCGGCCAGCACCCGCGCGATTTGTGCCCACTGGTCGGCGGTATAGTCGACCCCGGTCGGATTGTGGCAGCACCCGTGCAACAGCACCGCGTCACCATCCTGCCCGCCAGCGAGCGCCGACCGCAGCGCCTCCAGGTCCGCCAGGCCATCATCCGTTGAATGGCGAAAGGTGACCAGCTCGAGTCCGAGATCGGCGACGATCTGCGCGTGGTTGGGCCAGCTCGGCACCCCCATCAGAATGCGGCGAACACCCGCGCGCTGCGCCATCGCCAGCGCCAGCCGCACCCCGCCCGTGCCGCCGGGGGTCTGCATTCCTTCGATCCGCGCCGTATCGGCCTGTTCGCCAAAGACATAAGGCACCAGCGCATGGACGAACCCCATATCGCCTTCGGGGCCGAGATAGGCCTTGGACGTCTGCTCCGCGACCAGCCTGGCCTCGGCCGCCTTGATCGCCCCGAACACCGGCGTGTCGCCCTGCCCGGTGCGGTAAACCCCCACGCCGAGGTCGATCTTGTCCGGACGCGGGTCGGCGTCATGAAGCTTGATAAGCGCCAGCAGCGCGTCGGCCGGTTGTTGAGCGAGTCTGTCGAGCATCGCGGCGCAATGCCGACGACGTTGCCCGGCGGCAAGATTCAATCGGGCGGGTTTACCCCGCTAAACAATTCTTGCGGGCCGGCGTGCCAGTCAGAACGGCAGCCATTCGTGCTTGCGGGTGAACTTGAGGTAGCCCGCGTTCACCCCCACACGCAGGCCGGCACCCACCCTGATCGGGATCAGCACCACATTGCCCCGGCGAACGTAGCTCACGTTGAACCCGCCCACGACGTAGAGTTGCCCCTCGCCCGCCGGGAAGCGCTCATACAAGTCGTCGGTATTGAACAGGTTGTAGACGAGCACGAACGTGCTGCCGGCGTTGGCGCCAACATCGAAACCGACCGACGGGCCGGTCCAGTACACCGGGCGCTGGCCTTCGACTTTGTGGAACAACGTGCCCGAGCCGTAACGCGCGCCGACAATAAACGCCCCGCCGGCCTCGCGCCCGACGATGTAGGCATTGGGCTCGCCTTGCTTCTTGAGCACGTCCTGGATCAGCCGCGCGAGCCCCTCGGCACCTTTGCCGAACACGCCCTCGGCCGCACCGATCAAATCGTCCTGCTTGTACGTCTCGCCTTGCGCGGCCGTAACCGGCGGCGGCACTACCGTCTGGCCGGCCGCGACCGACGGAACGGGACTGGTGACAGCCGGCATGCCCTGGCTCGGCACGTCGGGCGCGGCGGGGGCCGCGGGCGGGGCAGCAGCCAGGTCGCCATTGGCTGATGCGCTGGGATCGATGGTCTGCATCGCTTGGGCGAACGCAGGCGGCGCGGCGCAAATGGCAGCAAGCGCGACAGCCACCCCGATGGCGGAGCGGCGGCAAGCGGCGGCGAAGTGCATTAGCATGACATGGGTTCCCTCAGCGTCCGCAGCCAAGAAGATTCCCCTTGCGGTGAAGCGGCAATGAATGCGCGTCCAGCCGAGTCCGTTTCGCGATGGAGCGAGTCCGCGCAGACACACCGCGCGAGCCCTTGCGATGCCCATCGCCCGCCGTTATAGCCCGCCCGCGCTCAGCGCTGCCGCTGTCCGGAGACGTGGGTGAGTGGCTGAAACCAACGGTTTGCTAAACCGTCATACCGGGATTACTGGTATCGAGGGTTCGAATCCCTCCGTCTCCGCCACGTTGCTTTGATCTGCTTGATATATTTGCGCACGGCGGTTGCCTGATCCACATCCCAATGACCGACGGCTGAGCAGCAGGGCGTTGGTAGCGCCGCCGTCAAGGCCAACGTTCGCGGTCGGCCCAAAAGCGTCCAAGCGATGATCTTGAGGGCCGCCGCTTCCCGTCCGACACCGAGGGCGCTGGCTATTTGGCCTCGCTGTCGCGCTCGAGGGGTACACCTGGCCACAAATGCCGATTCCCCTTCAATGGCAGGGGGGTACGCCCGGTCGCTTAGAGCGGTTTCTGATCAGTCTGGGTCATATCCGCAAGAGCTGAAGTAGTTGGCGCATTCTCGGGGTTGGAAGATATCGACGAGCGTTCCGATCACCTCCCAGAGGCCACTCACGGTGCGCTCGCC
>JBDSUJ010000060.1:0-6752 GCA_039927815.1 Croceibacterium sp. | reverse complement strand
CGGCGAGTGGCTTCACCTGGCGGTCGGCAAAGCGCAACGCGAGCCACACCGCCAGCCCGACCAGCGCCAGCGCGACGGCGAACAAAGCGACATTGAACTGAACTTGCCGGGCACGCCAGCGTTGCTGGAGCACGTCGTAGTCCTGCAGCACCGAGCGCGCCCGTTCCCATTGGCTGAGTGCGAGCATGTCCGAATCGCGGGCGTTGTAGAGATATATCCCGGCTCGCAGATCGATCGCCGCAACCGCGTCGACGCGGTCCTTGCGCACCGACACGATGACCCCCTTGCCGGTCTTCAAGGCAGGCAGAGCCTGGGCGGTCGCTCGCTTGATCAAGTCGCCTTCTTCAGGATCGGCGATCGCCGCGATACCGAGCGAACCACCGGGACCCTCTTGCAGGATCGCGCTGTGGTTGAGCTCACGCTGGGCAACTTGCCCATAGTACTCGGCCGGAAAGTCCGGATTATAGAGTGAGTACCGCTGGAGGAAGTCGCGAATATCGCCCGCCATCGCAGTAGTGTTTGACGCCAGCGAGACCTGGTTCTGTTCATAGTAACCCCGCGCCAGCTCGTTGGCGTTTTCGAGAATGCCGCGGGTCTGGCTGGAAAACTCTACCCCTGACTGGAACAGGAAGCTGGCGAACACCGCGACCAGCAGGGTCGGGATCGCTGCAACCAGCGAGAAGAAGAAGACCATGTTGACGTGCAGCCGCGCGGTGGTTCCGCCAGCGCGCCTGATCGCCAGCCGGCGCCCGAACAGCACCAGCATCATCATTGCGGGGATCAAGGTGCCGACTAGCATCGCTGCCGCCGGCACCGACGGCAGCATCCGGCGAGTATCCTCGGCCCCGGTCAATATCAAATACGAGCTCGTGAGCATGCCAAGCAGCGCTACCGCCGCAGCAATCTCGAGCCAGAAATAGAGATTCGCCCGGCGCGCGCCGACCTTTGTCCGGCGCCACCAGCGAGGCACGCGGCGAATCCGCAAGGGAGGAACTGTCGGCGGTGGGACGTCGACCATCGTTGCAAGGTTACAACGTCACTGTTGCAACAATGCAAGGCCTTTTTACCCGTTTGCGCCCGCTATCGGACCGGCCGGTCGAAAGCCTCTGGCGCGATCTGCATTTCGTCTAACCGCTTCCGCAGGGTATTGCGATTGATCCCAAGCATCTGGGCGGCACGCAACTGATTGCCGCCGGTTTGCCGCAAAGCATGTTCAAACAGCGGCCTTTCGAAAGCGGCCAGTGCGGCATGATAGATTTGACCCGACGCGGGTACCTGCCGAATCAGCCATGCATCCAAGGCACCCGCAAACGTCGCTGGCGCGCCAACGGAACCCTCGTCGGTTTGCTCAGCCAGCAGCTGCCGCACGGTCGCGGCATCGATGTCCTCGTCACGCGCCAGAAGTGCCGCGCGGAAGATAAAATTACGCAACTCGCGCACGTTTCCGCGCCAGGCTTGAGCTTTGAGTAACTCGATCGCCTTGGTGGCCAATTTGCGTCGTGGCAGCCCTTCTTCGACCGCCTGTTGCAGGAAGTGGCGTGCCAGAGCGGCGATGTCATCACGCCGTTCGCGCAGAGAAGGCATCTGAATTGGGACGACGTTGAGGCGGTAGAACAGATCTTCGCGGAACCGTCCCGTCGCGATCAAAGGCATGAGGTCCTTGTTGGTGGCCGCGATGATGCGCGCATTAAAGCGTACCTCCTCGCGCCCGCCGACGCGGCGTATCGTGCCGGACTGGAGCGCGCGCAGCAGGCGCGTCTGGGCGTCGAGCGGCATGTCACCGATTTCGTCGAGGAACAGTGTGCCCCCGTCCGCCTGCTCGAACTTGCCAATCGAGCGGGTGACCGCGCCAGTAAAGGCACCCTTTTCGTGACCGAACAATTCGCTTTCGATAAGCTCCGACGGGATGGCCGCGGTGTTGACCGCCACGAACGGCCCGGCCTTGCGCGCGCCGTGCTGATGGATCGCTTCGGCCACCAATTCCTTGCCAGTCCCCGATTCGCCCAGGATCAACACGGTCAGGTCGTTGCGCAGGACCCGGGTGATCATGCGGAACACATCCTGCATCGGCTGGCTGCGCCCGATCAGCGGCAAGCCGCCGGCGGCTTCGGCCTCTCCTGCATTCGACCCCGAGCGCGATTCCGCTGCCTGACGGGCCGCCCGAACCAGTTCGTCCAGATCGAACGGTTTGGGAAAGTATTCAAAAGCCCCGGTGTCAGTGGCGCGTATCGCTGTATCGAGCGTGTTCTGCGCCGATAGGATAATTACCGGCAGCCGGGGATGCGCGGCTCGCACAACCCCGAGCGACGAAATGCCGTCGCCATCGGTCAGCACGACGTCAGTAAGCAAGACGTCATAGGGTTCATTAGTGGCCAGCAGATGGTCGCGGCCCGCAACGCTGTCACACCGATCGATATCGAAGTCCTCCGCTGCCAACGCGGCGGTGATCACGGTCGCAATCGCCGCGTCGTCCTCGACCAGCAAGGCGCGCCTTTTCATCGCAATCTCCTAGCGCGCCATCGGCAGGTGAACGCGGAATTGGGTCCAGGCCCCGTCGCGGTCGTGTCCCACTCGGCCGTCCATGTCTCCTACCAGCTTGCGCACAAGTGCCAGCCCGAGACCTTGCCCGTTCTTCTTACTTGAGACGAACGGCTCGAAGATGTGTTCGCGCAACGCGGGGTCGATGCCGGGCCCGTTGTCGCTGACCATCACCTCGATCGGCAGTTTCACCGGCCGCCCGAGCCGGCGCACGCTCGTGACGAAGCCGCTGACGAAGCGCGTCTGGATGGCGATCTGTGGCTCCTGCGAAGCGGCGCAGGCGTCGCGTGCGTTGCCGAGCAAGTTCACGAGCACTTGCACCAGCGCGCCTTCGTTCGCCAGCACTGAGGGTAGTGAAGGATCGAACTCTTCGCGCAACGTCACATTCGGACCGCGCGCCGCCTGGACCGTTTCCCATGCCCGGCGAATCGCAGCGTGAAGGTTGACCTCGGCGATGGGCTCGGCGCGTTCTCGACCGAGGCGCTGCATTCGATCGATCAATTGGGCGATCCGGTCGACCTCGTCGACGATCAGTTCGGTCAGCGACCGGTCAGGTGGCGGAAGCTGGCGGGCTACTAACTGTGCCGCGCCGCGAATTGCCGCGAGTGGATTTTTGATCTCGTGCGCCAGCACCGCGGGCGCGCGCAGTCCGCGGGCCGGTTCATCCTCGGCGAGCCGGTCTCCCTGCCCCGCCTCCGACAACGTCACGATGCGCCAGCCCGGATGGTTGGGCATGGGTGAGACGGTTAGATTCACCTCGACATCGCTTGAACCCACGCGGACGCGCAGCCCGCGTGCGACGACTTGGGCTTCATCCTCGAGCAGCTTGTCACGAATGACCACATTAGAGATGCGTACGATGTCGAGCAGTGGGCGGCCAACCAGCCGTTGGGCACTGCGGCCCGACAGGTTCTCGGCAGCCGGGTTGGCCTGGCTGATCGTCAGGTCGGGTCCCACCAGCAGGACCGCGAAAGTCATACCCGATAGTTGCTCGCGCGCGTCGGGCGTGCCCGCCGCGGCGTCGGCTCCAGTCACGCGGCCTGGCGCCGCAGCAGCGGCTCGTAGAACCGTGCAAGTTCGCCGAGGACTTGTTGGGGCTGATCGATGAAGTTGACGAAGTTGCGGAACTCCGCCGAACCCGGCAGGCCTTTGGTATACCAGCCCAGGTGCTTGCGGGCGATCTTTACTCCGATTTCGGGCGTGTAGTGATCGAGCATCGCTTCGTAATGCTCGACCAGCACCGCGTACTGCTCGTCGATGCCGGGATCGGGCACATGCTCGCCGGTACGCGACCAGTGCATGACCTGGGCCAGCAGCCACGGCTTCCCGTAAGCGCCCCGCCCAATCATTGCACCGTCGGCTCGGGACTGCGCCAGAGCTAGGGCAGCGTCCGCCACGGTGCAGATGTCACCGTTGACGATGACCGGAATGGTCACCGCGTCCTTGACCTTGCGGACGAACGCCCAGTCCGCGGCGCCTTTGTACATCTGATTGCGCGTGCGGCCGTGGACCGCGATCATGGCAATGCCGAGATCCTGAGCAATGCGAGCCAGTTCGGGCGCGTTCAAGCTGTCATGATCCCACCCCATCCGCATCTTAACCGTTACCGGGACCGACACGGCCTTAACCGTGGCCTCCATCAGCCTGGCGGCCAACGGCACCTCGCGCATCAGCGCGCTGCCGGCGAACTGGCCGACAACCTTGCGAACCGGGCAGCCGAAGTTGATGTCGATGATCGCGGCCCCGCGATCTTCGTTGAGCTGTGCCGCTTCGGCCATCGATACTGGATCGCAGCCGACCAGCTGCATTGAGACCGGTTCTTCGATCGGTGCCCATTGCACCTTCTGCAGGCTTTGGCGGGTCTCGCGGATCATCGCCTCGCTGGCGACCATCTCGGTGACATTGAGGCCCGAGCCGTAACGCCGCACAAGCGTACGGAACGGCAAATCCGTCACCCCGGTCATCGGGGCAAGCACGATGGGGCAGTCGATGCGGACCGGACCGATTGCGATCGGCTTCAAGGGCGGCGGAGGAGGTAACCAGGTCATGGTGTCAGTGCCTAAAAATCGGGCAGCGCATAGTGGATTGCGGCCTATGCAGCAAGCGGCTAGCCCCGCCGGGCACCCATGGACCCCGCCCCCGTCGCTCCTTTTGCCGCCATCATCGCCGCCGCCGGGACCGGTTCGCGCGCCGGTCTCGGGCTGCCGAAGCAGTTCGCTGAGTGGCGCGGGTCGACCGTTCTCGGCCACGCGGCACGCGCGTTGCGACGGGCAGGCGCGGGCACCATCATGGTGACGCATCCGGCCGACTTTGCCGATGAAGCGCGTCGGTGCCTTGCCGGTATCGCAGGCGTCGCGCTGACGCCGGGCGGCGCGACGCGACAGGTTTCGGTCAGACACGCGCTCGAGAAACTGGCGGCCGATGCGCCAGACATCGTATTGGTCCACGACGCGGCGCGCCCAGACTGTCCGGCGGAAGTGGTCGAGCGCTTGCTCGGGGCTCTGGCTGATTGCCCCGCAGCCATTCCAGTCCTGCCGATCGTGGACAGTGTGGCGATTGCTACGGCAAACGTGATGGGTGCAGCCGTGGACCGCGCCTCGCTCCGGCGCGTCCAGACGCCCCAGGCATTTCGATTCTCCGAAATTCTCGCGGCTCATCGGGCTTGGCCCGGGGACCCTGTTGCCGGCGACGATGCTCAGGTGGCGCAGGCGTTTGGATTACCTGTGACGCTGGTCGCAGGAGACGAACGATTGCGCAAGCTGACCACCGCCGAGGACTTCGCGTCCATGCTGTTCCCACGCACCGGCACGGGGTTCGATGCTCACCGCCTGGCTCAGGGTGAGGAATTGTGGCTGTGCGGCATCCGCATCGCCCATGATCGCGGGCTCGCGGGGCATAGCGATGCCGACGTCGCGCTCCACGCCGTTGTCGATGCCATCCTGGGTGCCTGCGGTGCCGGGGACATCGGCCTTCACTTCCCGCCCGGCGACCCGCAATGGCACGGCGCGTCTTCGGCCCGGTTTGTCGAGCACGCCATCGCTCTGGCGAACGAGGCGGGTTTCGGCATCGGGAATGTCGACCTGACCATCATTTGCGAAGCGCCCAAAATCGGCCCCGAGCGAGATGCGATGCGCGCGCGATTGGCGGAATTGCTTGGGATCGCGATTGCGGCGGTTAATGTGAAGGCCACTACCACCGAGCGGATGGGCTTCACCGGCCGGGGCGAAGGTATCGCGGCCCAGGCAGTGGCGACGCTGGTTCCGCTGCAAAGGACATGACAACGATGATTTCACGCACCCGGCTCACCGCCGTCGCCATGGCGACCATCGCCTTGCAGCCGATAGCGGCGCAGGCACAGCAGCCCTGCGTTACCGAAGACGAAGTAAGCGCGATGGCGATTTACAGCGTCCCCGCCCTGGTTGAGGCCCTGCGTTCGCGGTGTGGCCCGGAACTCTCGACTGGCGGCTTTCTGGCGCGGAACGGCGATGCTTTCGCGGCGCGCTACCGCGGCCTGCAATCGTCCGTCTGGCCGCGGGCGAAATCCGGGCTGCTCAAATACGCTGCGGCCAAGGCCAAGGGCCAGAACATCGCCATGTTCGCAAACCTGCCCGACACCACGGTTCGTCCCCTGCTCGACGCGCTGATCCTCCAGGAGGCAAGCGGTCGCATCAAAACAAAATACTGCGGCGGTATCGAGCGGGTCGTTCAGGCGACTTCGGGGATCGACCCGCAGGCGGGTGGTGCCCTGATCGGCAGTCTGATCGGGTTGGTCGCGCCGGAAGATCAGCCGATCTGCCCTGCGCGTAACCCGTGACTTTGGCTTTGTTGCCCGAGCCGATTATCGCCCTCGCGCGGAGGGTCATCGAGGAGAACAAGGCGCTGGGCCGCACCGTCGTTGTCGCCGAAAGCTGCACCGGCGGCCTCGTAGCCGCGGCGCTCACCGAGATTCCGGGTTCGTCGGCGGTGCTCGACCGCGGATATGTAACCTATTCGAACGAAGCGAAGGCCAGCGATCTTGGGGTGTCGGAGGATTTGATCGACGCGTTCGGCGCGGTGTCGATCGCCTGTGTATACGCGATGGCGCGGGGCGCGCTCGAGCGTAGTGGGGCCGACGTCGCAGTTGCGATCAGCGGCATCGCCGGGCCCGACGGGGGCAGCGAGCACCGGCCGGTCGGCACGGTGATGTTCGCGCGGGCGGTGCGCGGTGACGCCGT
>JBDSUJ010000059.1:0-21947 GCA_039927815.1 Croceibacterium sp. | reverse complement strand
CGATCAGGTCGATGCGGCTGATGTGCGCGTCGAGGTTGATGCGGATGCACGGCCAGTTGAGGCGCGCGGCGACCTGCTCGATATGGGTGGACTTGCCGGTGCCGTGATAGCCCTGGACCATGACCCGGCGGTTGAACGCGAAGCCGGCCAGAATTGCCAGCGTTGTGTCCGCATCGAACACATAGCTGGCATCGATATCGGGGACACGCTCGTCGGCGGCGGAGAACGCCGGGACCATCATGTCGTTGTCGATGCCGAACACCTCGCGCACCGAAACTTCGTGGTCGGGCGCGGCCATCGCGGTGGCGGCGTCGTTGGGGTTCTTGCTCATCTCGTTCATCGCGCTGGGTGCCTAGACGCGGCGCTTTGGCCCTGCAACAATCAAACGGGTCGTTGGGCAGGAGGAATTCGATGAAGATCTACGGTTTTCCGGTCTCGCCGTTCGTGCGCAAAGTGCTTGTCACCGCGCATGAAAAGGGCCTCGATGTCGAAGCGGTACCCAGCAATCCGATGCAGCCGGACGAGGCATTCCTGGCGTGCAGCCCTTATGGCAAGATCCCCGCGCTCGATGACGGCGGCTTCAAGCTCGCCGACAGCTCGGCGATCGTGCACTACCTCGAAGCCAAATATCCCAGCCCCGCGCTGATGCCGAAAGACCCGCAAGCGCTCGGCAAGGCGGTGTGGTTCGACGAAGTGGGCGACACCGTGGTCATGGCGGCAGGCGGCCCGATGATGTTCAATCGCTTCGTGCGCGCCAAGATCATGGGCGAGGCGCCTGACCACGTCGCTGCCGAAGCGTCGGAGAAAGTGGTCACTCAGCGCCTGCCATACCTCGAAAGCGTGCTCGGCGAAGACGGCTGGCTCGACGGCGCGTTCTCAATCGGAGACATCTCGGTGGCCTCGGTGCTCAAGTCGTTCAGCTATGCCGATTGGACTCTCGATCGCACGGCATGGCCCAGGATCGCGGCCTGGTATGATCGGGTCAGTGCCCGGCCGGGGTGGCAGAAAGCGGCCGAGGTTGAAACTGCCATGATGACCGCGGCGGGCATCGGGTAACTAGCCGGCGACTTTGTCCGGCAGCTCGAACAGCGCCAGGAACCGGCGCGCCAGCACCCGGTCGCCTTCGATCGCGCGCCCGGGGGCGCGTTCCCATTCGCCGGGCGGAACTTTCCCGTAGAACAGTGCGGCGAGTTCCATCGGAGTGGCGGCCCTAAACCTGATTTCGGTGTCGGCGATATCGCCGCGGCGGACCGGCAGCGAGCCGTCTTCGAGCCTCGCGACAAAGCTTTCGTCGCCCATCGCGAAGCCGACTTGGGTGGAAAATCCGCGGGCCCCGATGAGGTCCAGCATGGTTCGCAACGATAGCATGAAGCCGACCGGCGACAGCGGCAGTGTGGCGTCGTGCGACGGCGAGCGGGCCGCCCACCGCCCAAGCTCCTGGATGGCCGGTTCGGCGAAATAACCCCACTGGGTCAGCTCGTAAACTTGTGCCGGGGCGGGCGGGGGCAGCTTGCGCCTGACCACCACGCCGGCCTGCTCGAGACCGTCGAGCCGCTCGGTCAGGACTTTGGCGGAAATGCCGGGCAGACTCGCGCGCAAATCGGAAAAGCGCCTTCCGCCCAGCATCAGTTCGCGTATGATCAGCATCGCCCATCGCTCGCCCACCAGCTCCATCGCGAACGCCGTCCCGCAGGCATCGCGGTACCATTTGCCATGGCTCGCAGTCCGACCAGTTTCTTTTTGTAACTTCATGGTTGCTTTTAGTAACCGCGATTGGCAAAAAACGCAAGCGCCGAGTCGCGGATGCCAGTCGACCAAAAGGAATGCCCCGATGAGCAAAATGATTTTCATCAACCTGCCGGTCACCGACCTGCCCGCCTCGATGGCGTTCTACGATGCCATAGGATTTACCAACAACCCGCAGTTCAGCAACGAGCGGGCGGCCGCGATGATGTGGTCGGACACGATCACTGTCATGCTGTTGACGCACGACTTCTGGAAGACGTTCACGACCAAGTCGATCCCGAACGCGAAGGAAAGCGCTCAAGTGGCTCTGTGCGTCAATCTGGAGGGACGCGAGGCCGTCGATGCTATCACCGAAACAGCCGGGCGCAGCGGTGGTCGCGCCGATGCGAGCCCGCCGCAGGATAACGCCTTCATGTACCAGCGCAGCTTCGAAGATCCCGACGGCCATAACTGGGAACCCATGTGGATGGACCCCAAAGTGGTTTCGGGCGAGGTCGACCTTGCCCATCAGCCGGCCTGATCCGGGCGCGGCGCTGCGCCTCCGGGCCATTCACTTCAAGGAGTTATTTCGATGAGCGAGAACACTCGGCCGACCGTCACTGCTTTTAATTGGGTGCCTGAATTCGCGCGCGGTCTGGTGCGCGATCTGCGCGTGCGCTGGGCGCTCGAGGAACTCGGGCGGTCATACGACACCGAATTGTTCGGCGCGAACAAGCCCCGGCCGGACGATTACCTTGCTCGCCAGCCCTTCGACCAGGTCCCGGCGTTTACCGACAACGGGCTGCAGATCTTTGAGACCGGCGCGATCCTGCTGTATCTCGGCGAGCAGGATGGGCGCCTGCTGCCGTCCGACGCGCAGGCCCGCTGGACCGCGATCGCGTGGCTGTTTTCGGCACTCAACAGCGTGGAGCCGGTCGTCCAGCGAATCACCAGCTACGACTTGTTCCACAAGGACAAGCCATGGATGCCCGATGCGCGCGAAGCCTCACTCGGCCTGTGCAAGCAGAAACTGAAGCGGGTGAGCGACGCGCTCGACGGCAAGGACTGGCTCGCGGGCGAGTTTTCGGTTGCCGACATCGCCATGGTGACGGTGCTCAACAACTTGCGTCATACCGATCTCGTCGCGGAATATCCGGCACTCGCCGCATACAAGGCGCGCGGCGAGGCGAGGCCAGCCTATCGCCGCGCACTCGATGCGCAGCTCGCCGATTTCGAAGACCAGCCCGCCTGACAGGAGAGCCAAGATGTATGTTCAAGGATTCGTCGTCCCGGTCGTGGAAGGCAACAAGGATGCTTATCGCGACGTCGCCAACAAGTTCTGGCCCATCCTGAAGGACCTGGGCGCGACCGAGCAGGTCGAAGTGTGGGAAGCAGATGTGCCTGACGGCAAGCAGACCGATTTCCGCCGCGCGGTGAACCTGGCCGAAGGCGAGAAGGTGGTCTTTTCGTGGATCGTTTGGCCCGACAAAGCCACTGCCGATGCCAGCCGCGACAAGATGATGGCCGACCCGCGGATGAAGGAAATGGACATGGCCAACATGCCTTTCGACACCAAGCGGATGATCTTCGGCGGCTTTGAATCGCTCGTGACGCACGGTCGCTGACACAAACAGGAGATTTCGACGATGTCCGACCACGGATCTTTCATCTGGTACGAATTGATGACCGACAACCCCGCCGGGGCCAAGGCGTTCTATGACGCGGTCGTCGGGTGGACGGTACAGGCCGAAGGCGACAAGATGCTCAACGGCAGCGAGTACCGTATGATCGGGCGATCCGACGGCGGCAACGCCGGAGGCGTGATGACGCTCAGCGACGAGATGAAGCAGCACGGGGGCAAGCCCGGCTGGTTCGGTTATGTCCATACGCCAGACGTCGACGGCGCGGTCGCCGCGATCACTCAGGCGGGCGGCGCGGTGCATATGCCGCCGACCGACATGGGCGTTGGGCGGATCGCGATGGTTGCGGATCCGCAAGGCGCGGCGTTGTACTTGATGAACCCGGTCCCGCCGCCAGGTCAGCCCGATGCCAAGAGCGACGTGTTCGATTATGTGAAGCCCGAGCATGTCCGCTGGAACGAGCTGTGGACGAGCGAACCGGACGCGGCGGTTGCGCTTTACGGCCGGCTGTTCGGTTGGACGCAGGAAGGCGACATGGACATGGGCCCAATGGGCAAATACCGCTTCCTCCAGCATGACGGCGCCACCTTCGGCGCAGTCGGCACGGCCACGGACGACGGCCGCGGATCGCGGTGGGACTTCTACATCGGTGTCGACGATATCGATCGGGCGGCGGCCGCCGTCGAGTCGAGCGGCGGCCAGCTGCTGGGCCCGCTCAACCAGGTGCCGGGCGGCGAATACTCGGTCCATGTGCAGGACCCGCAAGGGGCGGCGATCGGCTTGGTCGGACCGCGCAAAGGAGAATGACGATGGCGAACGCCGATACCCGGATCTGCCTGTGGTACGAAGCCGATGCGGAAAGCGCGGCGCGGTTTTATGCCGAAACCTTTCCCGACAGCTCGCTCGGCAAGGTCCACAAGGCGCCGAGCGACAACCCGTCAAGCAAAGCGGGCGCGGTCCTGACGGTCGATTTCACCGTCATGGGCGTGCGCTGCATGGGCCTCAACGGCGGTCCGCATTTCAAGCAGAGCGAAGCGTTTTCGTTCGTGGTCATTACCGAAGATCAGGTGGAAACCGACCGTTACTGGAATGCGATCGTCGGCTCCGGCGGGCAGGAATCGATGTGCGGCTGGTGCAAGGACAAATGGGGTGTCAGCTGGCAGATCACACCGCGGTACCTGGCCGAGAACATGGACAATCCTGACAAGGCGCAGGCCAAGCGGGTATTCGACGCGATGATGACGATGAAGAAGATCGACATCGCCGCGTTGAAGGCAGCGGCCGACGCCGGTGAGGCGGTCTAAGGCGATGGCACGCCAGATCGTCGGCACCGTGTTCCAATCGCTCGACGGGGTGATGCAGGCGCCCGGCGGCCCGCACGAAGACCCGACCGGAGGGTTCAATCTCGGCGGCTGGCAGATGGGCTTTTCCGACCCGGACGCGGGCGAGGCGATCGGCGACAGCCTCAAACCGCCCTATGCGCTGCTGCTCGGCCGCAAGACCTACGACATCTTTGCGGCCTACTGGCCCTTCCACGACGGCGAGGACAACGCCATCGCCCAGGCGTTCAACGAAGCGGAAAAATTCGTTTTGACCCATTCGGCCAAGCCGCTCGAATGGGCCAACAGCACCCGCGTCGGCAGCTTCGAAGCGCTTGCCGCGATTCGTGGTGGCGACGGGCCCGATTTGCAGATTTGGGGTAGCGGTACACTTTATCCCGGGCTGCTCGAACGAGGGCTGCTCGACCAGCTGACTGTGCTGACTTATCCGCTGGTGCTCGGCCAAGGGAAGCGCGTGTTTCGCGAAGGCACCCCGGCCGCGACGTTACAGTTCAAGTCGGGCCACATGACCGCCAAGGGGGTCGCGGTGGCCACATTCGTTCCGGCGCCCGGCATCAAACTGTCGCAAAGCCCCCCAGCCCATGCGAACCCGCGCGAAGACGAACGGCAGCGGCAGATCGCCGCGGGGACCTGGTGATGCTCGCGCTCTACGGCCACCCTTTCTCGTCGTATACGTGGAAGGCGCTGATCGCGCTTTACGCCAACGGCACGCCGTTCGAATTCCGCGAAATCGACCAGTCGGTGCCGAAGTACGAAAGCTTCACCGGCAAGGCACACCCCGCGGGCCAGTTCCCGGTTTTGACCGACGGCGACGCAATCGTGGTCGAGACCAGCTCGATCGTCGAGCACCTTGCGGTCCACCACCCGGGTCCCGCCCCGCTCATACCCGCCGATCCGGGCGAAGCAGTCGTGGCGCGCATGCTCGACCGGGTGCTCGACCATTACGTGATGGGCAATGTGCAGCGCTTCATGGCGGCCTACTTCGTCGACAAGGATGATCCGGCTGGGGCCGGGCTGAGGGACGAACCGTTCGCGCCCGAGATGGCCGCCGGCAAAGCCGGGCTGCGCCGGGCCTATGCCTGGCTCGAGCGGTGGCTCGCCGCGAATGCGCTCCCGCCGCACGTCTCGCTGGTCACCTGCGCGGCGGCGCCGTCGCTGTTCTACGCCGACTGGGTCGAGCCGATTCCCGGCGACTGCCCGCGTCTCGCCGCGTTGCGCGCCGAACTGCTCGCGCTGCCGCCGGTCATTCGCTGCGTCGACGATGCCCGGCCCTATCGCCCCTATTTCCCGCCCGGCGCGCCCGACCGGGATTGAGAGGATTTTTCGATGCACGAGCTTTCGGTCACCCGCTTAATCGACGCGCCGCTCGAAAAGGTGTGGGACGCCATGGCCAACCGCCAGGATGAATGGTGGTGCCCCAAGCCGTGGCGGGCCGAATTCGAACAGCTTGAACGCCGAGTCGGCGGAGCCGCCAATTGCACGATGTATGGGCCGGACGGCGAGGTCCACCCGCATCCCGGCACCGTGCTGGCGTGGGATGAAGGGCGCCGGTTCGCCTTGACCGACGCGATCGTCGGCGACCTCGAACCCGCCGGCCCCTTCATGATCGGCGTGTGGGAAATCGCTCCCGAAGAGCGTGATGGCACTTGGGGCACCCGCTACACCGCCCGCGCCCGCCACTGGAACGAGGCTGACGCCAAGCGGCACGAAGAGATGGGCTTTGCCGATGGCTGGGGCGCCTGTGCCGACCAGCTCAAGACACTGAGCGAAGAGGGTTGAGCTGATGGCCGAGTATACGTTTTTCTTCAATCCGATGAGCCGAGCGCAGATCGCCCGCTGGGCGCTGCATGAGGCGGGTGCGGATTATGAGCCGGTGCTGGTCGAATGGGGCGCGAAGCCGCCAGCGCTGCTCGCCGCCAACCCGCTGGGCAAGCTGCCAACGATCATCCACCATCACCGTGGCCACGATCACGCGGTCAGCGAAGCGGCGGCGGTGTGTCATTACCTGGCCGAGATGACCGCCCCCGCGTTGCTGCCGCGCGACGAGGAGAAGGCCGATTACTTCCGCATGCTGTTCTTCGCCGCCGGACCCCTCGAAGCCGCGGTCACGGCGAAGAGCCAGGGGTTCGATACCGGCGGCGATGCGCGCAAGGAAGTGATGGTCGGATGGGGCAGCTTCGATCGTACGTACGCCATGCTCAGCGGCTGGTTCGCCGACCGCGACTACGTGTGCGGCAACCGGTTTACGATGGCCGACGTCTATGTCGGGAGCCAGGTAGATTGGGGCCTCGGCTTCAAAACCATCCCGCCGTCGGACGGCCTTACCGCTTATGCCGAGCGTCTGAGGGCACGCGCTGCATACCAGACCGGCAAAGCGATCGACAACGCGCTGATCGCGCAGATGCAGCCAGCGCCCGCGGGCAACGCCGGCTAGGCGAACGGCGCGGATTTGCGGAGCAACTGGTACGCCTCGACCACCCGCTGCAGCTTGGATTCATGGCTCCGGTCGCCGCCGTTGCGGTCGGGGTGATAGCGGCGGACCAGCGTGGAGTAGCGTCTGCGCAGTTCGTGCCGGTCGGTCTTTGGGCCCAGCCCCATCACGCTCATCGCCTCGCGCTCGCGGGGCGAAAAGCGCGCCCGTTCGGCGGTCGACGCCTGCCGCATTTCGGCGCGCCGCCTGATCTCTGACGCCCGCGCGCCGATCGCGTCCAGCGGGTCGTCGAAATCCGCCCACCGCGGCACCGCGCCCGCCGCGGCATCGGCGCGGAATGCCCGGGTCTCGGTCCGCCATCCGGCAATTGGCGATTGCGCTTCGAGGATTTCATCGGCGCTCATGCCGTCGAACCAGTCGTAGCCGGCGTTGAAGGCGCGCACGTGGTCAAGGCACAGCCAGCGCCAGTCGCCCGGCCCGTCGAAGCCTGGCGCGCGTTCCCCTGGGGCGCGAAATTCGCCTACCTCGGCACACCCCGCCGCGTCGCACGCGCGCCCATCAGTGTCATACCGGCCATGAAATTTGTGCGGGCGCATCGGCCCTTTGTGGTGCTAGAGCACGCCGATGAAAAGCCCTGGAACAAGCAAATGAGCGGACCTCTGGCACGGGAAATCGAAACCCTGCTCAACCATGCCTTCCTCCCGACCCGGCTCGACGTGATCAACGACAGCGCCCGCCATCACGGTCACTCAGGAGACGACGGCAGCGGCGAATCGCATTTCACGGTCATGATCGAAAGTGTCGCATTCATCGGCAAGTCCCGGCTTGAGCGCCAGCGGCTGGTCAACGGCGCGCTGGGCGACATTCCGGGCACGCGGGTCCACGCGCTCGCGATCCGCGCTTTCGCTCCGGGCGAAGCGCCTTAACCCCCACAGGAGAGCCCGATGACCGCAATGCTGTCCATATCGCTCGTCGTGCCGGCGATCATTGCCGTCGTTTTTGCGCTCAACTCGTTCGGTATCAACCAGGAATACCAGCGCGGGGTGCTGTTCCGGCTCGGCCGGCTCGGGACCACCAAGGGACCCGGCTGGTTCTGGCTGATCCCGGTGATCGACCGGGTGAAGAAAATCGACTTGCGAACCGTGACGGTGGCGCTCGAAACGCAGGAGACGGTCACGCGCGACGGCGTCGCGGTGCGGGTCAACGCGGTGTTGTGGTATCGGGCGGTCGACCCCGCGCGAGTCGTCACTTCGGTGGTCAACTGGAACGGGGCGGTGATCCAGGCCGCCGAAACGGGGCTCCGCGACGCCATCGGGCAAAGCGAGCTGGACCTGATTCTCAAGGATCGGGTGTCGATCAACAAGCGGCTGCTCGAAATGCTCACGCACACCTGCCTGCAGTGGGGGGTCGACATCGACGCGGTCGAGATCAAGGACCTCGACATTCCCGAGCAAATGCAGCGCGCGATTGCCAAGGAAGCCGAGGCAATCCGCGAGAAGCGCGCCCGGATCATCAAGGCCGAAGGCGAAAACGAAGCCTCGCACAAGCTGGCTCAGGCCGCCAAGACGATCAATGAGGTCCCCGGCGCGCTCGAGTTGCGACGCCTGCAGACGTTGACCGAGATCGGGGTCGAGCACAATTCGACGATCATCGCGATGTTTCCGACAGAATTGCTCGAAGCCGCCAAGAAGCTCGCGGGCAAATGAGCTACGACTTGTGGTACTGGCCCGGGATTCAGGGCCGCGGCGAGTTCGTGCGGCTGTTCATGGAAGCCGGCGGGATCGCTTACCGCGACCGCGCGCGGTCCGACGGGGCCGAGGCGCTGGTTGCGGACATGGCGGCACGCCCCGGTATCCGCCCGTTCGCCCCGCCCTACATCGTTGCCGACGATGGCCTGGTGCTGGCGCAGGTGGCGCATATCCTCGCCTGGCTGACCGACAGACATGCGCTCGGCGCGGGCGATCTGGCGACCGACCTGCACCTGATTCAGCTGCAGCTCACCGTGACCGACATCGTCGCGGAAGTGCACAACGTCCACCACCCGGTCGCGGCGGACAAGTATTACGCCGAGCAGAAAGATGCGGCTCAGATCGCGGCCAAATCCTTTCGCGAGAGCCGGATGCCGAAATATCTCCAATACTTCGAGGATGCGCTCGGGACTTCTGAGGGGCCGTTCGTGCTGGGCGCCCAGTGGAGCCACGTCGACACCTCGCTGTTCCAGCTCCTCGAAGGGTTGTCCTATGCGTTCCCGCTGCGGACGGCCGCGCTGAGCGGCGATTACCCACGGCTCCGCGCCCTGCGCGATGCTGTCGCGGTCTTGCCGGGAGTGGCACCCTACCTTGCATCGAAGCGGCGCATTCCGTTCAACGAGGACGGCATCTTCCGCCACTATCCGGAGCTCGACGCGGCATGACGATCCTGCAGACCATCGTGCCCGTCACGCATGACCTCGGCAGCTTCACGGTGCGCCGGGCGATCCCCGGGCGGGAGCGGACAATGGTCGGCCCATTCATCTTCGTCGACCAGTTCGGCCCCGCGCGCATTCCTGTCGGCGAGGGAATGGATGTGCGCCCGCACCCGCACATCAACCTCGCGACCGTCACCTGGCTGTTCGAAGGCGCGATCGATCACCGCGACAGCGTTGGCAGCTTCGCCACGATCCGGCCCGGCCAGGTCAACCTGATGACCGCGGGGCGCGGCATTGTCCATTCCGAGCGCAGCCCGCAAGCCGAGCGCGACCACGGCAGTTCCATGTACGGGATGCAGACCTGGCTGGCGCTGCCCGACGGACGCGAGGAGATCGCGCCAGCGTTCGAGGCGGTCAGCGACTTGCCGCTGATCGAGGATAGCGGCGTCAAGGCACGCGTCATTATGGGCGAGCTCTGGGGCCAGCGCGCGCCGACCACCTGCTACGCGGAAACGATTTATGCCGAAATCGACCTCGGCCCCGCGGGCGCAATCCCGATCGAAGCCGGCGCGGATGAGCGTGCGGTCATGCTGGTTGGCGGCGAAGGTCGGCTCGATGGCGAAGCGCTGGCGCTCTATGCGCTGGTGGTGCTCAAGCCTGGCGAAGCGATGACGTTGACGTCCGAACGGGGCGGGAAGGTCATGCTGCTGGGCGGTGAAGCGTTCAGTACCCGGCGGTATGTGTACTGGAACTTCGTCAGCTCCAGCCGCGAACGGATCGAGCAGGCCAAGGAGGACTGGACTGCGGGCCGGTTCCCGATCGTGCCCGGCGACAGCGACGAGTTCATCCCGCTGCCCGACCGACCGAACACGGTCAGCTATCCGTAGCGCGGTCCCCGTTATGCGGACCCGCGCCAGTTGATCCAGGCGCCGTGCGGATGCGAATTTGACAGCACCACCGCGTCACCCCCGCCCGGCCAGTAGCGCACGGTCAGCTCGTGGCGGAAGGTCTCTCGATTGGTCTCAAGGGCCAGCCACGCCAGGGGGCGCTGGCGCGTGGCGGCGGCTCCCGCCATCTCCATTGCTGCGGTGATCGCGGATCGTGTGGGGGGCGCAAGGTATTGCCACATCACCGAATGGACGAGCACGCGCGTGACGCTCTCGGCTTGTGGCCGCGCGAGCATCTGGGTGACGAATGCGCCCGCATCCATCGCCACCAGGTCAGGATGAGATTGTGACGCCAGTGCAGCGGCAGCGTCGATCCGCGCCAGCCGCTCGGGCGCATCGGCCCATACGTAGGCCTTGAGCCGCAGCGCCTCGGCCGGATCCGACAGATCGACCGGCGCGACGTCGCACCCCCGGATGCTGACAATCTCCACCGGGCCGACCGGGGGCGGCGAGCCGCGCCAGTCGGGCCGCAAAGACATCGGCGAGCCCGCCGGGCCCACCTCGACCCCGCCGAGATCGTAGCGATAGCGCTCCATCATCGTATTGACGCCCGCGCTCGCGCCGATCTCGGTGACCTCAAAGCACGGCCCGAGCCGTTTCCCCAGCCACAACAGGCCCGCCGTCAAGCTCGACGAGCGTCCCGCCTCGTTGGTCTGCGGCGGGTGATCGAGCCATGGCAGCAGCACGAGATCGTGCGCGCCGGTGACGGCGATGACGATCTGGTCGATTTGGGCCTGGTCGAAAACATCACCCGCATAGACCGGCCCCAGAGCTGGTTCCGCGCCGGTCAGGTGCAGCCAGTGCAGCGCCCCGGCCAGGCGCAGAGGCAGTGCGTCTTCCAAGCTCAGGCCGGGCCAAGCGCGCAAACGGCGCCCGATCGCGGTGTCGGTCCGACTGACGGCCAGCTCGGCGCGGACCATGCGCGCGGTGATCGGCGCCCCGGCGCGCTCCGCATGGTCCGCCTGCCACGTAATCGCGGCGGCCAGGTCCGTGATCTCCATGATCGGTCCGTCGGCCATCGCCGTTGCCCTTTCGCTCACCGGTCCTTAGATGCCCGCGCCATGTCCGCCAGTCGCCCACTGATCTTCGCGGTCCCCAAGGGCCGCATCCTCGACGAGGCGCTGCCGGTGATGGCGCGCGCCGGCGTGGTGCCCGAAAGCGCGTTTCACGACAAGGCCAACCGGGCGCTCAGCTTTGCGGCGGAAGGGGGAGGCCAAGCCAGTTCCATGCGGATCATCCGCGTGCGCGCGTTCGATGTCGCCACCTTCGTCGCCTTCGGCGCGGCGCAGGCCGGCATCGTCGGCTCCGACGTGATCGAGGAATTCGATTATTCGGAACTCTACGCCCCGGTTGACCTTGGCATCGGCCACTGTCGGCTGTCGGTCGCGGAGCCGGCCGATACCAGCATCTATAACCCCGGCAACGCCAGCCATCTGCGGGTCGCGACCAAGTATCCCAACCTTGCCAGCCGGTGGTTTGAAAAACAGGGCATCCAGGCCGAGTGCGTCAAGCTCAACGGCGCGATGGAACTGGCCCCCTCGCTCGGCCTGAGCATGCGGATCGTCGATCTGGTTTCGACCGGACGCACCTTGAAGGATAACGGTCTGGTCGAAACCGATACGATCATGCCGGTGTCCTCGCGGCTGATCGTGAACCGGGCCGCGCTCAAGACCGATCCGCGCGTCGCCGCGCTGGTCGAGCGATTTCGCGAGACCGCCGGCTGATGCGCTTGTTGCGAACCAGCGAAGCGCAGTTCGAGGCCCGCTTCGCGCGGCTGGTCGATGACCGGCGTGAGAGCGATTCCGACGTCGGCGGCATCGTCAGGGACATTCTCGACGCGGTCCGCCGTCGGGGCGATGCCGCGGTCGCCGAATACACCCTGCGGTTCGACAAGCACGCCCCCGCGGACGAGGCCGGCTGGCGCATCGCCGCGGCGGACTGCGCGGCCGCGTTCGCCGCGCTCGAACCGGGGCTGCGCGCGGCGCTTGAGCTGGCCGCGGGGCGCATTCGCGCTTACCATGCCGACCAGCTGCCCGCCGACCGCGATTACACCGACGCCGCCGGCGTGCGCCTCGGGGCCCGCTGGCTGCCGGTCGATGCCGCGGGACTTTACGTGCCGGGCGGGCGCGCGTCATATCCGTCGTCGCTGCTGATGAACGCCATTCCCGCCAAAGTTGCAGGGGTCGGGCGGCTGGTGGTGGTCACCCCCACCCCGCACGGCGAGGTCAACCCGCTGGTGCTCGCCGCCGCGCATCTCGCCGGAGTCGATGAAATGTGGCGCATCGGCGGCGCGCAAGCGGTCGCGGCGCTCGCCTACGGCACCGACCGGATCAAGCCGGTCGATGTCGTCACCGGGCCGGGCAACGCCTATGTCGCCGAGGCCAAGCGTCAGCTCTATGGCGTGGTCGGGATCGATATGGTTGCCGGCCCGAGCGAGATTCTGGTGATCGCGGACAACAAGAACGATCCCGACTGGATCGCCGCCGACCTGCTCAGCCAGGCCGAGCACGATCCGCTCGCGCAGTCAATTCTGATCACCGACGACGAAGCGTTCGCGATGCAGGTGGCGGACCGGGTCGACGTCCAGTGCGCGGAACTCGCCACAGCGGAATCCGCGCGGTGCAGCTGGGACGATCATGGCACCATCATCATCGTCGACGACCTGGCCGAAGCGGTGCCGCTGGCCAACCGCCTGGCCGCCGAGCATGTCGAGCTGGCGGTCGACGATCCGGCGGCGCTGTTCGCCGGGCTGCGCCACGCCGGCAGCGTGTTTCTGGGACGCCTGACGCCGGAAGCGGTCGGCGATTACATCGCGGGGCCCAACCATGTGCTCCCGACTGGCCGCCGCGCGCGTTTCAGCAGCGGCCTGTCGGTGCTCGATTTCATGAAACGGACAAGTTTCATCTCGCTCGACCGCGCGGCGCTGGGCGCGATCGGCCCCGCCGCGATCGCGCTGGCCCATGCCGAGGGCCTTCCGGCACACGCCAAGTCGGTAGAACTGCGACTCCTTGACGCGCAGCCGCGTCCGGCCGTTTGAGCGCTAGAAATGACCGCCCCCGCCCGTTCCGTCGCCCGTTCCGCCGCCCGCCTCGCGGCAGTGCAGGCGCTGTACCAGCACCAGATGGAAGGCACGCCGACCGCGCGCCTGCTCGACGAATTCCACCAGCATCGACTGGGCCAGGAGATCGAGGACGATCAATACGCCGACGCCGAGGTCGAATTCTTCGACGACCTGGTTCGCGGCGCGACAGCACGCCAGGCGGAAATCGACGGACTGATCGGCGAGCGGCTGGCGCAAGGCTGGTCACTGGCCCGGCTCGACAAGACATGCTCCAGATCCTGCGCGCCGGCACTTACGAGCTGCTTGCCCGGCCCGACGTGCCCGTCGGCAGCGTGATCAGCGAATATGTCGATGTCGCACACGCCTTCTTCGAGGCGCGCGAGGCGAAATTCGTCAACGGCGTGCTCGACGCGGTGGCCAAGGCGGTGCGGTGAGCGGCGAAGCCGAGTGGATCGCCTCGCTGCGGACACTGGCCCGCCACCCCGCCGCCCGCAACCTGGCCGACGACGCGGCGGTGCTCGAGTTCGGCGACCCCGAACAACCTTTGGCGCTGGTCCTGACGCACGACATGCTGGTCGAAGGCATCCATTTCCTGCCCGGCGCCGATCCGGCCGACGTGGCGTGGAAGCTGGTCGCTACCAACTTGTCCGACCTCGCCGCCAAAGGGGCCGAGCCGCTCGGGGTGCTGCTCGGATATATGCTGGGCGACGATGCGCGCTTCGCCGAAGGCCTGACTGACGTGCTCGACCATTACGGCGTCCCGTTGCTTGGCGGGGATACGACCGGCGGCGGCCCGCCGCGCGCGTATGGAATGACCGCGCTGGGGCGGGCAACCCATCGCCCGGTCCCGTCGCGCGCCGGGGCACAAGTGGGCGACGGACTTTACGTGACCGGCAGCCTGGGGGCGGCGATGATGGGGTTCGAAGCCTTGCGCGACGGAAGCGACGCGGACAGCACGGCCTATCGCCGCCCGCTCGCGCGGCTGGCCGGAGGCCAGGCGCTCGCACCGCTGGTCAGCGCCATGATGGACATCAGTGATGGCCTGTTGCTCGATTGCTGGCGGCTGGCCGAAGCCAGCGGCGTGACGCTTGCGATCGAAAGTACCTGCGTGCCGATCGCCGCCCCCGAACACCGCCGTCTCGATGCCCTACGATGGGGGGATGATTACGAACTGTTGTTCACGGCCCCCGCCGGCACCACGCTGCCGGTTCCCGCGACCCGCATTGGCACCGTCGAACCGCGCGGGCTCGCGCCGTTGTTCCTCGACGGCGAGCCACTGGCGACGGCTGACGGACTCGGCTACCAGCACCATTAGGGGTTGCGCCGAGGGCGCGCGTGCGTCAACAAACCCCCATTAGCGCGGGACCCCCAAGGGCCCGCGCTTTGCATAAGATATTCCAGGGGGAGTAGGTTCTGTGAACCTCATCGTGATCGCGATTATGCTGGGCCTGTTGGCCATCGTCTACGGCTTCATCACCAGCCGGCAGGTTCTCAGTGCCAGCGCCGGCAATGAGAAGATGCAGGAGATCGCCGCGGCGATTCAGGAGGGCGCGCAAGCCTATCTTGGCCGCCAGTATCGAACCATCGCCATGGTCGGCGTGGTCGCGGCGATCATCGTGGCGCTGGCGATCAGCCCGATCTCGGCCGCCGGCTTCGTGCTCGGCGCGGTGCTTTCGGGCGCGGCCGGTTTCATCGGCATGAATATCTCGGTCCGCTCGAACGTCCGCACCGCGGCCGCCGCGCAAGTCGGTCTGCAGAATGGCCTTACCCTGGCATTTCGCGCCGGCGCGATCACCGGAATGCTGGTGGCGGGGCTCGCCCTGCTCGCGATCGCGGGCTTCTTCTATTACCTCGTCGGGGTCGCGGGCTATGCGCCGGGCGACCGCATCGTGATCACCGCGTTGACCAGTCTGGCGCTGGGTGCATCGCTGGTATCGATCTTCGCCCGCCTCGGCGGCGGCATCTTTACCAAGGCCGCCGACGTCGGCGCCGACCTGGTCGGCAAAGTCGAAGCCGGCATTCCCGAAGACGATCCCCGCAATCCCGCGGTGATCGCTGACAACGTCGGCGACAACGTCGGCGATTGCGCCGGCATGGCGGCCGACTTGTTCGAAACCTACGTCGTCACCGTCGGCGCCACGATGGTCCTGACGGCACTGCTAATGAAGGGCGCCGGCAACTTGCTCGCGCTGATGAGCCTGCCGCTGCTAATCGGCGGCGTATGCATCGTGACCTCGATCCTGGGGACCTATTTTGTCCGCCTCGGGCGCGGCAAGAACATCATGGGCGCGATGTACAAGGGGTTCCTGGTCACCGCGATCACCTCGGTCCCGGCGATCTGGTGGGCGATCTCTTATGCGCTGGGCGACATCAACGCGCAGGTGGCTGATCAGCCCTACACCGGCATGACGCTGTTCTGGTGCGCCCTGCTCGGCCTGGTCATCACCGGCCTGATCATCTGGATCACCGAATACTACACCGGCACCAATTATCGCCCGGTCCGCTCGATCGCGAAGGCATCGGAGACCGGTCACGGCACCAATGTCATCCAGGGCCTGGCGATTTCGATGGAATCGACCGCGCTGCCTACGCTGGTGATCTGCGCTGGGATCATCATCGCTTACAGCCTCGCCGGCCTGATGGGCATTGCCTATGCCGCCACCGCGATGCTGGCGCTGGCGGGCATGGTCGTGGCGCTCGATGCCTACGGTCCCGTCACCGACAACGCCGGCGGCATCGCCGAGATGGCGGGCATGGACGACAGCGTGCGCGAGAAGACCGACGCGCTCGACGCGGTCGGCAACACCACCAAGGCCGTCACCAAGGGTTACGCGATCGGTTCGGCCGCGCTCGCCGCACTGGTGCTGTTCGCCGCCTACACCACCGACTTGCGTGAGTTCTTCCCGAACTTGAAAGTCGATTTCAGCCTCGAAAATCCTTACGTGATAGTCGGGCTGCTGCTCGGCGCGCTGCTGCCGTACCTGTTCGGTGCGATGGGCATGACCGCGGTGGGCCGCGCGGCGGGTGAAGTGGTCAAGGACGTTCGCGACCAGTTCAAGAACAACCCCGGTATCATGACGTACGAATCCAAGCCCGATTACGCCCGCACGGTCGACCTCGTCACGAAGGCGGCGATCCGTGAAATGATCGTCCCGTCGCTGCTGCCGGTGCTCGCGCCGATCGTGGTGTACTTCGTGATCACCGCCGTCGCCGGCCAGGCCGCGGGCTTCGCCTCACTCGGGGCTCTGCTCCTCGGCGTGATCGTCGGCGGGCTGTTCGTCGCCATCTCGATGACCTCGGGCGGCGGCGCGTGGGACAACGCCAAGAAATACATCGAAGACGGCAACCACGGCGGCAAGGGCAGCGATGCCCACAAAGCCGCGGTCACCGGCGACACGGTCGGCGATCCCTACAAGGACACCGCCGGCCCCGCGGTCAATCCGATGATCAAGATCACCAACATCGTCGCGCTGCTGCTGCTGGCGGCGCTTTCCGCCGGATAAGTTCGGGCCTTCTGGCTGACATCGATCCCCCACCCGGCACACCCGGGTGGGGTTTTCTTTACCTTGCCCGTTAGCGCTTCCTTGTCCGTACCAGTGTAATCCAGGTCCGCCGGTGACGGGTGCCGGTGTGGTCAGGGATTACGTGGGGTTGGCGAGCCAAGCCATCCAGCCGGCGGTCATGCCGCCGATGTTGCACGTTCCCGACGTGCGGCTGGTCGCGCGCGACTGGCGCGCGTTCCAGACTCCGGCGCAAATCACCCGCTGGGATGCCCTGGCCGAATGGGCCGCCGAGCCCAACCCGTTCCTCGAAAGCTGGTACCTGCTGCCCGCGCTGCGTGGGTTCGATCCGGACGGCAAAGTCACCCTGCTGTGCCTGGAAGCCGATGGCCTCCTCGTAGGCGTTTTCCCCATTAGACGCGAAGCCCGCTATTACGGCCACCCCCTGCCCCACTGGCGCGGCTGGCTACATCCGAACGCCTTTCTGGGTACGCCATTGGTCGCGCGGGGGTTCGAAGCGTGGTTCTGGCGCGAGCTGCTCGCATGGTGCGATGGCAACGCCGGCCCGGCCCTGTTTCTACACCTCGCGCAGATGCCTTCCGACGGCCCCCTACATGCCGCGTTGCGCGAAGTGATCGCAGACCGGCCCCGGCCGGTCGCCACGGTCATGCGGGAAGACCGGGCGATGCTACGCTCGGAGCTGACTGCAGAAGCCTACCTCGACCAATCGCTCAGCCCGAAGAAGCGCAAGGAATTGCGCCGCCAGCACCGCCGCTTGGCGGAAGAAGGGACGCTGACGAGCGAGCGGCAAACCGACAGCGAGAACCTGGCGGCTTGGGGCGAGAATTTTCTCGCGCTCGAACAGCGCGGGTGGAAAGGCGCGGCGGGCTCGGCGCTGGCGTGCGATCCACGCACCCGCAGTTTGTTTCTTGAAGCGCTCGCCGGTGCGGCGCGGCGCGGCCGGCTCGAACGTCTCGCCATCCGGCTCGACGGCCGGCCACTGGCGATGCTGGCAAGCTTCCTGTGCCCGCCAGGCGTATTCAGCTTCAAGACCGCGTTCGACGAGGACTTTGCCCGTTTCTCGCCTGGGGTCCTGCTACAGCGCGAAAACCTCGACCTGCTATCCCGCCCGGGCATCGCATGGGCCGATAGCTGCGCCGCGGCCGATCATCCGATGATCGACCACTTTTGGCGCGAACGGCGCGAGATCCTGCGCTTGAGCATCGGTCTGGGCGGTGCGCTGCGCCGGGGCGCATTCAAGATCATCGCCTCGCGAGAGACCGGCCGCGCGCGGGGTGCGCTCGGATGACCGTGCACGGCCGCATCGTGCCCGCCGAAGTATTCCCGCGCGAAACCCGCGCGGTCTTCGCCGGCGCCTATCCCGAAATCCCGCACAAGCTCGACCACCGGCTGGACCAGCACCAACTACTGACGCTCGGCGCGCTGGCCGAGCTGGGGGAAGTGCTTCCCGAACGGTCCGTCGAATACAACCGGGGCGATTTGGCGCTGGGGATCGACGGCAAGCCGGACCGGACTGGCCGGCCGATCGGCGAGACCATTCGCCAGATCGACACCAGCAACAGTTGGGCGGTGCTCAAGAACATCGAGCAACACCCCAGTTATGCCTCCTTGCTCGGCGAACTGCTGGGCGAACTGGCAAGCGATATTGTTCCGCGCACCGGGCGGATGATGAAGACCCAGGGCTTCATCTTCGTGTCGAGTCCCAACGCGGTCACGCCCTATCACTTCGATCCGGAGCACAACATCCTGCTGCAATTGGTGGGCGAGAAGGCGATGACGGTGTTTCCCGCCGCCGATCCGCGTTTCGCCCCCGACAGCGTGCACGAAACCTATCACACCGGTGGCGGTCGTGAATTGAAGTGGCGCGACGAGCTGGCGGACGACGGGGCGGTCTTCGCGCTCACTCCTGGCGACGCGCTGTACGTGCCGGTGATGGCCCCGCATCACGTCCGCAACGGACCCCAGCCGTCGATCTCGCTGTCGATCACCTGGCGCAGCGAATGGAGTTATGCAGAAGCCGATGCGCGGGCTTTCAACGGGCTGCTACGCCGCATCGGGCTCGAGCCCCGGCCACCCGGTCGGTGGCCCGCGCGCAACACGGCCAAGGCAATCGGCTGGCGCATGGCCCGCCGGGTGCCCGGCATCGTTGACTGACGCCACGACGCCGCGCAGGGGGCGCGGCGATGGCTACCGCCAAGGCATCCGGGCCACCAGGCCCAACTCCCGAGCAACTCGTCGCAGAGCTGGTGCTCCTTCTCGACATCGAGCCACGCGGCAACGACCGCTTTATCGGCCGCAAGCTGCGGGACGGCAGCGGCCGCGTGTTCGGCGGGCAAGCGATCGCCCAGGCACTGGCGGCCGCGCGCCGCACGGTGGCTGATGATCGCCCGGTCCATTCGCTCCATGCCTATTTCCTGCGCGGCGGCAGTGACGCGTTGCCGATCGACTTGCGGGTCAAGCGCGACCTCGATGGCCGCAGCTTTTCCAACCGTCGGGTGGTGGCGAGCCAGAACGGCGAGCCGATCCTCAACCTGATCGCCTCGTTCCAGAAGCGCCAGGACGGGCCGCATCATCAATTTCCGACGATGCCCGAAGTGCCTCCGCCTGAGGACCTGGAAAGCGACAAGGTGATTCGCGAACGGATCGCCGAACAATTGCCCGAGGGGCCGCTGCGCCACTTCTTTCTTCGCCCCAGGCCGATCGATTTCCGTTCGGTCGAACCGCGCGAGTGGCTCGATCCGGAACCGCGTGCGCCGTGCGCGCATGCGTGGTTCCGCACTGTCGCGCCTCTGCCCGACGACCCGCGCGTCCACGGCGCCGTGCTCGCCTACGCAAGCGATTTCCAGCTCCTCGCGACCGCGCTCCAACCGCATGGCCTGAGCTATCCCCGCGGCGACGTGAAGGGCGCCAGCCTCGACCATGCGATCTGGTTCCACGGCGATTTCCGCGCCGACGACTGGCTGCTTTACGCGACCGACAGCCCGTGGTCGGGACGCGCCCGCGGGTTCGGCCGCGGCCAGATCTTCACCCGCGACGGCACACTGGTGGCAAGCGTTGCGCAAGAAGGCATGCTGCGAACGGCGTAATGCTGGCGAGCAAACAAGGCGGCACCACGGCCTCCGGCAGTTGAGATAAGAACAAGCGCGGGCACTTACGCCTACCCGCTTGGGTGATAGAAATCGTAAACCGCCTGCGCGACCAGGCCGCTCACGCCCGGTGCACGTTGCAAATCCTCAAGCCCGGCCGCGCGCACTTTGCCGGCAGTCCCGAAGTGTAGCAGCAGGGCCCGCTTGCGCGCTGGGCCGATGCCGGGGATCTCATCAAGCGGGCTGGCGGTGATCGCGCGGCTGCGCTTGGCACGGTGCGCGCCGATCGCGAACCGGTGAACCTCGTCCCGCAGCCGCTGGAGGTAGAACAGCACCGGTGAATTGGGCGGCAGGGTCTTTTCGCGCCCGTCGGGGAAATGGAACACCTCGCGCCCATCGCGGCCATGATGGGGCCCTTTGGCGACGCCGATCAGGGGCACATCCTCGATCCCCAGTTCCTCCAGCGCATCGCGCGTGGCTGACAGCTGACCCTTGCCGCCGTCGATCAGAACCAGCCCCGGCCAGTGACCACCGTCGCGGTCGGGATCGTCCTCCAGCGCGCGGGCGAAGCGCCGCAGCATGACTTCGCGCATCATCGCGAAATCGTCGTTGGTCTGCGCGGACTTGATGTTGAACTTGCGGTACTGGTTCTTCTGGAACCCCTCCGGCCCGGCGACAACCATCGCGCCAACCGCATTGGTGCCCTGGATGTGGCTGTTGTCGTAGACCTCGATCCGCAGCGGCTCCTCGGCGAGCTCGAAGAATTCGGTCAGCTCGCGCTGGGTGCGCGCCTGGGTGCCGCTCTCGGCCAAGCGCCGGTCGAGCGCCTCGGCGGCATTGCGGCTCGCTTGTTCGAGCAGGCGGCGGCGGTCGCCCCGGCTGGGCACCGAAATGTCGACGCGCCGTCCGGCCGCCGTGCACAGGGCTTCGGCCAGCAGCTCCTGCTCGGGCAAGGCGCGGTCGACCAGGATCGTGCGCGGGGCCGGCACTTCCTCGTAAAACTGCGCCAGCACCCGCGCCAGCACCTCGTCGTCCGCAATCTCGGCGATGTGGGTGGGAAAGAAGGCCCGGTGGCCCCAGTTCTGTCCGCCACGAATGAAAAAACCCTGGATGGCGATCTGCCCGCCCTTGGCGGCCAGCGCGAAGACATCGGCATCGCCGACCCCGCCCGCGTTGATCGCCTGAGTTCCCTGGATGAACGTCGCGGCCCGCAAGCGGTCACGCAGCATCGCTGCGGTTTCGTATTCGAGATTGGCGGCCGCCTGCGCCATCTGACCCTCGATCTTCTTCTGCACCGCGCCCGACTTGCCGCCGAGAAAATCGCGCGCCTCGCGGATCAGCTCGGCGTAGCCGTCCTTATCGATCCGGCCGACACAGGGCGCGCTGCAACGCTTGATCTGGTACAGCAGGCACGGCCGGTCGCGGCGGCTGAAGAAGCTGTCGGTGCAGCTGCGTAGCAGGAACAGCTTCTGCAGGGCGTTGATGGTCACGTTGACCGATCCCGCGCTGTCGAACGGGCCGTAATAGTCGCCCTTGAACTTGCGCGCCCCGCGATGCTTCATGATCCGTGGAAAATCGTGTCCTGCACGCACGTGGATGAAGGGGAACGACTTATCGTCGCGCAGCAGCACGTTGTAAGGCGGGCGGAAGCGCTTGATCAGCTGCGCTTCGAGCAGGAGCGCCTCGGCCTCTGAATTGGTGGTGACGATTTCCAGCCCGCGGGTCTGGCTGACCATGCGCTGCAGCCGGCTGGAGAGATTGGCCACCTGGCAGTAGTTCGCGACCCGAT
>JBDSUJ010000058.1:0-44041 GCA_039927815.1 Croceibacterium sp. | reverse complement strand
CGCGGATGGCCTGCAGCAGCAGCGCATTGATCAGGCGAATGACCGGCGAATCGTCCTGCGTGTCGAGCAAATCGTCAACTTGGGCGGCGTTGTCGGCCAGTGTCAGCAGGTCGACATCGTCGGGCTCGGTCACGTCCGCTGCCATGCTCGCGCTTTCGCGATAGACCGTCTGCATGACCGATTCGAACGTCGGGTCGTCGACCGCTTCGAACGCGATGTCGCCGTACAAACGCTGGACTTCGAGCAGAGTAGCCAGCCCGGCAGCGGCACGGTGCACGCAGACCATGGCATCACCGTCCTGCCGCACCAGGGCGCCGCGTTCCTTGGCAAAAGCGTAGCCGATCCCGGCGATGCGGGGGGGCGCGTCCGGCGCCAGCACGGCGGGTGCGACGTCCTCGGCGACGAGATCGATCGGCGCCTCGCTCATCCGGTGACCACGATCGTCGCGGAGACGATTCCAGGCGCGGCTTTGCGCTCGATTTGCGCCTGCACAACCCGCAACCGGCTCGACTGTTCGACGTTGGCGATCCATTTCATTACTTGGTCGAACGCCGCATCGCCCAGTACCACGCGTGTATCGGCCCCGTCGGGCTCGATGCGCTGGATCGACACGCCCGCGGCGGCCGCGGAATCGGTCAGTATCGCCGAGGCGGTGCCGCGCCGGACCGTGCCCCTGAGCGTCAGCTCGGGCCCAGCCGTCTGGATGCGCGCCTCCAGCAGCGCCGCATTGCGGATCTCGGCCCGCGCATCCTCGCGGATCGATCGCAGCGGCGCGATGACCGCCACCAGCAGCAGTGCGAAGATCCCGACCACGGCGAGTGAACCGAGCAGCACTTGCTCGCGCAAGCTACGCTCGCTCCACCATGCTGTGCTGCGGCGCCAGTACGGCTCCAACCGCTCCAGTTGGTCGCGCGGCACGATCATGTCGTCGGGACCGTGAAGGTGCCCACGGCGCGGCCCTGCTCGGTACTAGCCGCGCCGGCCTGCGCACTGAGCCCCGCTTTGGCGAGCGCCTGCTGGACGCGTTGCAGCCCGGCCAGGTCATCGGTTTCGACCGCGATCGTCAGCGTCCCGGCGTGCTGGTCGAAATTGATCGAGCGCCATGTTACCGGGGTGCCCCCCGCGCCGAGCGCCGCGCCAGCGCGGCTGACCAGGGTCAGGAACCGGCTCGGCCCGGTGATCGCGGGATCGGGAGTCAGGTCGGCAAGCGCGGTCCCAAGGTCGGCGCCGATGACCAGCGACGGCTGAACAGTGGCGACTAACGCGCGCACTTTCGCGTCTCGTTCGGCGGCCAGATGGCTCAGCGCCAGCGTGTCCGCGGCCGCGATCGTGGCATGGGCCAGCGCGCCCGCCGCGGCGACCAGCGCGATCCTGCGCCACAGCGGGTCGATCGCCTTGCGCGGCCGCGCGTAGAGGCCCTGACGAAGGTCGAGCGCGGGCACCAGCAGCCGCTGTGCCAGCGGTTGCGGCTCGAGGCCGGTCGCCGCGCCCGCCATCTGCGGGGGCAGCGGATCGCCATAAGCAAGACAGGCCGGTTCGCCCGCCGCGCCCCACGCGGGCGCAAACGTCGCCAGCCGCATCGCGAAGCCGGTTGCATCGGGTAAGCGTACCATTACGCGGTCCGACGCCAGATCGACCGCCCAGGTATCGGGCCCGGGTACCGGCAGCGCCAGCGCATCGGGCACCAGCGCGCCCTGTTCGAGCCCGGCTTCCGCGAGGCGCACCACCCATTCGCGCATCAGGTCATGGCGGACCACCCCAACTAGGAAGGTATTGGTGGCAATCTCCGCGCCGAGCGCGACGTGGACTTCTTCGAGCGGCTCGGCGATCCGGTCCTCGATCGCAAACGGCAGTGCCGCGCGCCGCCGCGAAGCGCTCGCCATCGGCGGCAGCTGCACCGCCAGGATCAGCACGTGCTCGGTGCGGACCAGCACGACCGCGGGACCTTCATCGAAATTTTCGACGTTCGCGAGATGGCCTGCGTCGAGCGACCAGATGCCGCTAATCAGCCGTTCCGGGCCGTCGCCGACCAGCTCGGGCGGATCGTCCGAGGTCGGCAGCAGGTTCGGTGGCTTTTCCATTCGTTCGTTCTATACAGAGGCTATGCCTCGAACTCCAAAGCCGAATTGGCCTGTCGGCCACGATTTCCAGCTGATTCGCGCGCGCGTGCCGCATAACGAACAGGGGCTGACCCTGATCGAGATGATCGTCGTGCTGGCCATTATCGCGCTGGTCGCGGCGCTGATCGTTCCCAATGTGATCGGCCGGCCCGACCAGGCACGGGTGACAGTCGCCAAAACCGATTTGCGGACAATTTCCTCGGCCCTGAAGATGTACCGGCTCGATAACGGCGATTATCCTTCGACGCAGCAGGGACTTGCCGCGCTGGCGGTGCGCCCGACCGCGGCGCCGGCCCCGCCCAACTGGTCTCCGAGCGGCTATCTCGAGCAAGTGCCGACTGATCCATGGGGCCGGCCGTACAATTATTTGTCGCCGGGCAAGAGCGGACAGGGGTTCGACATCGTATCGCTTGGCAAGGATGGCAAGCCGGGCGGTGACGGAGTTGATGCGGATGTCGAACTGGCCGGTCAGTGACGGCAGTGGAGGCTTCTGCAACCGGCAGCGGGCCCGCGGTAATATACCGCCCGGCACCGCGCGAGAGCGGCATGACCTTGATCGAAATGCTGGTGGTGCTCGCGATCATCGCGGTGATCGCGTCCGTCTCGGCGCTGGCGATCGGCGGCCCCCGACGGCTGGACGGCCGCGTCGAAGCGCGGCGGCTTGAAGCGACCTTGCAGCTGGCCGCCGACCGAACCATGATCGGGGACGTCCCGCAGGCGATCGCGGTCGCGCCCGACAGCTATGGGGTGATGACCTGGAACGAAGCGACCGGCGCCTGGCAGCCGGCATCGGGCAGCGACCAGCAACACGCCTTGCCGCACGGGCTGACACTCACCGCCTCGGACGATCGCCGGCTATTCCCGCTCGGCGCCGATGCTGGCGGCGAGGCTTTCGCGCTCTCGCTTGCCGAGCAAGGGCAGACGTGGACGGTCGATTTCGACGGCATCACCGCGCGCATCGTGGGTGAAGCATCGGGCACGCCGCAGAGCGGAGCCACAGGGTGACCGTGCACCACGCCGGACAGAACGGCTTCACCTTGATCGAAGCGCTCGTGGCGCTTGCCATACTCGGGATCGCGACCGCCGGGATCCTGCGCGCGGTCGAGGCGCACATCGACCGGATCGGCAACCTCGAGCAACGCGCCGCCGCCCAATGGGTCGCCGAAAACGCGCTCGCCGAAGCCTCCCTAGGCGCGCGTGACACCGGCGAGCGCGCGATGCTCGGCTGGCGCTGGACCGCGTCCACCCAGCTGGCGCCGAGTGACGATCCCGACCTGGCGCTGGCGACCGTTACCGTCCGGCAAAGCGGCGCGCGGCAGCCGCTGGTGACGCTGCGCGGGTTTGTCGACAAGGGCACGGTTACACGATGACTCCGCGGCAGGCCCGCCTTGGCATCGACCTGTTCACCGGCGCGGTCGTTGCCTCGGTCGCGCTGGCGCTGGCCAATCTGACCTGGCGCCTTGCCGGCGAACCTGGCATCGGGCCCGTCGCCGCGCCGGTTATGGCCCGCGGTGGGGACTCTGTCGATATCACACAATTGGTGGCGTTATCGCCGTTCGGTTCGGCCGCGAGCGCCGCCCAATCCTCCGATAGCAGCGGAGCCGTTACCCTCAAGGCGGTGTTCCTGGCATTCCCGGCGGAGGCCTCGATAGTGCTGCTTGCCTCCGCGGACGGGAAAGTCGCCAGCTACGGGATCGGCTCGGCGGTCGCCGGCGGCGTGATCGAGGCCATCGCGGCGGAGCAGATTTCCGTTCGCACCAACGGCGGCTTGCAAACCATCGGCTTCACCCCCGCCAACGGCGGCGCGCCGGTGTCTGGCCAGCCCCCAGGCGCGCCCATTCCCCCCGGGGGGCGGGCGCAACCAGTTCCGCCACCCGCCCCGCCGGCGGTGGGAGTCGATGCGATCCGCGCTTTGATCCCCTCGTCGGTGCAGGGTCGGCCGGGTGTCGCGCCCGCCACCGTTATATCGACAACTCCCCCACCGTCCGGTTACCGCCTCGGCAACGAACTGCCGGCAGCGCTGGCGAAAGCCGGGCTGCGGGCTGGCGACATGGTCCAGCGCGTCAACGGCAATCCGATCGGGCCCGGGTCCAACGTCAACGATATCGCTGCCGGCGCCATTGCCAGCGGCTCGGCCCAGGTCGAGGTGGTCCGCAACGGCCAGCGCATGTCCCTCACCATCTCAGCGCGATAAGGCCGCCCTCGATGAAACCCTCGTTCCACTGGTCCGTGTCCGCCGCCGTCTGCCTGGCGCTCACCGCTCCCGGCATCGCCCAGCAGCCGGCGACCACACCGGCCGACGTCGTGGTCAACATGCGCGACGTCGATGTCGCCGATGTGGCCCAACAGGTGTCGCGGATCACCGGGCGCACGATAATCCTTGATCCCACCGTCAGCGGGCGGGTCAACGTCACCTCTGCCGTCCCGCTTACGCCCGCGGGCGTGTGGGAGCTGTTCGTCTCGGTGCTACGCGGGCAGGGCTTCGCAGTTGTCCGCAACGGCCGGGCGTGGCGCGTGGTCCCACAAGCGACCGCTGCGCGCGAACCGACCGCTGGCGCCTCTACGGGCCAGGTCGTCACCCGCCTGATTCGCTTGCGGACGCTGTCGCCGGAGGCCGCGGCGCGGATTTTCCGGCCTATCGTGGCGACCTTCGGCAGCGTCGAGCCGGTCACCAATCCCAACGCCATCGTGGTTACCGACTACGCCGACAATGTCGCGCGGATCGAAAGCCTCGCGCGCGGCCTCGACGGCGGCGGCGGGAATACACCGGGCATCACCTCGTTGACGCTGCGGCACGCCTCGGCGCGCGACGTGGCCGCGGCGATCAGCGGGGTCCTTGGCGAAAGCGAAGGCGGCGGTCCGCGCGCCGTGGCCGATGAACGCAGCAACATCGTGCTGGTGCGCGGCAACGCCGCCGCGTTGCTGGAGGCGCGGCGAATTGCACAGACGCTCGACCGGCCGAGCGGCACTGCCGCCACCATCCGGGTATTCCGGCTGCGCTTTGCCGATGCCGAATCCGTGACCCGGGTATTGCAAGGGTTGATGGGAGCGACCGCGGGGGCCAACAATCCCGTCGCCAGCACGCTGCGCACCAACCGCTCCAACCCGGCGGCCGCGGCGGCGACGCCCATCCGCGGCGTGGCGACAGCATCGGGCGGCCTCGCCAACCTGACCGACAACCCGGCCGCGCGCTCGGCCGAGAGCCTTTCGACAACGGTGTTCTCACCCGACAAGACAAGCGGCGCGAGCGGCGGGTTTTCGACCGATACGCTATCGGTTGAGCCGGCGCCCGAGCTCAACGCGATCGTCGTGCGCGGCTCGCCGGCGGAAATCGCCACGCTCGAGCCGCTGATCGCCGATCTCGACGTGCGGCGTCCGCAAGTGATGATCGAGGCCGCGATTGTCGAGATCACCGGAGACCGCTCGGAACAGCTCGGCATCCAGCTCGGCCTCGGCGCTGCGGCCGACGCGGTCACCAACAGTGCCGGGACCTCGTTCAGCAACCTCGGGCTATCGCTCGGGCAAATTCTCGGCCTGATCGGCTCGCCCGTCGCGGCCGCGCTGGGCGCCGACGGGCTGACCGGCAACTTCGGCAGCCGCGGGGACTTCGGCATCTTGGTCCAGGCGCTCGGGCAGTCGAGCCGGGCCAACTTGCTGTCGACCCCCAGCATCACCACGATGGACAACGAGCCAGCTGAAATCGTGGTCGGGCAGAACGTACCGTTCCGGACCGGTAGCTATGCCACCGACGGCAACACCACCACGCCGTTCACCACGATCGAACGGGCCGACGTCGGCATTACCCTGCGCGTCGTACCCCGGGTCCATGACGGCGACACCATCCGCCTTGAGGTAAACCAGGAGGTATCTTCGCTGGTCGGTGCGGTCACTGGGGCGGCGGATCTGGTGACCAACCGCCGCTCCATCCAGACCACCGTGCTGGCCGATGACGGCCAGACGATCGTGCTCGGCGGACTGATCAGCGACGATCAGCTGCGCACCCGCAGCCAGGTGCCCGTGCTGGGCGACATCCCGATCTTGGGCAACCTGTTTAAAAGTCGGCGGGAAAGCACGACCCGCCGGACATTGTTCGTGTTCCTGCGCCCCACGATCCTGCGGGACAGCCGCACGGTCGCGGCCGCCGCCGCCGCCAAGTATGACCGGATTCACGATGCCGAAGGTCAGCTGACAAGCGAGCCGAGCCTGTTGCTGCAGCCGCCGCAACCCCGCCTGCCAAGCGAGATCGACGGGATTTACTAGCCCGGCCCGCTCCCCAGCTCAGCGCAGCGTGGCGAACGTCAGACTGGAAAACGTGGTCGCGAAATCGCCCCGCGGATCGCCCTTGAGCACATCGGCCCAGATCACGTTCATTTGCCAGTGGCCCGCGCTGGGGATGACGAAGCTGGCGCGCCCGTCCGCCCCGGTCCGCGCGGTCGCAACCGGGGTGGCATCGTTGGCAAGATTGGTGATCTTCACTTTGGCGCCGCCGAGTGGCTTGCCGTTGTAGTAGACGCGGACCGGCAAGCGGTTGTCCCGGGCCAGCAGCAGGGGATGCTTTTCGGGCACGATCTCGAGCTTGAGATTGACCGGGTGAGTGACCCTCGCGATTGACCCGGCGTCGACCGCGCCGACCTGGATCAGCGTCTTGGTGCGCCGGCTGTAGACTTCGCGCCCGTCCGCCTTGCCTTGCCCCGTCCGCGTGCGCTCAGCGATGATGGGCGCAATGCCTTCTTCTGTGATGTAATCGTTGAACCGTACCGCGGGCAGTTGACTGGTCGAATTGGTCGACTGCAACAACACCAGATAACTGCCCGGCTTCGGCAGATCGATAACAGCATCGGCAGGGGGCGCGCCGATGGTCAGATCTCCGCGGTGATCGACCGTGCCATTGGGCCCGATGGTCGTGAACAGGGTCACGTGATCGTTGCTGACTCCCCAGCGATCACGAAACTGGCCGTGTCCAACGAACATCAGCAGCGCGGCATTGCCGGGCGCGCTGAGCGCGTATTCGCGCGGCTGGAGCCAGAAATCGTGTGCCACGGCGGGAACCGCCACCAGACAGGCAATGACAGAGAACCAAGTCTTGCGCACAGCAACGAACCCTTTTTCCATTCGGCTCGTAAGCCCTATGGGAAACCACCTTTGGCGCAAGCTAGGACACCTTTGATGAACCGCGCCCAGCGGCTTTCGGCCGCAGCTGGAATTTTTCTCGCGTTGGCGCCGGTTCCCGCCGCCGCGCATGAGGCCAAGTCGCTCGCGCTCGGTTTTGTCGGGGGATGGCTTCATCCGCTGTCGGGGCCCGACCACCTGCTGGCGATGGTCGCGGTGGGGCTGTGGGGCGCTTTCCTCGGCCGCCCGCTCATCTGGCTGCTGCCGGTCGTGTTCCCGACGATCATGGCAGTCGGCGGAGTCCTGGGCATGGCGCAACTGCCGTTCCCCCCGGTCGAAGTGGGAATTGCGCTGTCGGTGATCGTGCTCGGCCTGGCTATTGCCACGCGCTGGCGCGCGCCGGTGCCGCTCGCGGTCGCGATCGTCGCGTTGTTCGGCTTGTTCCACGGCTATGCCCACGGGCTCGAACTGCCTTCCATGGCCAACCCGGTCGGGTTCAGCCTGGGTTTCGTGATGGCGACCGGGATGCTCCACATCGCTGGCATCCTGATCGGGCTTGTGCGTGACAGGCCGGGCGGGGAGACTGTTTTGCGGGCAATGGGCGCGCTGATCGCGTTGGCTGGCGCGTGGTTCCTTTGCGACGCGGTCCAGGCCGTGAGCCTGATCGCGTGAGAGGGGCCGGGATCGCGGCCGGGCTGCTGCTCGCGGCGCTGGCGTTCGCCCTGGGTTTCGTGCCGCGCCGCGTCGCGATCGGTGGAATCGTGATGGCCGCCTTGAGCACGCTGGCAGTGGCCTTTACCGTCACGCCGCACGACGTCGACCTGACGTATGCCGGCTGCTGGCTCAGCCTCATCCTCGCCGCCGTGAGCGTGTACTGGCCCCGCCCAGCTCGCCGGCTGCCGTGGCTGTGCCTGGCGTTCTCGCTCAACGCGGGTGGGTGGGCCGGGCTGGTGCTCGCCAGCGAGCCTGCCGCGGCGCGTCCGCCGTGGTCGCTGCTGGCGCTGCTGCTGGTCATCCCGGCGACGTTGTGCGTCGAGCGCGGCTGGTCGCTAGCCCCGCGCGTCGTGACCAGCTGGCTGCTGGCAGTGGCGTTGCTGGTCGGAGCGATCCCGCACCTCGTCGTCCATCCCGGTTACGTCCGCGATCACATGGAATAACCGCTCAGCGCTCGGGGTCGATGATCACAACCTGGCGTTCCGCTCCACGTTCGAATGTCGCCCGGTCGGCCGCGATCGCGACCAGCGTCCAGCCTTGCGCACTCTCGCCCATGCGGAGCGTGATCGAGCTTCCGTCCGCGGCCCGCAGCAGCACTTCGGCATCGTTGGGCAGTCGGCCTGCCACCCCGATCAGTTCGGGAGGCAGGTCGCCCGGCCCCGCATCGACCGAAGGTCCCGCCAGCGTCGCGCCCGCCACCGCGAACAGCGGCGGCAGCTGAACGATGGCGGGTGCCGGTTCGAGCACCGCGACGATCGGCGCGCTCTCGGCAAAGCCGGTCGCGGGCATTTGCCGCCACCACAGTGCCAGCGCGATCGCCATCGCCGCAAGTGCCACCGCCAAGCCGCGCAGCCATCGGTGAGCGAAGCGGCTCACGATGCCGTGCGCCACGGCAGCTCGAGTGTTCCGGTCAAGCGGATGCCACTGGCCTGCGGTTCGAGCCGCCATTCGACGAACCGCGCCGGGGGCAGGCCGCTTTCGATCCGGTCGGCGAGCGCCAACACCCCGCCTTGCGGTCCCGCGATCCTCATCGCGAACACCAGCGGCCCGGCCTCTGGGCTGATCCCCGGGTTTAGCTCGGCCACGACCGCTCGATCGCGAGGCACGGCAAGAATGGCTGACCGCGCGGTCTGCTCGGCCTCCGCCCGGGTCGCCGCAAATAGCGCCCGCGCGGCGCGGGCGGGCACGAGGTCCCCCATCCCAATCAGGGTGAAATCCACCCGGTAGCCCGACCCCGGTATCTGCCCCCGGCCGGTCTCGCGCCAATGCTGGATGAAGGTGTCGCCGGCCGTCGCGCGCAAGCCGTCCGGATCGACCGTCGCCACGCCAACACTGAGCATACCCCGGCGATCGCGCGCGATCCCCATCAGCTGGGCGCCGGGCGGGAGCAGCGGGACCAAGCGTGTCAGGATCGCCGACAGACCGGCGGATTGCGGCGCCACCGCCACCCCTGGCAAGGCGAGGTAAGTGACCGCGTCGCGGCTGCTGTGGCGCGCCATAGCAATTGCAGCGATGCTGATCGCCAAGGCCGCGCCGACGACCGCGCCGGTCATCAGGTTGCGCGATCTTGCCGCCGGCGAACGATACCACAAGGCAGCGCCGGTCGGCTCGACCAGCAAGCGCAGGCGGTGCGGCAACTCGCGCTCGAGCTCGTTCACCTTTGGCGCGAGCCACGCCCGCCGGACCACCTGAGTCTCCGCGCCGCCTTCGACCAACGCCCGCGCTTCGGTCCACGCCAGTTCGCCGGGCAAGATTGGGGCTGCGGCGGATACCAATGCCCGCAGTTCGTGCCGCGAGCGCGGCATTGCCGCCAGCGTCAGAACAAGGGTGTCAGACTCAGCAATGCGCACCGCAATGTCGCGCTGACCGGCCGTCATCGCGCGGACCGCCCCCCAGTCCTCGGGCTCGCCGGAGCGGACCCACATTTCGTCCGTCCCATCGCGCAGGACGCGATAGCCATCGGCGGCGATCGCTAGCGACAGCAGCCCGTCCTGCATCACCTGAGCAGCAGCAGCACGAGCGCCAGGGCCAGCGCGACCAGACCGGCCGCGCGCACCATCCGCCGAGCGCGCCCGATGACGAGCGCCGCACGCTCGGTGCAGCGCGCCGCTTCGCGTGCCGCGGCGTTCGCCAGCGCGCCGCGGCGGAGCGCGGCGGTGGCCACTGGCGGCAGCGACAGCGCATTCGCCAGTCCGCCGCGGTCGTCAGGCACTACGCCCCAGGTCGGCGCGCGCTCAGACAAGCGGCCGAGTCCGGCGCGAATGGCGGTCGGCTCGTCCACGCTGTGCGCGGCCAGCGTTGCGGTCGTCCGCAACACGTCGGCACGGACGAGATCGCTTTCCGGCCGCTCACGCGTCACTTTCAGGGTATTGATCGCCAAGCCAGCCAGGGCCGCGGCGACGAGTGCCGTGACGGCGAGCGAGGATGCCTGCAACGCCAGCAAGACGGGCACCGACCAGCCTGCCAGTTCGAGCATAATCGCGGCCGCATTACGGCGGCCTTCGGTGGCGCTCCCCGCGTCGGCGAGGAGAGTGACCAGCGCGGACACCTGATCGGCCGCAGGCACGCTGTCGAGGGCGGTGCCGATCCACCCGGGCACGCCCGCTGTCTTGACTGCTCCCGCCAGTTCGGCGCCGCCGCGGAGCCGCTCGGCTACGCCCCTGTCGGCGGGGGAAATCCCGTTCGAGCGTTCGCCGGCGCCGATGACGATCTCGGCGGCTTCGACAGGCGCGTAGCCCGCCTCGAGCAGGTGCGCGATGCCCGGCAGGGCAAGGTGTGCAGCGGGATCGGCACTCAACCATTGTCCGACCCGTTGGGACAGGCTGCGCGCGTGCTCCGCGCTTTCGACCTTTGGTAACGGGCCGAGGACCGTGGCGACCCGCACCGGGCCGGTCGGCCGCAAGGCGCGCAAGCGGTCGCGAATCTCCGCTTCAGCCATCGGCGTCGGCAGAATGTCGTGACCGGTGGCGAAATTGAGCGCCGCGATCGTGCGTTGATCGGTCACGTCGGCCATCGCGACGGTCAGCGTGCCGCCCCGCAATTCGACCGGCACCACCGATCGTTCGATCAGGAACGCGAGATTGAGATCGGGCCCGAACCGGTGGAGCTCGTCCAATTCAAGCGCCGCCTTGGGCGTATCCAGAGCCTGCGCGGCCATGAGCTCAACACAAATCCCGCGTTGCCGAAACCTGCACTTAGCCCACTGGCGCGCGCTAAGATACCGCCGCGCGCAGCATCTCTGCTGATCCGTCCGAATGATAAAACGACCTCACGGCGCCGACGCGGCAACGACTTTTTAGCACTTCGGTGGGCAGGATCGCGGCTCCTCATACGAGCGAGAGAAGCGATGCTGCCGCTGGCGACCCGGATTCAAGTTGATGCTCACGCAACCGAGCGGCGCAGCACCCACCGTCACGCGGTCGGCCTGGCGGTCGACGGGCCCAACCGCGCGATCGTCGATAACTTGTCGCAGACCGGCCTTGCGCTCCAGACCAACGCCGCGCTGAGCATCGGTGATACCTTCGAGATCGAACTGCCGCTTGTGGGCACTGTCCTGGCCACGGTCGCGTGGGCGGAAGACGGGCAATTTGGATGTGAACTAGCGGTGCCGATCAGCAAGGCGGCGGTCAGTGCGGCACGGCTGCGCAGCCCGTTCGATGCGCCGAAGCTGTCGGTGTCGGTCACCGGCGGTGCCGCAGCGCCCGTCGAAGCCCCGTCACGCTACGGCATGGCGATCGGCGTGATGGCCGCGTTTGCCGCAGTGGCGGCGATGTTCGTCACCGCGCTCCTGACCGCGCCGTTCGCGGTTTCCTGACCTGCTCGGCTCAGGCCGTTATTTCGCCACCGCCGCGGCCAGCATCGCGGGCGTGGGCGGACCGCTGTCCTTGGGATCTGAGCCCTTGTGCTTGGCAGTGGCTGGCAAGGCGCCGCCGTTGGCCACCCCGAACCCGACTGGTTCGCCCGCGAACTCGGTGTAGGCGACGTTGACGTTCATGTGGGCCCGCGCCAGCGGAGTGTTGCCGTATTCGAGGCCTTTCTTAATGCGGGTGTCGAGAAGCGGCGCGAAGTAAGGATTCTTCTGCAAGTCCGCCACTGCCATACCCGGCGGGTCGCCGCGGTCATAATGCAGCTTGGCGGCAGTGACCAAAGCCCGATTGAAGCGCGCCAGGCGTTGCAGCCCCGCCCAGGTGTTGATGTGCCCATGGCCTTCTTCCACCAGAGCGACCTTGCCCTTGACCGCCTTGACCAGCGCCTCGGTCTCGGCCGCGATATTCATCGCACCGCCGCTCGGCAGGAATGGCGCCATGTTCCACGCCATCACGTCACCCATGCTCAGCAGCTTGGCAGCGGGAAACAGCACGAACGTGTCGCCATTAGTGTGACCCGGACCGGTATGGTATAGCTCGATGCGGTCCGCACCGGCGCCGATCACTTCCTTTTCCATGTAAGTCTCGGTCGGCAGCAGCTTGGGGTTGCCGCGCGGGCCGCTCAATTCTTCGCGGGCCCCTTCGTTCATGATGATGCGGGCGTTAGGATATTTTTCGCGCAGAAAGTCGTTGCTGCCGACATGGTCGGGATGGCTGTGGGTATTGATGATCAGCTTGACCGGCTTGTCGGTGACCGACTTGACCTGGTCGACGATGTACTGACCGTTGCCCGGCATCTTGGTGTCGACCAGAACAACCCCGTCCTTCTGTACCACCACCAGCGTATTCCCGCCGCCGCCGAAGATCTTGTAGACGTTGCCGGTGACGCGCTCAATCGGCTGGGGCGGCGGCAGCCCGCCCCCGCGTGGAGCAGCCCCGGCGGGCCGCACGAGCGTCGATCCACTGGGAGGAGATGCCTGTTGGGCGGCGGCCGAGGCGGCCAGGCTGCCCGACAAAAACACTGCTGCTAGAGTGCGATACATCATCCCCAACTCCCGATTATAGCTTTGCCGCAACCGGTAGCGAACGCGCCCCGGCCCGACAATCGCGATAAGTGTATCGTGCTGTAGCGGGCCGTGGCGGTCCGGCCTACTTCAGTTCGATAACCTGCCCCGCCAGCCGCTCGACCTCGGCCCGACCATGGCTGACCAGCAGGATCGCGATCCCCAGCTGGTCGCGGATGCGCTCGACCAGGGTCACAAGTCCGGAAGCTCGCGCGGGATCGAGCGACGCGAACGGTTCGTCCAGCAGCAGGAACCGCGGGGCCGCCAGCAACGCACGCCCGATCGCGACTCGACGGAGCTCGCCACCCGACAGATTGGCGGGCCAGCGGTCGAGCAAGTGGCCGATGCCGAGGAATTCGATCGCATCAGACCGACCCATCCAGCGGTCCGCGGGTCGCGCGAGCCGCTCTCCATAAGCGAGGTTTCCAGCCACTTTGAGATGCGGAAACAGGCGGAAATCCTGGAACACGTATCCGGCGCGGCGGCGCTCGGGCGGCAGGTCGATGGACTGGTGGGAATCAAACAGCACCTCACCGTCGATGGCAATACGCCCGCGGTCCGGGCGGATCAGCCCCGCAATACAGTTGAGGACAGTTGTCTTGCCGATCCCAGACGGACCCACCAGCGCGATCAGCCGCGCATCGCTCGCCACCTCGAGCTTGACGGGCAACGCGCCCAGCCGGTGCTCGAGCGAGATTTCAAAGCCCACGGATCTGCCCGCCGGGCACGCGCCGCACCAACAGCTCCGAGATGATCAGGGCGCCCAGCGACAACGCCACCGAAAGCAGCGACAGCCGGGTGACGAGGCCCTCACCGCCGGGCACCTGCAACCCGCTGTAGATCGCCAGCGGCAGCGTCCGCGTCTCGCCCGCGATGTTCGACGCGAACGTAATCGTCGCCCCGAACTCGCCCAGCGAGCGCGCAAACCCGAGCATGGCGCCGGCGGCAATGCCGGGCACCGACAGCGGCAGGGTGATGGTCCAAAACGCCCGCCACGGACCGGCGCCGAGAGTGCGGGCGGCGGCCACCAGTTTGCAATCGACCGCTTCGATCGACAGGCGCATCGCGCGCACCATCAGTGGCAAGGCCATGACCGCGGCGGCGAGCGCGGCGCCGGTCCAGCGAAACACCAGGGTCACGCCGAACTGGGCATCGAGCCACGCGCCGACCGGCCCGTGCCGCCCGAACAAAAGCAGTAACACCCAGCCGGTGACCACCGGCGGCACGACCAGCGGCAAGTGGACCAGTGCATCGAGCAGCACCCGTCCGGGAAACCGCCGCCGGGCCAGCACCCAGGCGAGCGCATAGGCCATCGGCAACGTCACCAGCACCGCCACCGCGCCGACGCGGAGCGACAGGGCGACAATCGCCCATTCCGCATGCGTCAGCACGCCGTCACCGGGCGATGCCGAAACCGTGACGTTCGAAGATGGCTCGCGCTTCCGGGGTCGACAGGAACTTGCTGAACGCCGCCGCGTCGGGGTGGGTCGAGGACGCCATGACTGCGACCGGATAGCGGATCGGTGGATGGCTGGCAGGTGGCAACGTTGCCAGCACCTCGACCTTGGTGGAGGCTTTGGCATCGGTGGCATAGACGATCCCGAGTGCCGCCTCGCCGCGTTCGACCAGCACCAGCGCGGCTCGCACGTTCTCGGCCAGGACGATGTTAGGCGCCAGTCGCGTCCACAACCCCTGGTTCTCCAGCGATGCCTTGGCGTATTTGCCCGCGGGCACCGCTTCAGGATCGGCCAGGGCGAGCTTTTCAGTGCCGAGTTCATTCAGCCGGCTGACCGCGCCGCCGTGGGGACGAACCAGCACTAGAGTATTGGTCAGCAAGTCACGGCGCGTCCCGGCCCGCAGCAGTTTCGCCTTGGCGAGCCGGTCGGCCCATTCCTCGTCGGCAGAAAGGAAGATATCCGCCGGCGCGCCCTGCTGGACTTGCCGCGCTAAAGCTGACGTCGCGGCAAACGACAGCACCGGTGCCGAATGGCGCTGCGCGGTCCATAAGTCGGCGACTTCCTGCAGCGACTCCTGCACGCTTGAGGCCGCGAGCACGATGGGCCCCCGCTGCGGGGCGCCCGACGGCGAACCGCACGCCGCCAGCAGGGTGGCGAGCACCAGGGCCACTGCCGCTCGCGCCGCTAAACTCATCTTTCCCGTCATTGCAGCTGCTGTATACCCGCGAACATAGCCCGTCCAGCCTTACGGACCGGGCCGGGAACTTGCCGGTGGCTCGCGTCCAGGGGTCCGGCCGGCGCGAAGCGCGAAATCGATCGGCCTGCGAACCGGAATGGTCAAAACGCAGCGCACGCCGTTGGGTTCGAAATCGAGCTGCACCGGGTTCTTGAGCTCATGCGCGACGATCCGCTCGATCAAGTCGGTGCCGAATCCGCGGCCCCGCTTGGGCGCGACCGGCGGCCCGCCGCTTTCCTGCCACACGATCCGCACCAGCGTTTCGGAAATCAGCCGCCAGTGCACCGTGACTTTGCCGCCCGATCCGCTGAGCGCACCGTACTTGGCGGCATTGGTCGCCAGCTCGTGTGTCGCCAACCCGAGTGACAGCGCATCATTGGGGGCCAGTTCGATCATCGGACCCGCGAGGTCCGTTTCATGGTCGCCGGCCTGGGCGTAAGGGATCAGTTCCGCCTCTACCACCGCCCGGATCGGGGTGGTGCCCCAGTCGGACTGGGTCAGCAAGTCGTGCGTCGCCGACAATGCGCGAATTCGCCCGTCGAGCCCATCGGCGAATTCATCGAGCGACTTGGCGCGGCGGCGGGTGAGCGCGATGATCGACAGCACGTTGGCAAGCGTGTTCTTGACCCGGTGATTGAGTTCGCGCGTCAACGAATTTCGGATCGAGGCCTGCTCCTCGAACCATTGCAGCGTCGCTTCGTCTTCTACCGCCTGCTGGGTCAGCAGGCGGACCATCAACGCCAGCAGCCCGGCGACCAAGACGCCAAAGGCGAGCGTGAGCAAGGCCAAAGTGGACAGTCCGCGGTTGTTGGGCGCCTCGACGTCCAGCAGCCAAGGACTGTTAGGTATCGACACCCGCTCGTGTATTGTGCCGCCCGTCGGGGGCATGGTACTGTCTTCGGAAGCCAACAGGTTCTGCGGCGCGATGCTGCCGTCGTATAAACTGACCCCGTATGACCCGGCGTCTTGCAGCGCGAGCGCCGATTCAAGGAATTCGTGGGCGTTGAACGGGCTGTAGATGAACCCGCGCAAACGCCGGCCCCCTGGCGCGGGTTCGAAGACCGGCATGTAGATCACGAATCCGGGGAAACCACCGGCCCCTTCCTGCTGCAGCACCACCTTGCCGCTCGCCGTCGGCCGGGCCGCGCGTTCGGCCTCTATCATAGCCTTGCGGCGCGCAGGCTCGGAGTACATGTCATAGCCCAACGCTCGGCGATTGCGGTCGGTATCCGGCTCCAGAAACGTAACCGGCACCGCAAATGGCTGGGTCCCGGCAAGCGAGGGATGAACCTGGATGCCATTGGGAGCCGAGATTTCAAGCTGCTGATTGAACGCAGCGATCTGGTCTGGAAACACGACCGGCGCCCAGCCGATGCCTTCGGCGCCGCGGTAATCGGTATCGAGCCTGAGTTCGCTGACAAAGCGGCGGAAGCGGTCGACGGGTACGTCGTCGAGGGTCGCCAATAGCGCGCCACCCGCACGCAAATACGCGCTGCTGGCGTTGGCCCGCCGCTCCAGTGCCGAAGCGATGGTGTTGGTCTGGCTTCGCAGCTGAGCTGCGGCGCGCGCGTCCTCGCCCTGGTTGATCGCGAATATGCTCAATATGGTAATGACCGTGACCAGCACGGTAACGGCGAACGGCAAACCGCGCGGGTACCGGACCAGCCAGCGCGTGGTCACCTTGCGACGAGTGTTACCCTGACTAGCCACACAGCATCCGCACGCCGAACTTCTCCGCTGTTGCCGTTACGTCACAATTGCCAGCGCGCGTCATTGGGCCGCTGCGCAGCCATTACATCGGGGAACCGGAGTGGCCATTTTTCGTTCCATGATTGCGATGAACACGACTAAGGCGATGCCGCCGTGCAACAGGGACCGCACGGTGCGCGTCGCTTGTCGTATGGACATATTATCTTTCGGGGGGCGAAATTCACGCATGGCTGGGCCTGTAAACAAAGGTAAGCCCGTTCGGCGAGCCAAAGCGGATCATAAGGGCGGACCCGAGTGGACCTCCGGACTGAAGCAGCTCTACGATTCGGTTGTCGAGGAACCCCTGCCCGACGCCTTTAAGGACTTGCTCGCCAAGCTCGACCTCGGCAAACAATGACCCAGGAACAACGGGAGCTGCCCGAACGCAGCGCCGACGATAAGCGCGCTTTCAAACGCGAGCTGACCGATGTGGTGCCGCACTTGCGAGCGTTTGCGCGCGGCTTGTGCGGGCGGCCCGACATGGCCGATGACCTGGTCCAGGAAACACTGCTCAAGGCCTGGGCGGCGCAAAACCGGTTTGAGCCAGGCACCAGTATGCGCGCGTGGACCTTCGTGATCCTGCGCAACGCCTATCTCACAGACATGCGGCGCAACCGCTTTCGCGGCGAATATGACGAGACGACCGCCGAACGCATCCTGACCGCCCCGGCGGGTCAGGAAGAGCCCATCCATTTGTCTGACATGCACCGGGCGCTCCTGACCTTGCCGCCCGAGCGACGCGAGGCGCTGTTGCTGGTCGGCGCCGGCGGGTTTTCGTATGAAGAAGCCGCACAGATCTGCGGCTGCGCGGTCGGCACGATCAAGAGCCGGGTGGGCCGCGCCCGCGCCGCTTTGACAGCCATGATCGAGGACGGCCACATTCCGGACCGCCAGATTGGCGATCCGGCTGCGCACCGCGCGATCCTCGAAGAACTTGACCAGGTGGCGGCCGGACACGGCCAGACCACTCACCTGAGGTAGGCGATGAAGCGATGACACGGCTCCTCGCGTGAGCACCCTGCCCGACCAAGGCCCCGCCTTGCCGGAGATAGCCCCGGCACCGCCGGCGCCGCGGCAGCGGTTGGTCGCGTTCGCCGAGCAAGAAATGCGCCTGATCTCCGCGCTGGTGGTGCTGCTGGGGGTGGGGCTGTTCCTGGGGCTGCCATTCGTGCTGTCAATCGGCTCGGTAGTATTCCTGCCGCTGTTCACGGCGCTTGTGCTAACGATCATCCTGTCCCCGCTGGCCGACAAGCTGGCGATGATCGGCATCCCCAATGCGCTGGCGTCGTTCCTGGCGCTCGTGGTCCTGATCGGGGTGGTCGCACTGGCGCTTACCGCGGTACTGATCCCAGCCATCTCGATGTTCGATACCGTTCCAGCGATGATCAACCGCATCGGCGAGCAGTTCCATCATCTGCAGGGCAATTTCGCGTGGGTCACGCGCATGAACGAACAAATCGCCGGGATCGCCAGCGAGCAGAAAGGTCAGAAGGTCGTCATCGCCGGGCCATCGATGCTCGAACAGGTCGCGTTTGCCACGCCGAGCGTGGTTCTTGAAGTTCTCCTGACGCTGCTGATGTCATTCTTCATGATTGAGGCGCGCGGGCGGATGCGCCGCCGCCTGCTGCTCGACCGGCATGATTTCGGCGCCAGCCTCAAGGCCGCGCGCGTCATCCGCGATGTGCAAGATCGGGTTGCAGCCTACATCCTGACGGTCGGCCTCATCAACATCTGCGTCGGCGTCATCGCCGCTACCGGAGCATGGCTGTTGGGGATGACGGCGCCGATCATGTGGGGCGGACTGGCGGCGCTGCTCAATTTCCTGCCCTACATCGGACCCCTGACGATGATCGGGGTGCTGACCTTGTTCGGCCTGGGGACCAACGCCGATCCGCTGGTCGGGATGATCCCGGCGGCTTCGTTCCTGGCGCTTCACGCGGTTGAATCGAACGTCGTCACCCCGTCGATTCTCGGCGCCCGGTTCACGATGAACCCGGTCCTCATCTTGATCGCGCTGAGCTATTTCAGCTGGATCTGGGGCGTGGTCGGGGCTCTGCTGTCGGTCCCGCTGCTGCTCACCCTCACCGCGCTGATTGACCATCTAGGCAAGCCCAACGTGATCGGGTTCATTTTTGGTGGGCCGCTGTTCCCGGCGAACGAGTTGGGGCAGACCGAAGAGGGCTAAACGCCTATCGTGGTCCCAAAGGGGCCTCGATGACGCAACGCAAGACCCAGATCGTAGTCGTCGGAGGTGGGGCCGGAGGGCTCGAACTGGTGCGCCGACTGGGCGCGAAATACGGCCGCCGGCACCATGACATCATCCTGGTCGAGAAAAACCGCACCCACATCTGGAAACCTCTGCTGCACGAGGTCGCGGCCGGGTCACTCGATGCCAATCTGGACGAGGTCGGCTATCGCAGCCATTGCCACCGTTGGGGCTATCGCTTCTTCAACGGCGCGCTGGAGTCGGTCGACCGGGACCGGCATCAGGTCGTGCTCGCGCCGCTGCTGGACGAAGACGGTAGCGAACTGATCGGGCGCCACACGATCCGGTTCGATTTTCTGGTGATCGCCGCCGGCTCGGTGGCCAACGACTTCGGCACGCCGGGCGTGGCTGAGCACTGCATGTTTCTTGACGACCGCGCGGGCGCCGACCGCTTCCGCAACAGGCTGCTCGACCATTGCCTGCGCGTCAGCCGCGCGATGAGTGTCGACCCGGCGGCCAACGCCCACGTCCGCATCGCCATCGTCGGCGGCGGGGCGACCGGGATCGAGCTAGCAGCCGAACTGTACAACTCAGCCGCGGCGCTGAGGCACTATGGACTCGAAGTATTCGATGAAAGTAGACTGCAGATCTGCGTCATCGAGGCGGGAGCACGCATCCTTCCTGCTCTGCCCGAACGCCTGGCGGAGGCGGCCAAGAGTGAGCTCGAGGCGCTCGGCGTCGCTGTCAGGACCGGGGTGCGGATCACCCAGGCAGTGTCCCATGCACTCGTCACCGGCGATGGCGAGCGGATCGAAGCAGACCTGCTCGTATGGGCCGCGGGTGTCAAAGCCGCCCCGGCGATTGGCGCGCTGGGGCTGGAGGTCAACCGCATCAACCAACTGATCGTACGCGATACTCTGCAGACGACCGATGACGATCGGATCTTTGCGATCGGCGATTGCTGCAGCTTCACGCCGCCGGGCTCCGACCGCCCCGTCCCGCCGCGCGCCCAAGCGGCCCACCAGATGGCGGCGTGCGCCTTCGGCAACCTCGTCCGGCTGCAAGACGGCCGTCCGCCCACGCCGTTCATCTACCGCGACCATGGTTCGCTGGTCTCGCTCAGCCGCTACTCGACTGTCGGCAGCCTGATGGGCAACCTGGTGGGCGGGCGCATGGCGATTGAGGGGCGGTTGGCGCGGCTCGTCTATACCTCGCTGTATCGCATGCACCTGATCGCCATTCACGGCTGGCTCAAAGGCGTGGCGCTGCTGCTGGTCGGACGAGTCAACCGCATCATCCGCCCACGGCTCAAGCTGCACTGATGCCGTCACCCCCATTCAGCCCCGCGAAACCGATGTTGCCGCAAGGCGTTTCCTTCCCACCGCCCCAAACCGGAGAGCGCCGCACTCGGGCGCACGATCCATGAACAATTCGATCAAACTGATCCTCGGCGCCGCGGCGCTGGCGGCATCCGCCCCGCTCTTCTCCGCCGAACCGCGCGGGGACGAGCCGATCGCCGTGCCGCGCACCATCAAGCAGGGTATCGATTTCGTCTACGTCGACCCGCAGATGAGCACGGTAGCGGTGAAAAAGGCTCCGCCGCGCAACTGGCTGACTCGCGTGTTCCGCGGCCAGGGCGTATCCCAGAAGAACGAGCCCAATACGGTGTTTCTTCAGCTCGCCGAGGGGCTGACCCAGTACGAGGCGAGTTGGGGTCGCCTGCCCCAAGGCAAGATTCCCGCCGGCGCCCCGCTCAAGCGCGGCGCGACCGGCAAGCGGGTAGAGTCCCTGCGGACGCGCCTCGGCCTCGCGCCCTCGGGGGGCTACGATCCAGCGTTGGTGCAGCGGGTGTCGGAATACCAGACGGTTCACGGCCTGGCACCGGTCGACGGGCTCGCCGGCAAGGGCACCATCGCCTCGCTCAATCTGGGTGCGGACTATTTCGAGAAGCGCATCGCGATAAACATGGAGCGCGCCTACCGCCTGCCACTGACCCATACCTTCGATCGTTACGTAGTGGTCGATTCAGGGTCTGCGGAAGCTTACCTGTTCGACGGCGACCGGGTTGCCGATTCAATGCGGGTGGTGGTTGGCACGGACAAGACCAAGACCCCGATGATGGCGGTCATCATGCGCAACGCCAAGGCCAATCCGTACTGGAACGTGCCGCCGGACCTGATCCGCAGTCTGACCGCCAAGCGCGTGCTCGAGCAGGGCCTCTCTTACCTCGACAACTTCCACTACGAGGTGTTGAACGACTGGACGGTCACGTCCTTGCCGGCCGATCCCAAAACCATCAACTGGAAGCAAGTCGCCACCGGGCAGAGCGAAATCCGCGTGCGCCAGTTGCCGGGGCCGTGGAATTCGATGGGGGCGATGAAGTTCGAAATGCCCAACGACTTTGGCATCTATTTGCACGACACGCCGCATAAGGAACTGTTCGCCCAAAACGAACGCCACCTCAGTAACGGCTGCGTCCGGTTGCAGGATTACCAACGCTTTGCCAGCTGGGTGTTCGGGCGCGCACCCCAGCCGACATCACCGCGCGAGCAGAGCATTACGCTGCCCAAGCCGGTGCCGGTCTACATGACGTACCTGACGGTCGCCCAAGGGGCCAACGGTTCGCTGACTTTCCGGCCCGACGTCTACGGTTTCGATGCCCTGGCCATGCCGCAAATGTTCAACGGCAGCCAGGCGGCCTTGGCCTCGTAGCCATAGTCATAAATAGTCGGACAGCATCCACACCGCCATGCCGATCATGAACAGGTTTTCGCTCAGCGACACAAAACCCAGCGGCACCGGGCTCGATCCGCCGACACAGGCGCACTTCAAGTCGCGTTTTAGGATATATACGGCATAGAACACCGAAACAGCCCCGATGCTGCCAATGAGCAGCGCCAGCGGGATCGATAGCCAGTCAAGCGCATGCGCGGCCATCAGCGCGCCGGCGGCGAATTCGCCGAACGGGTAGATATACCCGTACGGTAGCCACCGCTTGGCCAGCAGATCGTAATTCAGGAACATGGTCGAGAACCGCTCGACGTCCTGCAGCTTGAGCATTGCCAGGATCACCATCGCAAAGGCGATGAACCATTCCAGCGCGCGGCCGGTGAGCGCAGAGCCGAACGCGGCATGACTTGCGCCCAGCGCCAGCGCGCTGGCGGCAGCGAATACCGCCAGCACCGGAACGTAACTGGTCGCTGAGGGATCGGGGACCGTAAGGCCGAAATGGCGGCGCAAGTCGTCGTACCCACCGATCCGCTCCTCATTGATGAAAACTTGCGGAGTGGTTGTCACGCCCTGCTGAGCCTTGAAAGCGTCGGTCTCCGCCCGGGTTTGCAACCACCGGTCGTCCACGGTGTAGCCCCGCCGCTTCAGCAGGTCGCGGGCCTTTAGCCCGTAAGGGCAAGTATGCTCGGCCATCACCATGCGATGCAAAATCGCGGTTTTCGGGGATGTGGTGGCGGGCGTATTGTGCATCTGTTCGGTCATGGTGAAGCAGGCTATAGCTCCCGTACCATGGTACGGAGTCAAGCGTGTCCTTGATGAGTGTGTCACAACTGGCCCGGAGCGGCGGCGTCGGAATCGAGACAGTGCGGTATTATCAGCGCCGCGGCCTGCTGCCCGATCCCCGGCCGCAGCGCAGCGGAACCCCCGGCATCCGCCATTATGGGCCTGCTGATACTCGCCGCCTGCGTTTCATCCGGACCGCACAGGCCGCCGGCTTCACTCTGGCGGAGATACGCGAACTGATCGATCTGGACAGCAGCAACGAACGCCCCCGGGTACGCGAATTGGCCCGCGGCCGCATCGCAGCGCTTGACGCCCAGATCGCGGCTCTGGCGGGCGCGCGGCAGGCGCTGGCGCGCCTCGCGCGGGATTGTGCCGCCGGCGACGCCGGGCCGTGCCCGATCATCGCCGCGTTCGAGCACGCCTAAGCCGCAGTCATGTCGCGCGGGCGGGCGCCGGGTACTTCCACGCCATTCCGCGCGCCAGATTTTTTCCTGCAAAGTCCCAGTTCAGCTGACCATCGATTACCTGCTTGAGATATTCCGGCCGCAGGTTCTGGTGGTCTAGATAATAAGCATGCTCCCACAGATCGATCACCAGCAGCGGCACGGTCCCCGACTTGTCGGCCAGGGTATCGCCGTCGTGGGTCTCCGTGATCGTTAGCGTGCCGTCCTGCGCCGCGAGCCACACCCATCCGTTTGAGAAATGGCCGGTGCCGCGTTCGGCCAGTTGCGTCTTGAGCGCCTCAAGGCTGCCGAAATCGGCCTCGATCCGATCCGCGAGGTCAGCTGCAGGCTGGCCCCCGGCAGGCGCGAGCGAGTTCCAGTAAAACCCATGGTTCCAGCTCTGGGCGGCGTTGTTGAACAGGCCCTTGTCGCCCTCGCGCGCCTTGGCGATCACGGTTTCCAGGTCGGCATTCGCCAGGGCAGTGCCTTCGATCGCCTTGTTAGTCTTGTCGAGGTAGGCCTTGTGATGCTTCCCGTGGTGGAAGCTCAGCGTTTCGGCCGAGATCGCCGGGGCGAGCGCATCGTCGGCAAACGGCAGGGGCATGAGTTCGAAAGCCATCGGTCCTGGTCCTTTTCGGGAGTTGAGTCTCTTCCCCCCAATGCACAGGAGCGCCGCCGGTTGCGGCAAGCAATTCTGCCGCCCCGCAAAGCAGCGAGAGGGCGCACCCTGGATGGCCCGACCCTGTTCGCGTGACATTGCGCGGCGCCCGCGCCATGGCGGACGCACGAGCAAGAGGAAGCGAATGGGACGCCAGTTTTTCGGCACCGACGGGATCCGCGGGCGCGCCAACGGCAAGGTGCTCAACGCCGCAACCGCCATGAAAGTCGGCCAGGCGGCGGGCCGCCATTTCCTGCGCGGCGACCACAAGCACCGCGTGGTGATCGGCAAGGATACGCGCCTGTCGGGCTACATGATGGAGACCGCGCTGGCCGCCGGGTTCACCAGCGTGGGCATGGACGTGATCATGACCGGGCCGCTGCCGACCCCGGCCGTCGCGCTGTTGGCGCGCGAGATGCGCGCCGACCTGGGGGTGATGATCTCCGCCAGCCACAACCCGTTCGCAGACAACGGCATCAAGCTGTTCGGGCCCGACGGCTTCAAACTGTCCGATGCCGACGAGCTCGCGATTGAAAAGGCGATGGGCGTCGAACAGCCGCTGGCCGAGGGCGAGGCGATCGGCCGGGCGCGGCGGATCGAAGACGCGCGTGGGCGCTATATCCATGCGATCAAGCAGTCCTTGCCAGCCTCAGTGCGGCTCGACGGGCTCAAGATCGTGCTCGATTGCGCGCATGGAGCGGCCTACCAGGTTGCCCCTACGGCAATCTGGGAGCTGGGCGCCGAAGTGATCGCCATCGGCGTCACTCCCAACGGGACGAACATCAACGACGGCGTCGGCTCGACCGCGCTCGATGCGATCAAGGCGCGGGTGATCGCGGAACGGGCTGACATCGGCCTCGCGCTCGATGGCGATGCAGACCGGCTGATCGTGATCGACGAGCGCGGCCGCGCGGTCGATGGCGACCAGATCATGGCTCTGATCGGCACGCGCATGGCGGCCGCTGGCGAACTGCGCGGCGGCGGCGTGGTCGCCACGGTAATGTCGAACCTCGGGCTGGAACGGCTCCTCAACGGCGTCGGGCTCAATCTCGCGCGGACCCAGGTGGGCGACCGCTACGTGCTCGAAGCGATGCGCGCGGGCGGCTACAATGTCGGCGGCGAACAGTCGGGCCACATGATCCTGCTTGACCATGCGACGACCGGCGACGGCTGCATCGCCGCGCTCCAGGTGCTCGCCGCGCTGGTCCGCTCGCAGCAACCGGCGAGCGAGCTGCTGCACATGTTCGACGCCGTGCCGCAGCTGCTCAAGAACGTGGTCTACACGGGCGCCGACCCGCTCGACGCCGCGCCGGTTCGGCAAGCCATCGCCGAAGGCGAAGCCGCGCTGGCCGGGCGCGGCCGGCTGGTGATCCGCAAGTCGGGCACCGAACCCAAGATCCGCGTGATGGCCGAAGGCGATGACGCGGGCGAAGTGGAGCGCGTGGTCGACGACATTTGCGCCGCGGTGCAGGCGGCGGCGTGAACCGCCCGCCCCGCGTCCTTGCCATCGCCGGCTCAGACAGTTCGGGCGGCGCGGGCATCCAGGCCGATGTCAAGACGATTACCATGCTCGGCGGCTACGCGATGACCGCCGTCACCGCGGTGACGGCGCAGAATACGCTCGGGGTGAGCCTGGTCGAGGCGCTCTCGCCCGAATTGGTCGCCGCGCAGATCGACGCCTGCGTCAGCGACATCGGCGTCGACGCGGTCAAGATCGGCATGCTCGGCTCGCCAGAGATCGCGCACGTCGTCGCTGATCGGCTGGCGGAGCTGGACGTGCCGGTCGTGTTCGATCCCGTGATGGTGGCAACCAGCGGATCGGTGCTAGCGGATGGCGACACGATCGCCGCGTTCGAACGCCTGATGCATCTGGCTGCCTTGACCACGCCCAATGCAGCGGAGCTCGAGGAACTCGGCGGTCATGACGGGATGGCCGCGCGCGGCGTGACTTATCTGGCAAAAGGCGGCGATGCGCAGGGCGATCAGGTCACCGATCTGCTCGTCCGCCTCGGTCAGCCGGATATTATCTGGAGCGCGCCCCGTATCGCTACCCGCCATACCCACGGCACCGGCTGTACGCTGTCGAGCGCCATCGCGACCGGATTGGGTCGAGGGCTGCCGCTGGAGGCGGTGATCGCCGGCGCGCGCGACTTTGTCCGCACAGCACTGTTCGCCGCACCAGGCTTCGGCGCCGGCCACGGACCGCTCGGCCACCACGCGGTGCGCTAGACGTCCGGCGTGCGGTGGGACTCGATGTTGTAGAAGGCCGCGATGTGGTCCCACGCCTCTTCCGCGCTGTCGCACCACCGGAACAGATCAAGGTCAGCGCGATTGATCGTGCCTTCCTCGGCTAGCGCGTCGAAATCGATCACCTTGGTCCAGAATTCCTTGCCGAACAGTAGGATCGGGATCGGCCGCATCTTGCCGGTCTGGATCAGCGTCAGCAGCTCGAAAAATTCATCGAATGTGCCAAACCCGCCCGGGAACACCGCCACCGCGCGCGCGCGCAGCAGGAAATGCATCTTGCGCAGCGCGAAGTAGTGGAAGTTGAGCGACAAATGCGGGGTTACATAAGGATTGGGCGCCTGTTCGTGCGGCAGGACGATGTTGAGCCCGATCGATTCAGCGTCCGCTTCGCTTGCACCCCGATTGGCGGCGGCCATGATCGACGGCCCCCCGCCCGAGCAGACCACGAACTGGCGCTTGCCGTCCTCGACGATCGAGATTTCGCTGACGATCCGGGCCAGGTTATAGGCCTCGGTGTAATATCGGGACTTCGCGGCGAGGCTTTCGACGACCTTGCGATCGGCCGCGGGTAAGTCCTTGGCCCCGGACAGGGCCGCCTCGACCGCTTCGGGCGGGGGGATTCGGGCCGAACCGTAAAACACCAGGGTCGATCCGACGCCCGCCTCGTCGAGCAGCATTTCGGGTTTGAGCAACTCGAGCTGGAAGCGGACCGGGCGTAGTTCCTCTCGCAGCAGGAAGTCATGGTCGAGAAACGCCAGCCGGTAAGCCGGATGGCGGGTCTGCGCGGTATCGGTGGGCGCGCGTTCGGCAAACGCGGCTTCCTGTTCGGCGCCATAGAATTTGCGCTCGGCCAGATCGCGGCTGTCTTTCTCGGGCGTGGCAGGCTGGCTCATCGCTAGGTCTTTCTTGTCGCACCACCGCGCAATTGACTGGTCCAAAGCGGACCGCAACGCGTGCACTGTCCAAACTAGAAGGTGGATGCCCCGCGAGGATTCGAACCTCGATAAACGGAGTCAGAGTCCGTTGTCTTACCGTTAGACGACAGGGCAGCGCGGAGCGCGCATCTAGAAAGACCCATGTCCCGCGTCAAGCGCAGGCGGCATGCCGGCCAAGGACCGTTTCGGGCGAAACTTGCCGCGCCTCGCCCAATTCGCTAGCTTCCCCGCCAGGTGCCGCCTGCGTGGGCGGATGAAACGATGGAAGTCAGACAGGGCCATGGCGGATTTCAGTCCGCCGGACGGCCCGGAGCCAACGCCGCAGGCGGAATACCGGAGCAATCCGACTCCGTTCGGCCCGCCCCGGAACGCCGGCGACAACAGCGAAACCGCTGCCCTTCCGGCCGAGATCGGTCCGCGCCCGTTTTCCGGACGCCAGCGCCAAGCCTATGCCGCGATCGATCTTGGGACCAATAACTGCCGCTTGCTGATCGCTCGCCCGGCGGACGAGAACTTCATCGTCATCGATGCCTTCAGCCGCGTCGTCCGTCTGGGCGAAGGGCTCGCGCAGAGCGGGCGGCTCAGCCAGGAGGCGATGGACCGCGCGGTTGGCGCGCTCAAGGTATGCTCGGACAAGTTGCGGCGCCGCAACGTCCACCTGGCCCGCTCGGTTGCGACCGAAGCGTGCCGCCGGGCGGTTAACGGCGAGGAATTCATCGCGCGGGTGCGCAGCGAAACGGGCATTCTGCTCAACATCATCTCCGCGCAGGAGGAAGCCCGCCTGGCGGTGCTGGGATGCCACATCCTGCTTGAGGACGGGGGCGGCCCGGCGGTCATCTTCGACATCGGCGGCGGCTCGACCGAGTTGGTGCTGATCGAACCGAGCGACGGCGTGCCGCGCATCCTCGACTGGCATTCAGTGCCGTGGGGTGTTGTTTCGCTCACCGAAACCGTCAACGCCACTTACGGCGAAGACGGGGACGCGGCCGGCCGCCTCGCGCGGTACCGCGAGATGATGCGACTGGTCGGCGACAGCTTTCGCGTGTTCGCCGAGCGCATTTCAGCCTGGCAGGGTCAGGATTTGCGTCTGCTCGGTACCAGCGGCACCGTCACCACGCTAGCCAGCCTCCATCTCGACCTGCCGCAGTATGATCGCAAGGCGGTCGACGGGCTGATCGTGCCGTCCGCCTCAATGCGCGACATCGCGAGCCGCCTGTCGACCATGTCCCCGGCCGACCGCCGCCGCCTGCCATGCATCGGCAGCGAACGGGCCGACCTGGTGGTGGCGGGGTGCGCGATCCTCGAAGCTATCCTCGACATCTGGCCCGCCAACCGGCTCGGCGTGGCCGACCGCGGCATTCGCGAAGGCATCCTGCGCAGCCTTATGACGGCCGATGCCGAGGGAGTGGAAGCCCAAGCTGCGCTCAGACGGCTGAAGCAGGGCGAGGCGTGACCCGCGGGACGCCTGACGCCACGCGCCGCGTCAAGACCGCGCGCAAGCGTACCGCGTCGTCCACCCGGTGGCTGGAACGCCAGCTCAACGATCCGTACGTCCGGCAGGCAAAGGCCGACGGCTATCGCAGCCGCGCGGCCTACAAGCTGATCGAGCTGGACGAGAAGTTCCGCCTGCTGTCAGGAGTCAAGCGGGTGGTCGACCTCGGGATCGCGCCGGGCGGGTGGAGCCAGGTGGTGCGCGAGCAAACGCCGCGCGCGGCCATCGCCGGTATCGACTTGCTCGAAACCGAACCGCTCGCCGGCGTCGTCATCCTGCACATGGACTTCATGGCCGATGCCGCGCCCGCTGCGCTGGAGGCGGCGCTGGGCGGCGCGCCCGATCTGGTGCTGTCGGACATGGCGGCGAACACCGTGGGTCATAAGCAGACCGACCACTTGCGCACAATGGGCCTGGTCGAAGCCGCCGCGCAGTTCGCCATCGACACGCTGGAGCCAGGCGGCGCGTTCGTGTCCAAGGTCCTGGCAGGCGGGACAGACGCTGATCTGCTCGCGCTGCTCAAGCGCCATTTCAAGACGGTCAAGCACGCCAAGCCGCCGGCCAGCCGCAAGGCCAGTTCCGAATGGTACGTCATCGCGCAAGGGTTCAAAGGGATTCGCCAGGACGTGCCCGCCGCCGACGCTTGAAGATCGCCGCGGCTGTGTCACAAATGGGCCCGGCGGGCTCGGTCCCGACCCCGGGAACCCGCAGGAACATGGCCGAAACCGCCGCCGAAGTCGCGTTCGCCCCGCTGCCGACAGGAGACCTGATGGGCCATCCCAAGGGGCTATGGGTACTGGCGGGGACCGAACTGTGGGAACGGATCTCGTTCCACGGGTTGCAGGCGCTGCTGACCTTGTACCTGGCGGGCGCGCTGCTGCTGCCAGGGCGGGTCGAGCATATTGTCGGCTTTGCAACCTACCGCGCGGCGGTCGAGAGCGTTACGGGATCCCTGTCGGTCCAGGCGCTGGCGGCGCAGACGTTCGGGCTGTACATCGCGCTGGTCAGCTTCACCCCAATTTTCGGCGGGCTGATCGGCGATCGCTGGTTGGGACGGCGCGGTTCCATCGTGCTGGGTGCGCTGCTGATGACCGCCGGCCATTTCAGCATGGCATTCGACGCCTCGTTCCTGCTCGCGTTGCTGCTGCTGATCCTGGGCGCGGGGTTCCTGCGCGGCAACGTCTCGGCGCAGCTGCGATCTTTGTACAAGCCCGAGGACCGCCGTGCCGCCGACGCGTTCCAGGTTTATTATCTGGCAATCAACATGGGCGCGTTCATTGCCCCACTGGTCACCGGCGGAATCCAGCAAAGCTATGGCTGGCACCCAGCGTTTGCGTTTGCCGGGGTTGGCATGCTGATCGGGCTGATCGTCTATCTGACTGGCACGCGCCACCTGCCGCGCGACGTGCGCCGTACCGCATACACCCCGTCCCGCGCGCCGCTGTCTCGCAATGATAAGGCGCGCCTCGTCGGATTGGCGCTGGTGTGGCCCGTCGCGGTCAGCTTCTGGATCGCGCAGGAGTCAAATCTGGAACGTCTACAACCTGTGGCTGCGCGATCACGCCGATCTGGTCGTCGGCGGGTTCGCAGTGCCGGTGCCGTGGCTGTCCGCGCTCGACGGCCTGGCGCCGGCGCTGATGACCCCGCTGGTTATCTGGTTGTGGCGCCGCCAGGCGCGCGCGGGCGGCGAGCCCAATCTGTTCGTCAAGCTGGCGCTGGGCTGCCTGATCTTCGCGGCCGGCACGGCCTGGCTGGCGCTGGCATCCTGGTTGGCGGGCGCGGCCAAAGTCAACTTGCTGTGGCCGGTCGGTTTTCACCTGATCTCGAACCTGGGGTGGATCTATTTCGCCCCGGTGGCCCTGGCGCTGTTCGCAGCCCAGGCCCCGGCCTCGCTGCGCGGAACGCTGATTGGCATAAACGCCCTGTCGGTATCCGCTGGGAGCCTGATCAGCGGCCGGCTCGGCGGGTTGTACGAGAGCGTGAGCCCCACCGCGTTCTGGCTGGTCCACGCTGCCATCGTCGGGGGCGGGGGGCTGGCGATGCTGCTGGCCGCAGGCCCGTTCGAGCGCTGGTTCGGACGTCACCAGGATGCCGGCGGCTCGCCCGAAAGCGGCCCTAAGGGGATGCCCGCCGCGGTCTGACGGACATCGTTAGGGCTGCGCGGCGCGAGTGGTGGCCGGGCGCGGCCATCCGCACCTTCAAGGTCGGTGCGACTAGGTGCCGCCAGCCTTGTCAGGAACCCTGCCACCGGTCGGGGCGGGCGCGGCAACCGCGCCGGCCGCTTCGGGACCGGGCTTCTCGGCCGGACCGGCTCCGGCGGTGGGATCGCCGGCGGCGGCGGTCGTGGCCTTGTCGCCGGCCGCGGCCACAGCGGGGGCTTCCGGCGTTGGCAGCGGCAAATTTGAGCCTTGTGCGTTGAGGTACGCGATCACATTGGCGCGGTCTTCGATCTTGCCGAGGCCGGCGAAGCTCATCTTGGTGCCGGGGGCGAACGCCTTGGGACTGGTCAGCCAGGCGTTGAGGCTGTCGAAGTCCCAGTTGCCACCATGGCCCGACAGGACATCGGAGAACGCAAACCCGGCCTTGCCCTTGCCGATCGCCTCGCCGACCGTGGCGTAGAGATTGGGGCCGATACCGTTGGCCCCGCCCTGCGCGATCGAATGGCATGACGAGCACTTGGCGAACAGTTTTTCACCCGCTGCGGGATCTGCCGCCGCCAGCGCCTGGGCGATCGACGGGCCCTTGTCGCCCGCGCCTTCCGCAACCGCGCCTTCGATCGGGAAGCCCATCTTCTCGGGCCGCTCGATCTTGCTGGCGTGGAAATACATTCCGCTGGCGATCGAGGATCCGAGGACCACGATTCCGGAGAACAGCACCCAGCCGGCGACAGTGTTGAAGCGATCTTGCATGGGAGAAAGACGTTGCGCCCTACTTGCGGTTTGGGCGCCGCTTAAGGCCTGCAACGGCACCGTGCAAGCCCGCTTTGCGCCGCGGTTCCGGCGCCGTGCAACAGGCTTGTTTGCCGCCCCCCGCACGGCTACCCGGCGCGCTCGATGGACAGCTTTCCCGCCCCCGCGCTCGCGCTGGTCGAGACGATGCTCGCCGCTGCGCGGGTGGACCCGGCGCGCGCGGTCGCATTCCAAGGCGCGCCCGGCGCCAATTCGCACCGCGCCGCGCTCGAATGGGATCCCGGGTGCCAGCCGCTGCCGTGTTTTGCCTTCGAGGATGCGCTCGACGCGGTCGAGGCCGGGCGCGCCGGTAGCGCGATCATCCCGATCGAGAATTCGCAGCATGGCCGCGTGGCCGACATCCATTTCCTGCTGCCGGGGAGTGGCCTGTCGATCGTCGGCGAGCACTTCCTGCCGATCAGGTACGCCGCGATGGGCCTCACCACCGGGCCCTACAAGGTCGCGCACAGCCATCCCCAGGCACTCGGCCAGACCCGGCTGTGGCTGCGCGCGCGCGGGATCGTGCCGCTGGCCTATGCCGATACCGCGGGCGCCGCCGCGCTGGTCAAGGAACAGGGCGATCCGGCGGCCTGCGCTATCGCGCCCGCGATGGCGGCCGAGCTTTATGGCCTGATCATTGCAGAGACCGAGATCGAAGATGCCAAGGACAACATGACCCGGTTCGTGGTGCTGGCCAAAGCGCCGCTCGCGCCCGAGACGCTGGCCGGCGCGCCGGCCATGAGCACGCTGGTGTTCGAAGTGAAGAACGTGCCCGCTGCGCTGTACAAGGCGATGGGCGGGTTCGCCACCAACGGGGTCAACATCACTAAGCTCGAAAGCTATCAGCAGGGAGCGAGCTTCTCGGCCACCATGTTCTATGCCGATATCGTCGGTGCCCCAGGGGACCCGGGGGTCGACCGCGCGCTCGAGGAACTGGCGTTCCACTGCAAGGAATTGCGCCTGCTCGGCAGCTATCCCCAGGCACGCCCGCGCGGTTAATCCCGGAAGATCGCCACTTCGCGTAGGCCTGTGCTGTCGGCCTGTGCGCGATACATGCCGGTAGTGTTGAACGCGATTGCGGTGGTGCCGTCGGGCGCGGCGACGATCACTCCGCCCTCGCCGCCGAGCGCTGCCACTTCGGCGATCACCGCGTCGGCCGCGGCTTGCGCGGTTTCGCCCAGCATGCGCATGCGTGCGCCGATCTCGTGCGCCACGCCGGCGCGGATGAAGAACTCGCCCGCGCCGGTAGCGGATACCGCACAGCTGCGGTCGTCGGCATAAGTGCCCGCGCCGATGACTGGCGAATCGCCGATCCGGCCCCACCGCTTGCCGGTCAGCCCGCCGGTCGAGGTCGCCGCGGCAACGTGGCCCGCGCCATCCACCGCCACCGCCCCGACGGTGCCGTATTTGACGCCCGCATCGAACCAGCCGAGTTTCCGTTCCTTCAGTTCCTGCAACTGGCGCCACCGTTCGGGCGTGGCGAACCAGTCGGCATCGACCAGCGCCAAGCCCTGCTCGCGGGCGAATTCCTCCGCCCCCGAGCCGCCCAGGAACACATGCGGGCTGTGATCCATCACCGCGCGCGCCAGCGTGACGGGGTTGCGCACGTGGCGCAGCGCGGTAACCGCCCCCGCGCCTCGGTTCGCCCCGTCCATGATCGACGCGTCGAGCTCGTTGACCCCGTGGTAGCTGAAAACCGAGCCGCGCCCGGCGTTGAACCGGGGATCGTCCTCCAGCAAGACCACCGCTGCCTCGACCGCGTCGAGTGCGCTCCCCCCATCTGCCAGTACCGCCGCGCCAACCTCTAGGGCCGCTTCAAGCGCGGCGCGGTCCCCCGCTTCCTGCTCGCTGCTCATGGTCGCGCGGTCCATCATCCCGCAGCCGCCATGGATCACCAGCGCCCAGCGATCGTTCGTGCTTGTCACCATGACCCGTGCCGTAGCACAGCACTGTGATGGCCGACTATCGCATCATCGAGGACGATCTGACCGGCGCGGCGGTGCTCGGGCTGCTGGCGTTCCACCTCGGCGAAATGCACGCGCTGTCGCCGCCCAGCAATGTCCATGCGATGCCGGTGGAGCGGCTGCGCCAGTCCGACGTGACGTTCTTCTCGGCGTGGTCCGGCGAGGACCTGGCGGCAGTCGGCGCCCTGCGCGAGATCGCCGCGGAACGCGCCGAGATCAAATCGATGCGCGCCGCACCTGCGTATCGCGGGCAGGGTGCCGGCGAGGCGATCCTGCTCCACCTGATGAAGGTAGCGCAGGGGCGCGGCTACAGCTGGCTTGGGCTCGAAACGGCGTGGCCGGAGCCGTGGCGAGCAGCGCGCGCGCTCTACCGCAAGCACAGCTTTGTCCAATGCGAGGACTTCGGTGATTATCGCGGCGGCGAGTTCAGCTTGTGCATGAGCCTGGCGGTATGAGAGCGGCTAGCCTGCGCCCCGCGACCCAGGCGGATGCCGCCGCGTTGGCCAAGCTCGCGACGGAGGCGTTCGTGGCCGCTTTCGGCCCGCTCTACCGGCCCGAGGATCTGGCTGCGTTTCTGGCCGAGTACAGGACGTCGGACCGATACCGCGACAGACTCCGCGACCCGGCGACGCTGATCCACCTAGTTGAAGACGGGGCGCGGCTGGCCGGGTATTGCGTAATCGTGCGCGGTCATGGAAACGACGATCGGCCCCTGCCGCGCCCGGTGCGCCCGGTGTTTCTCAGCCAGCTTTACACCGATCCGGCGATGACCGGCCACGGTTACGGCGCGGCGCTGCTCGAATGGGCCATCGCCGAGGCGCGCGGGTGGGGGGCCGATGCGATACAGCTGTCGGTGTTCAGCGAAAATTTCGGCGCCCAACGATTCTATCAACGGTATGGTTTCAGCAAGGTCGCGAACATCGAATTCTGGGTCGGCAATCACCGCGACGCCGAATTCCTCTACGAACTCGCGCTCTGATTTTCCGCCGGCACCCCATCGACGTGCGGCTCGGTGACGATAATCTCACGCGCGGCGCGCAAGTCGCCGGTCCGCATTTGTTTCGATAGCCGCTCGCGGTCGTTGGCGCGGTAGAAGGTCTCAGCCTTGTCTATTTCCTCTTCGCTGAGCCCCATCCTGTCGAGCGCCATGCGGGCCATCTTGAGCGCCGATTCCATGACTTCGCGCACCACGTATTCGGCCGGCGTATCGGTCAGCTTTAGCACGGAGCGCCGATCGAACCCGCGGATGTAGATCGACGCAGCCGGAAACGCCTTGTGCACCGCATGGACCAGGTCGGGCTCGATCTGATCCTGGTCCATGCAGAACAGGATCAGCTCAGCCTCTGCCGCACCCGCCTGGCGCAGCAAGTCGAGCCGGGTGCCGTCGCCGAAATAGACTTTGGCCCCAAACCCTTGCGCGACGTCGATCATCTCGACGTCGGTATCGATCAGCGTGACCGTGATCCCGCCCGCCATCAGCGTCTGCGCTACCGCCTGGCCGAACCGGCCATAGCCGACGATTAGCGCATCGGCCGCTTGCTCGTCGCCCGCTTGACCGGGGCCTTCGCGTACTTCCTTTGGCCGGTTCTCCTTGCGGATGCGGCGGGTGAGCATCATCAGGAACGGCGTCGTCGCCATCGACAAGGTGACCACCGCGGCAAACAGGCTGCCGGCTATGCCGTTGATGAGCAGTCCGTCCTGCGCCTGGGCAAATAGCACGAAACCGAATTCGCCGCCCTGACTGAGCAGCAGGCCGAGCGCGAGCGCGCGGCGCCATGGCATCCGGATCAGCAACCCGATCACGCCGATCACGGTCGCCTTGGTCACGATCACCAGTGCTGCCATGCCGAACACGAACAGCGGGCGTTGGGCGATCGCGCTCAGGTCCAGCATCATTCCCACGGCCAGGAAGAACAGTCCCAGCAGGATCGAACGGAACGGCTCGACATCGGCTTCCAGCTCATGGCGATAGGGCGAATCCGCCAGCATCACTCCGGCGACGAACGCGCCCAGCGCCGTGCTCGCGCCGATCGCTTCCATTACCGCCGCCGAGGCGACGATGGTAAACAGCGCCGCGACGATGAACATCTCGCGTTCGCCCAACCCGCCGATCAGGTTGAACAGCGGGCGGATCACGAACCGCCCGGCGGCGATCAGCCCGGCCACCGCGGCAAGCGTCAGCAATGCCGCCTGCCACCCCGGGGGCCCGTCAGGCAGGGCCGGATTACGGCTGAGCGCGGCTACGATGGTGATCAGCGGGATCAGCGACAGGTCCTGGAACAGCAGGATCGCGAATGCGCGTTCGCCGAAGGGCGTGCGCAAGCGTCCGGCCGACTGGAGCATCGGCAGGACCTGGGCGGTCGATGACAGCGCCAGCGGCAGGCCGAGCGCCAGCGCCGCGCCCCCGGTGAACCCGGTGAAGGCGTAGATCAGCCCCGCCAGCGCGAGCCCGCACAACACCACTTGCGCCAGGCCCAGCCCTAGAATCTCGCGCTTCATCCGCCACAGCCGCGACGGTGACAGCTCGAGCCCGACGATGAACAACAGCATGACGATGCCGAACTCGCCGATCGAACCCATCTCTTCGCCCTGGCCTACCAGCCTGAGGCCGTGCGGGCCGACTAGCGCGCCGGCGACCAAATAACCCAGGGTCGCGCCTAGGCCGAGGCGGCGGAATACCAGCACGAACACCAGCGCCGCCGCCAGCAGCACAAACCCGTCGCGCAGCAGGGAGACGCTTTGCAAGTTCATCCGGGCACCCGTTAACGGATCGGTGATCGAAGTTAAGTAACTAAACTGGCTCCGGCCAAGGAGTTTTCTTAAGTGGATGAGCGTTCCGCAAATCGCATCGGCACCAACGAACCGGTCGAAAGCATCTCGGGCGGGCGCCGTTGCGCCGCCCTGATGTACGACGTGTCGACCGGGGGCTGCGCGGTCGAGACCGTGGGCCAAACCCTCACGCGCGGCGCCGCTGTAACCTTGCGGGTCAAGGACTTGGACGACATCGACGGTACGGTCGCATGGCAGATCGGGCTATGCGCCGGGATCGAGTTCACCCAGCCGTTGCATGCCGACGTAGTCATGTACCTCGGCTTCAAGGACCGGGCGGACATCACGCGGGCGGACTTGAACGCCGATCAAGCGAGCTTTGCCCAGCCTACCGCCGATGCGCCCAAGCTGACGGCAGAACTTCTCATCCACTGACAGCCGACCGCCGTGGCGGCGCAAAACTCCACGCAACGAACGTGATGAGCAAGAACATGGGCTCGCCAAGGCAATACTAAGGGTTGGCTTGCCATGCGCGGGCCCGGGCATAGGATGGGTGGCAGGAGAAATCCGCCATGGCTAACAATGAAACGTGCGAAGTGCTGATTGTCGGCGGCAGCTTGGTGGGGCTGTCGGCGGCGGCGTTTCTCGGGCATCACGGAGTGCGTTCGACGGTGGTCGAAAAGCACGCCGGCACCTCGATCCATCCGCGCGCCGGGTACTTTCATCTCGGAACGATGGAAGCCTATCGCCGGATCGGGCTCGAGTCCGCGATCCTCGAAGCCTCGCACGCGCAGTTCGGACCCGACGGCGGCATCAATCTGGTAGAATCGCTTGCCGGGCGCGAGCTCGCTCAGTTCGTCCCCGACATCAATGCCGGGGTGGCGGCGTATAGCCCGTGCAAGCGGTTCTTCATGACCCAGCAAAGCCTCGAGCCGCTGCTCCACCGGCGCGCAACCGAGTTGGGCGCGGACTTGCACTACCGCAGCGAGCTGGTGGACTTCGCGTTGGATGCCGACGGGGTCACCGCGCGAGTTCGCGACCTCGACAGCGGCACTGTCAGGGACATCGGAGCGAGGTACATGATCGCGGCGGACGGCAACCGCAGTCGAGTGCGTGAGGCGCTCGGTATCGGGATGAGCGGGCCAGGCTGGCTGTCGAACAGCATCACGATCTACTTCAAGGCCGACTGCCAGCCGTGGCTTGCGAGGCGCCAGATGGGGGTGATCTACGTCCTCAACGCCGACCAGCGCGGGTTCTTCCGCTTCGAGGCCGGCGGCACGCGCGGGTTCCTGGTGGTCAACATCGCGGGGGATCTGGCGTTGCCCGGCGCGAAAGACGTCGCGGATGACATTTCGCCTGAACGCTGCATCGCGCTGGTGCGCTCGGCGGTCGGCGTGCCCGGCCTGGCCGTCGAGATCGAGGACGTCGCCACCTGGGTGGCCGAAGCGCTCTACGCGAATACCTACCGCGCCGGCCGCGTGTTCCTCGCCGGAGACGCCGCGCACGTGGTTCCGCCGACCGGCGGCTTCGGGGGCAACACCGGGGTACAGGACGCCGTCAACCTGGCGTGGAAGCTGGCCGCTGTGCTCAAGGGCGAGGCCGATGAGGCGCTGCTGGATAGCTACGAGGCCGAGCGGCTCCCGGTCGCCCGGCTTACGGTCGAGCAAGCCTACACCCGCTACATCCGCCGGGTGACGCCCGAGGAGATCGACGCGACCACGCCCGCGCTGCTCGACGAGCTGACGATGGAAATCGGGCAATTCTACCGCTCGAACGCAGTGACCGGCGGGCGACGCGAGGACGAGCCGGCGTGCCTCCATCCGGACATGACGCGCGGACGTGCGGGTGCCCGCGTTCCGCATGCGTGGCTCGAGGACGGCCGCTCCACGATCGATTGCGCGGTTACCGAGCCGGTCTGGCTGGTCGGCCCTGATGGCCAGGTGCAGGCCGGGCCGCACGAAACGGTCCGCTTGCCCGACAGCGCGGCCGAGCGCTGCGGCATCGGCCTCGCCGGCGCGCTCCTCGCCCGGCCGGACGGGTTCATTGCCAGCCGCGAGGCTGCGACGCGAGCGCCAGTGCGGAAATCGACGAGGAAGGGCAAAGATACGAAATAGATTTGATAGATATGCTGTCGGCGGAATTCCATGCCGAACCTGAAATATCGTGCTAAACCCAAGGGAAACTCGGGAGCCGTGATCATGAAGCGTCTGCTATTGGCAACGACGATTCTGAGTCTCGTCGCATCCGGGCCTTTGCTTTCAAAAACTCCGCCCTCGACAAGCCGAACACCATCTTTCCCGAATTTGGCTGCTTGCGAAGCAAAAGAGCGCGTCTTGACGGCCCAGGTCGATGCAGCTGAACAAATGGCGAAACTGGCTCGGAAGGCTTCGGCGGCTCAAGCCCAGGCCGAGACGAAGTCTAAGGCTCTGTGGCGCCAGCTTGAGGCAGTGGGCACGGCCTGTTTGCAATTGCAGCTGGGTCCCAGTGCGTCAGATACGGCGGTCATTCCCAGCGGCAACGCAGAAGCCCTCGCTCGTTTGGCGGGAGGCGACGGGTCCCTCGGTCGTGGCGATCTTGCGAGATCGGCAGGCGCGGGCAGCAGTTCAACATATGGCAGCGAAGGGGCAAGGCGCCGCGCCAGTGAGGTGTACTTTGGCATGACTGAGCGAAAACGGCTCCAAGATGAGCAGCAGGCACAGGCAGCAGAAGCCCGCCGGATATCTGATGAACGGATGTTGGCCGCAGAACGAGAGCAGGAGCGCGCCGAGGATGAAGCTTCCGAACGAAAGTTCAGATCACGCAATAGCTTCTTAGGCATTCTCGGGTCCATCGCCACGCAGACTGTGACAAATATCGCCGGCGTCGCCGCCGCCCGAGCGGGAGCGAGTTCTGGTTATAATGCCGGACAAGCGCAATATTCATCGCCAGCGCCTTCCGGGGACCAGTCTCTAGAATCTGCCTGCCCAGGTCTCTTGGCGCGTATCGAACAGGAATCCGCCGGCATGAGTGGGGACAACTCGGGAAGCCTTTGCAGTAACCTGCGAACCTCTCTTAATTCTGCCCGACGATCCGCGGACGTCCTACGCCAGTGCTCGCATCACTATGCTCAGGAATCGCTTCACGACATGGAGGCGACGATTGCGAGTCAGGTCCAAGCGGCGCAATCAAGCGGCTGCGGCTCCCTCTGAGCAAAAAGGGCGGAAAATGCGGGCTTCGGCAAAATGGCTTATGGCCTCGGCAATCTTAGCGATTGCGGCGCCATTCACAGCATCCGCGCAACAAGCGCTTCCCGTTGCCGTTCAAATCGATCTGCTCAAACAGCAAATCTACGCTGCCGCCGACGCCAAGCGCTACGACGAAGTGATTACGCTTATGCAGCGCATGCGAAGTTTCGGGCCGAATTATCCGCTGGTTCTCGATATGATCGATGCGCGGGCTTCACTCCAGATTGGGCAGCCTGCCCGTGCAAAGCAGGTCATGGAGCTTTACCTCAAACGGGCGACACCTGTAGACCCTTACTACGCTGAAGCTATTTCCCTTTATCCAACTTTGGATCAGGCGATTGCAGACCGCAAGTTGGCGGTCGCGGCCGAGAAAACGGCGACCGAGGTCCTCGAAAACAGTCTGAATCCGAGATCACCCGGCGATGCTTTGCCCTTCGCGGATCCCTCTCTGACTGGCCAAAAACTCTCCCCCGCCGTCGCGCTGGCTCGGGTCGATGTCTTTCTCCGCAAGTACCCCGATAACCCCTATGCAAACGCAGCTCGAGGCGAGATTCTGGCGCGCCTGAAGCGCGCTTCGGAAGCTCGCGCCGCTTACGGAAAATCATTGGCGCTAACGGGTGGGCGATACCGCGCGGCGATACTTTCACGCGCCATGCTCGACGATTTTCAATCTGATTCGGCCAGGACTGAAGACCTTGTGGCGGCCGTCTCAATGCAGCCGTTCATGTTTCTGTCTGGCAAGGTTTTCGATGTGATCAAAAAAACGCCCGGGGCGATTGAAAAGGTCGCGGCAGTATTCACGGCAGGGCTGGCTAAGGATCCCAGCTTATTGTCGATGCTAATAAGTAGATCTGTTCTGTACGAGCAGACAGATTCCTATGCGCTTTCTGTAGTCGATTTGGGACTTCTCTTAGCCAAGAAACCTGATGAGCCAATATATTATGACACGCGTTGCCGGATTCGTGCGGAGGGTAATATTGACTTGCAAGGCGCCCTCGCGGATTGCGACAAAGCTGCAGTGCTGCGAAAGGTTCCTGCTCCGCCTCGCTGGGGCCGCGCAGTGGCCTATCTCAGGCTCGGTAACTCCGCGCTCGCGCGCACCGAGTTCGAAAAGCTTCTCGCAGCCACAAATCCATCTGACCTTTATTTGAGCCGGTACCGTTTCGGGCACGGGATCGCTCTTCTCAAAATGGGCGAGACGGCGGCGGGTAATGCCGAGATTGCCGCGGCAGATGCGATAGGCCCTGAGGGCCGCCAGCGTTTCCACCAATTAGGCCTCGATTCCTGAGCCAGGCCAAGCTTCGCGGGTGAGTCCGGGGCGGCATGGTATTCTCGCCCGCGCTTCACACGCCGTAAACCTGCATTTTCCTACATCGCGCAAAGCTGCTAGGGGCCGGGGCAATGATCCTGGCTCCCTCGCCCGTTGTTTTCGCCGCCGGCCGCGCTTCGCGGGTGCGCAGTTTTGGGCCCTGGACTGTGTCAACCGTGTCAACTTCTTCAGGTTTCAGCCCGTGTCGATGAACGAAATCCGCCCATGGCGCACGATTCACCGGCGCACCAGCCGCCAGATCATGGTCGGCGCCGTGCCGGTGGGCGGCGATGCGCCGATCACCGTGCAGACAATGACAAATACCCTGACTTCCGACCCGGTGGCGACGATCGACCAGATCCGCCGCTGCGAGGATGCCGGATGCGACATCATCCGGGTGTCATGCCCGGACAAGGACAGCACCGCTGCACTGCGCCAGATCGTGCGCGCGGCGCGCATCCCGATCGTCGCCGATATCCATTTCCACTATCAGCGCGCGCTCGAGGCGGCCGATGCCGGGGCCGCTTGCCTACGGATCAATCCAGGCAACATCGGCAGCAGCGAACGCGTGGCGGAAGTGGTCCGGGCCGCCAAGGCCAACGGCTGTGCGATCCGCATCGGGGTCAACGCCGGGAGCCTCGAGAAGGACCTGCTCGAGAAATACGGCGAGCCGTGCCCCGAGGCGCTGGTCGAAAGCGCGCTCGACCATATCAAGCTGCTCCAGGACCACGATTTCCACGAATACAAGGTCGCGGTGAAGGCGAGCGACGTGTTCCTCGCGGTTGCCGCGTACATGCAGCTGGCCGAGGCGGTCGATTGCCCGCTCCACCTGGGCATTACCGAGGCCGGCGGGCTGATCGGCGGGACGGTCAAGTCGAGCATCGGGATGGGCAACCTGCTATGGGCCGGGATCGGCGACACAATCCGGGTGTCGCTCTCCGCCGAACCCGAGGAGGAAGTGCGCGTCGGGTTCGAGATGCTCAAGGCGCTCGGCTTGCGCACCCGCGGCGTGCGCGTAGTCAGCTGCCCGAGCTGCGCGCGCCAGGGGTTCGATGTGATCCGCACCGTCGAGGCGCTCGAGGCGCGACTGAGCCACATCAAGACCCCGCTGTCGCTGTCGGTGCTCGGGTGCGTCGTCAATGGTCCGGGCGAAGCGCGCGAGACCGATATCGGCATCACCGGCGGCGGCGCGGGCAAGCACATGGTCTACCTGTCGGGTGTCACCGACCACCACGTGGCCGACGCCGACATGCTCGACCACATCGTGGCCCTGGTCGAAGCAAAAGCGGCGCAGATCGAAGCCGACATGAGCGACGTGGGCCATGCCGAAGCGGCCGAGTAGCTTTACCGCCGTTTAAGGCTAAGGCGCTAAGGTCGCAGGCATGAATGCCGCTCCTTTCGTCATCCTCGGGCTGACTTGCGTCGGCGTTGCCGTCGCTGCCCCGGGCCTGTCTTCGCTGGAGCATGCGGCCGATGCCCCTGCCGCAAAGTCAAATGCATGGTCGGTGAAGCAGGTAGCTGCGCTCAGGAGCGACCAATGGGGCTCGGGCGAGACTTCCATCGGACGCAGCGGCGACGGCCATTTCTATGCCGATGTCGTCGCCAACGGCGTGACGAGCCACATGTTGGTCGACACCGGCTCGACCGTTGTCGCACTGACCGGCGAGGATGCCCAGGCGATGGGCATCGCGTGGGACGCCGGCGACGTGAAACACGTCGGACAAGGCGCCAGCGGGCCAGTCTACGGTTTCCCCGTCACACTCGACAGCGTGAAGCTGGGCGAGGTCGAGCTGAGCAAGGTCGAGGCGATGGTGATACCGGCAGGGCTCGGCATCTCGCTGTTGGGGCAATCGTTTCTCGGCCGGCTCGACCATGTCGAAATGGAGCCCGACAAAATGGTTCTTGGCGCCGAGTGACATGACGCTGCACCGGTTTCTGCCCTACCGCTGGCGCACCCAGCGCGACGCCGCACGCCATGCCCAAGCCATCATTGGCGTTCTCGATACCCCGCCGATCGTCCCGCGTGCCGACGGCCTGGTGCTGTTCTCGATGATCGGCACGGCCGTGGTGCTGCCCTATCTGGTGGCGGTGAAATCGTTGTGGCACCAGCTGGATCGCGGCCGGGTGACGCTCCTCGACGACGGGACCCTGACCGCGCAGGACCGCGCCTTGCTCGCCCACCATTGCGGCGATCCCGAGATTATCGGCCTCGGCAGCGTTCAGCTGGGACCTTTCCCACGAGGCGGCTGCTGGGAACGGCTGCTGACGATCCTCGACCGCCGCCGCGCGGATTACTGGGTCCAGCTCGACAGCGACACAGTGACTGTGGGCGCAGTACCGGAGATCGAGAGCGCGATCGCCCGAAACCGGAGCTTTATGCTGCTCGGCGGGAGCGAGAGCGAAGCCGGCCCCGAAACGCTCGTCCGCTTTGCCGCCCGGTTGCATCCGGATGGGCCGGAGGACGGCCACGTCCAGACCCGCATCGAATCGCGCCTCGGGCAACTGCCAACTGAACCTGGCTGGCGGTACGTGCGCGGCTGTGCGGGGTATGCCGGATTTGCCGCGCAGGGCACCGACCGGCGGCTGGCCGAGGCCTTCCTGGGCCAGATGGAGCGGATGCTGGGCAGCGATATCGCGCTGTGGGGAACCGAGCAGGTGGCGTCCAACTTCCAGCTCGCCAATGACCCCGGCGTTGTGATGCTGCCCTATCGGCGGTACCTCAATTACTGGGGTGAGCGCTGGTCCGAGGATGCCGCCTTTGTCCATTTCGTCGGCACCCATCGTCACCACGACGGCGCCTACGAAGCGGCCAGCCGCACCGCGATTGCGGCAATCCAACGGTGAGACCGCGAACCTTGCTGGACAAGCGATGGCACGAGAGGGCATCATGAACCGTGTGAACAGGCGCAACTTCATCGCTTCGGCTGCGGCCGTCACGAGCGCATCGCTGGTCCCGGCGCGCGCTTTCGCGCAGCCGCGAGCAGCCACTTTGCAGGGGCAGCGGGTGCTGGAAATCGCGCGGCGTGAAGTCGCCCGCTCCGGTCCGGTGTTGTGGCGGCGCGATATCGCGGGGGTCCTCGATTTCGGCGTGCACTCGGCGATCCCCCGGTTCCACTTCGCCAATCTCGAGAATGGCACTGTCGCGTCGTATCGTGTTGCCCACGGCTCGGGCTCGGACGCTGAGCACGATGGCTGGCTCAAGCAGTTTTCCAACGTGCCGGGCTCGAACGCCACCAGCCGCGGCGCCTACATCAGCTGGGAATGGTATACCGGCAAGTACGGCACCTCGGTGCGGCTCGGCGGGCTCGAGGCGGACAACTCGAATGTCTTCGATCGCGCCATCGTGATGCATTCTGCTGAATATTGCACCCAGGCCCAAGTCGACAAATGGGGCCGGCTCGGCCGCTCCAACGGCTGTTTCGCGATGGCGCCGGACGATTTCCTGGTTGCGCTATCGCAGCTGTCTGGCGGGCGGCTGCTCTATGCCGACGTGCTTGGCATCGGGCCCAATGGCGAAA
>JBDSUJ010000057.1:0-11788 GCA_039927815.1 Croceibacterium sp. | reverse complement strand
GCGCCTGGATCGCTTCACCCGCGACCCGGAACGCGTTTTCGCTCGCCAGCAGGATTGCGCCCGCGGCATCGAACCGGGTAGTCTTCCCGGCAGAGCAGGCGCGCGCGACGGCGTAAGTGTAGGCGCGCGCCGACTGCAGGGCGACGTACATGTCGGCGACTTTCGCCTGAATCAGCTGGAAGGTGCCGATCGGTTTGCCGAACTGGACCCGCTCGCGGACGAACGGGATGACCACGTCGAGGCAGGCTTGCATGATACCAAGTTGAACCGCCGCGAGCACCGCGCGCTCGTAATCGAGCCCGCTCATCAGCACGCGGGTGCCGTGGCCTACTTCTCCCAGCACGTTTCCATCGGGCACGACGCAGTCTTCGAACACCAGTTCGCCGGTCGGCGAGCCGCGCATGCCCAGCTTGCCGATCTTCTGGCCCGGCCTGAACCCGGCCATATCACTTTCGACGACGAACGCGGTGATGCCCTTGCTGCCGGCAGTGGGATCGGTCTTGGCGTAGACCACCAGGACCTCGGCGTAGTGGCCGTTGGTGATCCAGAACTTGGTCCCGTTAAGCTTCCATCCGCCGTCAACCCTGTCGGCGCGCAGCTTCATCGAGACGACGTCCGACCCGGCATCGGGCTCGCTCATCGCCAGCGCGCCGACATGCGCGCCGCTGATCAGGGCCGGCAAGTGCCGCGCCTTCTGCTCGGCGGTCCCCCAGCGGGCGATCTGGTTGACGCACAAGTTGGAATGCGCGCCGTAGCTGAGCCCGACCGAGGCGCTGGCGCGGCTGATTTCCTCGAGCGCGACGACATGCTCGAGGTAACCGAGGCCCAGACCTCCGTCGGCTTCGGCCACCGTAATGCCGTGCAGGCCCAGTTCCCCCATGGCCGGCCACAACTGGCGCGGGAACCAGTCCTCGCGATCCACCCGCTCAGCCAGCGGCGCCACCTCGTCGTCTGCGAAACGGGCGACAGCGTCGCGGATCATGCCCGCTTCCTCACCGAGGCCGAAGTCGAAATCGGGAGTGGCGCGCATCACATCGTCTCCTTGCCCGGCCCATAGCAAGCGCGACCCACGGCGCAAACAAGTTACAAATGAAATCGAGCCGAATGCCTTATTAATCTGAGTGCTTTCTGATTCCCCCAAAAAGCTTTACCAGCGGCGCGGGTCTCGCGAATTTGGAAAACTCTGTGCTCTTGCCAGCGGTTATCGAACCGCAACCGGTCCCGGTTTCGCCGGAGGCGGAAGCGCGTGCGCGTATCATGCACGCCTATGGCTTCGATTCACTGCTCGAGGACCCCGAGCTTTCCGCCATTGCCGGGTTTGCGGCACAGCTGTGCGAGGCACCGATCGCGCTAGTCAACGTGGTCGAGGCAGAACGGCAACGCTTCCTGGCGCACGAAGGGTTGCCCATTGGCGAGACCGAAACCGCGCCGACATCGTTCTGCGTCCATACCATGGTCCAGGACCAGATGATGGAGGTGCGCGACGCCACCGCCGATCCGCGGTTCATCGATAATGCCTATGTCACCGGCGAACCGCACATCCGGTTTTACGCCGGCTGCCCGCTCACTTCGGAAGAGGGCACGCCGCTCGGCTCGCTGTGCGTGATCGATACCGAGCCGCGTCCGCACGGCCTGACGTCACTTCAACGCCAGGGCCTCGAAGTGCTGGCACAAGCGACCATGCGACGTCTGCGCTCGCGCCGTCACAGCACCGCCGCCAAGCGCGAACACGACGAGCGCGAATCGTACTTGCGCACGCTGGCCGATTCGATCCCCGCGATCGCGTGGTCGGCCACGGCGGACGGGCAGTTCGACTACTTCAACCAGCGAATGGTCGCGTTCACCGGCAAGCCGGACGAGAAGAACGGCGAGGCCTTCCATCCCGAGGACTGGAAGAAAGCGAGCGCCCTGTGGCAGCACTCGCTCAAGACTGGCGACACTTACGAGGTCGAGCACCGCCTGTGCCGCCATGACGGCGAATATCGCTGGATGATGAGCCGCGCCGAGCCAGTGCGCGACGCAGAGGGGACCATCGTCCGCTGGTTCGGCACCGCGGTCGACATCCACGATCTCTACGCGGCGTCCGAGGCCCACGATCTGCTGGCCAAGGAACTGTCGCACCGGATCAAGAACATCTTCGCGGTCGTCTGCGGGCTGATCTCGCTGTCGGTGCGCAAACAGCCCGAGCACAAGGCGTTCGCGGACGGGCTGATCGGCACCATCAATGCGCTCGGCCGCGCGCACGACTACGTTCGCCCCGCGGGCCAAGCCCGCCGCAACAGCCTGCACGGGCTGCTGGGCGACCTGTTTGGCCCCTACGGCACTGGTGACGGGGCGCGGGTCAAAATCGCGGGCGACGATCCAACTGTCGCCGCGCGCGCGGCGACCCCGCTGGCGCTGGTGTTCCACGAATTGGCGACAAATTCCGCCAAGTATGGTGCGCTGTCCACGCCCGACGGCACGGTCGAGCTGACGATCGCGGATAAGGGCGAAACCTTCGAGCTGTGTTGGACGGAGCGCGGCGGGCCCCCGATCAAGAAAGCGCAGAAGGACGGGTTCGGCTCACGTCTGGTCGAGCTCAGCGTGACCGGCCAGCTCGGTGGCAAGTGGCAACGGCGCTTCGAGTCGGCAGGGCTGATCTGCGAGCTGTCGTTCAAGAAGTCAGCGCTGGTTCCCTAGCCACTCGCGGCGCGGTCTCGCGCAAACTCAAAAACACCGGCAGTACTGCCACCGCGACAAGCGCGATCATGATGCCGGGCACGCGGGGCGAGCCCGTGTACTCGACCAGCAATTGCGCGACAAAAGGAGTCAGCCCGCCAAACAGCGCGGTCGCGATCGTGTAGCCGAGGCCCAGGCCGCTGGCCCGGCTCGCCCCGGAGAACTGTTCGCCGCAGGCGATAGCACCGACCGCGCTCATCGCACCCGCGACCATCGCCAGAACCAGCGCACCGACCAGCGCGCCGCCGCCGGCGTGCGCCATCAGCGAGAACAGGGTGATCGGCAGCACCGCGCTGAGTCCCGCCACGGCCAGCAGCACCGGCTTGCGCCCGATGCGATCGGACAACAGCCCGACGAACGGGGTAACCACGATCACCGCCACGGCTGCGCCGGTCGACAGCCACAGCGAGGTCGCCTCGCTCGCGCCGCCAACCGAAGTCAGGAACGCCGGCACATAAGTGATCCCGACGTAATACGTAATCGATCCGAGCGCGGAAATGGCGAACGCGCGCATGACCCCGCGCCGCTGCTGCGTAAACGCATGAGCCAGCGGATGGGCCTCGAGCGCGCCCGCCGACCGCAGTGCCTCGAAATCGGGCGATTCCTGCATACTCGAGCGCGCTAGCCAAACCGTCCCGGCTAGCGCCGCGCCGACAAAAAACGGAATCCGCCAGCCCCAGCCCTGCAACTCCGCCTCGGGCAGCAGGGCCACGGTCAAGGCCGCCACGCCGACCGCCAGGAGCCCGCCGACTTCACTGGCCGCGGCCGCGAGCGAGGCAATCAGCCCGCGGCGGTCCGGCGCCGCGCCTTCGAGCAGGTAGACAATCACCCCGGTGTATTCGCCGCCGACGGAGAAGCCCATCACGCAGCGCAGGAGCAGCATCAGCCAGCCCGACGCCGCCCCGACCTGCGCGTAAGTCGGCAGCAGCGCAGTTGCCAGCATCGCAGCCGACATCAGGGCCATCGACAGCAGCAGCATCGGCCGTCGCCCGCGCTTGTCGGCGATGTGGCCGAACACCACGGCACCGACCGGACGCATCAGGTACGCGACCGCGAACCCGCCCAGCGTGGTCAGCAAGGAGGCGTCGCCGCCGCCGAAGAAAACGCGCGCAAGTACCGTGGCGAAATAGAGGTAGAGGGTGAAATCATACCACTCGACCACCGTCGACAGCGCGGCGACGAAGATCGAACGGCGCGAGACCCGGTGATTCATGCGTGAAATCCCTCGCCTGCAGGCCAGTGCGGTGCGGACAGGCCCATGACCTTGAACAGCTCGCCCATGTGCGCCGGGTCGGTCAGCCGGCGGGCGGTGAGCGCGAGGTCGTCCCGCCGCTCCGGTGCCGCCGCCGCCAACGCCCCCGCACGGGCTCCGATGCCGAGCGCGTCGAGCCACTCGCCTTGCGTCGCCGTGCCCAGCCAGCGCGCCCCCGCGCCTTCGGCAACCGCTGCCAGCGCGCCGAAATCGACATGGGCGGTAAGGTCCGCTTCGCCCGGGGTGGCGAACGGGTCGAGCTTGCGATGCCGGCTTACGGCCTGCAGCGTGGATCCGAATTGCGGGGCGACATACCCGTAATCAATGACCAGCGCCGCGCCGCCTTGCGCGGCCAGTCGGGCGGCGATTTCGTTCGTTATGGCGGCGGCCGCCGGGCTGGTTTCGAATATCGCGCCCACCTCCGCCTCACGCCGGCCGGCGGGCAGCGCTGCATCCAGCGGCCGATCGCCGCTGACAAATACGAATTGGCCCTGCGCGTCGGTCGCCACCATTCGCTCCCGCCATCCCGCGGGTGTCCTCACCAGTTGTCGGATCGGCAGCGCGTCGAGGAACTCGTTAGCCGCCAGCAGGACTGGTGGGCCCGTCGGCAGCGTACCGAGATCATCGTGGAATACCGCGTCCGGCACCGCCCGCCGCTGCACGCGGCGCAGTTCGCCTGACGCTTCGATCAAATGCACCAGCGGGACCAGCCCCGCCTGCCTCATGGCCCGCAACGCGTCCCGCGCCAGCGTGCCCAGGCCCGGACCCAGCTCGACATAGAGCACAGGTGCGGGACGGCCCGCGCGGTGCCACATGTCGGCCAGCCACAGACCGACCAGTTCGCCGAACATCTGGCTAATTTCGGGCGCGGTGATGAAATCGCCCGCCGCGCCGAGCGGATCGCGCGAAGCATAGTACTGTGCGTTCGATTCGCCCATGTATCGGGCAACGCCGATCGGACCGCCGGCGGCAATCAGGCGCCGGAAGGTATCGCCGAGGTTCGCCGGGCTCACGCCGCCGGGGGCGGCGGCGCGCTGCCGAGCGGCGGCCGGGACAGGGCCCACGCGATCAGGCCGAGCCCTCCCAGGATCAGCGGGATCGACAGCCACTGGCCCATGTGGAGCCCGGTCTGCAGTGCGAAATCCTCGAGCTGCGAATCGGGCTCGCGGAAGAATTCGACGATGAACCGCGCGCCCGCGACCAGCACCGTGAACAGCCCGACCAGCAGCCCCGGGCGAAAGCGCGCGCGGGTCTTCCAGAACACCGGCAGCATGACCGCGATGACCAGCGCGCCTTCGAGCAGCGCCTCATACAGCTGGCTCGGATGGCGCGGCAGGCCCGACGGATCGTGAGGGAAGATCATTCTCCACGGCACATCCGGGCCGGCGGGCTTGCCCCACAGCTCGCCGTTGATGAAATTGGCGATCCGTCCGAACAGCATGCCGAAGCCGACGTTGACCGAGATGTAGTCGCACACCCGAATGAAGTTGAGCGAGTTGCGCCACGATACCCACCCGATCGCCACCACCGTACCAATCACGCCGCCGTGGAAGCTCATGCCCCCATCCCACAGCCGCAGCAGATCCCAGCTGATCGTCTCGCCAGGGGTGAAGTGAGTGAACAGGCTGGGGGTATCGGGGTCGCCGCCGGTGTAGAATGCGGCATAACCCAGCCGCCCGCCGAGGATGACGCCGAGCGTGCAATAGAAGAACAAGTCATCGACATGACGCTGGGCCAGCGGGCTGCCAGGCCCCTTGATCATCCGCGCCAGATGCCAATACGCGAGCAGGATGCCGCCGAGGTAAGCGAGCGAGTAGAACCGCAGGGTGAAGAATCCCAGCTCGATCCCCGGGCGAAGGCCGAGGTCTTCCCACCTGATCGCGCTCGACGCCCCGGAAGCCAGCAGGTCGATTATCATGCTCACCTTGTTTGACTGGCCCCGTTCTTACTGGCGCGGCTTTGGCACGGAACTTGGCGCTACGCAAAGCCCTCCCTATGGGTGGCCCGGTGAGCGCCTTGCACATCCCCAACCAGCGCAGCGTCATCGACCGCCGCACGCTGGCGGCGGCCGTCGCCGATGCGGCCGCCGCCACCCCGGCTAACAAGGCGCGGACCAAGGTTATCGCCTTGCTGCGCGAGGCGCTGGAGGCCGGCCGCGCCGAGCTCGAGCGCCGCCTGGCGGGCAAGCCGAGCGCCGGGCACGAGACCACCCACGGCTTCGCGTTCCTGATCGACCAGCTGATCCGGGTGATCCACGATCATGTCATTGCGGATCCGCACCCGCGTCCGACCGGGGAACGGCTGACACTGGTGGCGGTCGGGGGTTACGGCAGAGGCGAGATGTGCCCGCATTCGGACATCGACATCGCTTTCATCACGCCGGCCACACCGAGCCCATGGGCCGAGCAGGTTATCGAGACGATGCTGTATTACCTGTGGGACCTGTCGCTCAAAGTGGGCCATTCGAGCCGCTCGGTCGCCGAAACGATCAAGATGGCAAAGGGCGACCTGACCATCCGCACGGCGTTGCTCGAAGGCCGCTACCTGTGGGGGGATCAGCCACTTTATGCCGATGTCTCGCGCCGGTTCTGGACAGACGTGGTCAAGGGCACCCAAGGGCAGTTCGTCACCGAGAAGCTGGCCGAGCGCAATGCCCGCCACAAACGGATGGGCGACAGCCGTTATGTGGTCGAGCCCAACGTCAAGGACGGCAAGGGGGGCCTGCGCGATCTGCAGACGCTGTACTGGATCGGCAAGTACATCCACCAGGTGCGCGAACCGGGCGAGTTGGTCGACGTGGGCCTGTTCACCCCGCAGGAATTCCGCAGCTTCCGCCGGGCGGAGGGGTTTCTGCTGGCCGTGCGCAGCCACCTGCACATGATCACCGGCCGGGCGGAAGACCGCCTGACTTTCGACCTCCAGCGCGAAGTCGCCCGGCGCATGCATTACCGCGACCGGCCCGGCAAAAGCGCGGTCGAACGGTTCATGCAGTTCTATTTCCTGCAGGCCCAGCATGTCGGCAACCTGACTGGCGTGTTCCTGGCGCATATCGACGACCAGATCGGCAAGGCCAAGCGGCCCAAGGGCCTGCTGGCCGGATTCCGCGCCCGGTCGCGCGATCACAAGGGCTACCGGGTCAGCGGCGGGCGCATCTCGGCCCCGGGTGATGACTGGTTTCGGCAGGACCCGGTCCGTCTGATCGAGGTCTTCCAGGTCGCCGAGGAAGGCGGGCTGGAAGTTCATCCCGAGACCATGCGCATGGCCCGGCGCGATGCCACGCTGATCAACGGCAAGGTGCGTGCCGATCCCCGCGCCAACGCGCTGTTCCTGCAGTTGCTGACCGGCCGGCGCGATCCGGAGAGCGTGCTGCGCTGGCTGAATGAAGCTGGCGTGTTCGGCCGGTTCGTGCCCGACTTCGGCAAAGTGAACGCGCAAATGCAGTTCGATATGTATCACCACTACACGGTCGACGAGCATACCATCCGCGCGATCGGCCTGCTCGCCCGGATCGAACAAGGCGCGCTGACCGACGAGCATCCGATCGCTACCCGGCTGATCCCCAAGCTCGCCAACCGCCGGGTGCTGTATGTTTCAACGCTGCTGCACGACATCGCCAAAGGGCGGGGCGGCGATCATTCGGTGCTCGGGGCCGAGCTCGCGCTGCGGTTGTGCCCGCGGCTGGGGCTGGAGCCCGACGAAACGGCCATGGTCAGCTGGCTGGTGCGACATCACCTGATAATGAGCGCGACTGCGTTCAAGCGCGACCTGGCCGATACCCACACGATCGAGCAGTTCGTCACCGAAGTTAAAAGCATCGAACGGCTCCGCCAGCTGACCGTCCTGACGATCGTCGACATCCGCGCGGTCGGGCCGGGTATCTGGAACAGCTGGAAAGGCCAATTGCTGGGCGAGCTGTACGACCGCGCCGAAGAGCGCATGCGGCTGGGGCAGAAACGCCACGGGCGCAAGGAGCGCGTGGCCGCCAAGAAGGCGCGCGTCGCCGAGCTAATGGGCAAGGACAGCAGCGCAATCGATGCCCTGGGCGACCGGTTCGATGATGCCTATTGGATCGCCGAGCCCGAAGACATCATCGCGCTCAACTTGGCCGATTACGCCCGCGCCAAGGCAAGGGCGAAAAATCTGGTCATCACCGCGCAATTCTACCCGGCGCGCGGGGCGACGCTGGTAACGGTGATCGCCGACGACCATCCGGGCCTGTTCTTCCGCATCGCCGGCGCGATCCACCTCGCCGGCGGGAACATCATCGATGCCCGCATCCACACCACGCGCGTCGGCAAGGCGGTCGACAATTTCCTCGTGCAGGATCCGCTGGGTGCGCCGTTCCGCGAGGACAGCCAGCTCAAGCGCATCCGCACCTTGATCGAGGACGCGCTTGCCGGGCGTATCGAACTGGTCCCCCAGCTTGCTCGCCGCCCGCTCGCACGGCCGCGCGCCGACAGTTTCGAAGTGCAACCGCAGGTATTCTTCGACAACGAGGCGTCGAGCCGCTTTACCGTGATCGAGGTCAATGCGCGCGACAAACCGGCGCTGCTCAACAAGCTGGCGCACGCGCTGTTCCGCAACACGCTGATGGTCAATTCGGCGCACATCACCCACTATGGCGAGCGTGCGGTCGATACCTTTTACGTGACCGACCTGCTCGGCGGCAAGGTCACGAACCGCGAACGCTTGAAGCAGATCGAGGATGGCTTGCTCGAAGCGTCGGGCGAACCGGTCGGCGAGCCCGCCTAGCTGGCAGTAGCGAGATAATTCTCGACGTCATCGCAGCCGCCGATCCGCTCGTCACCAATCCAGCACTGCGGCGTCGTCATTACCCCCTCCTTGTGCTGGAAGGCGTCGACGCTTTCGCGCGTTGCGAGAATCCGGTCGTCGACTTGGTAACCGGCCCCTTCCAGCAGCGATTTGGCGCGCACGCCGAACGGACAGGTGTGATCGGGCAGGACCATGCGATAAAGCACGGCTTCGCGAGCGTCGGACATGGCAGCTCCTTGGAGTTTCACCATCAATCCGCCTGCCGGGCGATAAGTTCCGCTCAGCTGGTCGCGTTGCGGTACTTGTTCACCAGTTCCTTCTGGTCCGGGTACCAGTAATCGAGATGGCAATCCTCGCACACGCCGTCGAGCTGGTCGATCAGCGGCCCGGCCTTGGACGCGTCGTGCGCCCGAAGCGCCGTCGCCAAGCCCGTCATATGCGTGGCGAGAATTTGTGCCATGTCGCGCAAATGCTGCGGATCCTTGTCGACCCGCGCCTGGACCATCGCCCCGGTGTGGCCCCCCACTTCACCCTCGTCACTGATCTTGACCCCGGGCTTGACGACCACGATCGGGTCCATCGAGACGATCATCAGGGCGGCCTTCTGGACTGCGTCCGCCTTGTCGGCGAGCGCGGCCCAGGAAGCATCATCCATCTTGGCAGGATCGATGCCAGCTTTGCTGCCGATGGCCTTGTTGGACATGTCCCACAACTCGTCGGCGTTCTTGTCGACATGGTCCTTCATGACCTCGTGGAAGGTCAGCTGGGCGGGCTTGGCTGGCGCCTCCGGCTGTTTCGAGCACGCGCCCGCCAACGCCAGCGCCGGCAGCACCCAATAACGCAAACCGACCATGAAACTCTCCCGTTGATAGAGGCGCCGTTACGTGTGTCTCCCGCGCGGGATAAGTTAATAACGGTAATGCGGCGCGTAACACCAGCGGTTACAGCGCCGTTTCACGCGCGCCGAACAACGCACTGCCGATCCGCACATGCGTCGCGCCAAGCATGATCGCGGTTTCGAAGTCGCCGCTCATCCCCATGCTCTCGCCCTCCAGGCCGTAATCGCGGGCCAGCTTGTCGAGCAGCGCGAAGAACGGCGCCGGCTCGACTTCGGCCGGCGGCACGCACATCAGCCCGGCGATGGGGATCGCGGTCGCCCGCACTTGCGCCAGCAGCGCGGGCAATTCGCCCAGCGGGCATCCGCCCTTCTGCTCCTCCGCGCCGATATTGACCTGGATGAAGCACGGCACCCGGCGGCCCGAGTTGTCCATCGCCTTGGCCAGCGCGGCGGCCAGGTTGGGCCGGTCGAGCGAATGAATTGTGTCGAACAGGGCGACCGCTTCGTCCGCCTTGTTCGACTGCAACTGTCCGACCAGGTGCAGCTCCACGCCGGCAAAGCGCTCACGCAAGGCCGGCCATTTCGCCTGGGCCTCCTGAACCCGGTTTTCGCCGAACACGCGCTGACCGGCCTCGATCAACGGGGCCACGACAGCGGCGGGATGGGTCTTGCTGACGGCGACCAGCGTCACCGTTTCTCGCTCCCGCCCGGCGACCCGGCACGCGTGGGCGATGCGCGTCTCGACGGCGGCGAGGCGAGTGGCTGCGCTTTCCATCGGCGGCGCTATAGCGGGGCCATGCGCGCGCGCCAGACCTGCCCTGGGCTCCACCCCAGACCCCTGCCCCGCTTGTGGCTTCTGACCGACAAGCGCAACGACGCGGCGCTCGAGCAGACTATCGAACGCCTGCCGCGGGGCAGCGGGATCGTCTTTCGCCACTATCATTTGCCGCCCGCCGAGCGGCGGGCGCGGTTCGCTGAGGTGGCCCGGATCGCGCGCGTCCGCGATCATGTCGTGTGCCTCGCGGGGTCGCCCCGACTGGCGCGGGCATGGGGCGCTGACGGGTTCTACGGACCGCCGCATCGGGCCCGACGCGCGGCGAACCTGCTTCGGCTGGCGACCGCGCACTCGCTGCGCGAACTCGGCGCTGCGCGCAGGGCCGTAGCGCACGTGGTGCTGCTGTCGCCGGTCTTTGCCACGCGCTCCCATCCCGACGCCGCGCCGCTTGGCGTGGTCCGCTTCCGGCTTCTCGCGCGCCAGTCGGCGGTGCCCGTGATCGCCCTGGGCGGGATGAACCCGCGCACCGCCGCGCACCTGCAATGGGGCCGGTGGGGCGCGATCGATGGGCGCGCCACGCGCTCAAGACGATAAATTGCCTGCCCGCTCACGGATTCTTGACGGCGAGTCCGCCGAAGAGGACAATGACGCGGGACAGAATTTCGGGGGATTGACCATGGCCAGCCGCGCACTGACGCGTCCGACGGGAAAACCGCTGGCGGCTGACTGGCGAGCCGCCTGGCGCCGTTCCCTCAGCCGTGCGGGCCAATTGAGCGGGGCTGCTGTGCTGTTCGCCGCGGTAGTGTTTCTGGCGCTGGCGCTGGTCTCCTACACCCAGACCGACCCCTCGGGCTCGACCGCCGCGGGTGACGAAGTCGCCAACTGGATGGGCCGTCCGGGCGCCTGGGCGGCCGAGCGCGCGCTGCTGGTGTTCGGGCTTGTCTCCATCCTGCTGCTGCCGATGCTGTACGCCTTTGCCAGCAAGCTGTGGCGTGACCACGAAAACGAGGAAACGCCCCACGGCCACCGGTGGTGGCGCACGCTGGCGCTGCTGGTGCTCGGCATGGCGCTGATCGCGACCGCGGTGACGCTGACGTTTGGCGAGCTTGGCAATCTGCCGGCTTCGCTGGGCGGGCTGTCCGGCCTACTCGGCGCGGGCGCGATCCGCGCGCTCGCCGGGCGTTTGCCCGAGGCGGCGCGGATGTGGACCATCCTCGCGCTCGGTCTCGGCTGCCTGGGCGGCGGGCTGGCGATAGCGGGCAAAGTGTTCGCGTTCGACTGGGCCATGCTGCTGACGCTGCCGCATGCGTTGCGCCGCGCTCCCGGCGAGACAGTGCGGGCACCGCCGCGGCGCGCGCGGGCGGCGCCGGCGCCGCTCGATCTCGCTGACGGCGCCGCGCCGCGCCGGGCGCCCGAAATCAGCGATCCGAGC
>JBDSUJ010000056.1:0-9443 GCA_039927815.1 Croceibacterium sp. | reverse complement strand
AGCGGCCCGTCCAGTTCCGGCGAATCAGCCGGATGTTATTGGCAACGAATCTGTTTTTCGATCTCACGCCCGGCGAGCGCCCCGGCAGCGGCGCCGATCAGCGTACCGGGCAGGCGGTCGCCGCTGGTATCGATCGCCCGGCCGATCAGCGCACCGCCGACGCCCCCGACCACCAGGCCAACAGTGCCGTTCTGCTTACGGCAGTAATAACGGCCGTCGCGGCCCTGGAAAACCTGGCTCCTCGAAACCGTCTGATAGCTCGCGGTACGGCGATGGCGCGCTTCGGCCGTGGTCGGGACCATGACGGTGGCCACGGTGCTGAACGCGGCGAGCGCGCAAAGGCTCTTACTGAACATTTGTTATCTCCACTTGATAGTCGGGGGCTTAACGACCCTTCAACGCGACCGGTCCCCAACCTCAGGTGAACGCAGTCTATCCCGCCTAAAAGCGCGATGAACGGTGCTCCGGGCGCTTTAAGTTGAGTGCGCGCGGCCTACAAAAAAGCCCGCCGCCGGTGTGGCGACGGGCGTTTTTACGCTGTATTATTGCAATCGTCAGGCGTGTCCCGGATCGGCGGTCGCCTCGGCCGAGGGACCTGCCTTCCTGGTCATCGCGTTGGCGAGCATTTCCGATATGTAGCCGAACGCGGCACCAATGATGATAGACAGCACCACTGGCACGATGGCATCCTGCGGGGCCAGCTTGGCGAGCAGGATCGGCCCCGCGATCGAGGCAAAGCCGTACACGCTGGCTGGAATGGTCGACAGGTAGGGGATTGCGCTGGCGAGGCAGATCGCCGCCGCACCGAGGCCGACTGCGATCGGAGCGGCCATCAGACCGGCGCCGGCAAGTGGGCCGCCCGCGAGCATGACCGCGACCATGCCCACGAGCGCGCCGAAGGACATGCAGATGATAGTCGTCAGGCTGCCCTTGGTGCCGCCGCCGGAATGGAAATGGCAGCCCCAGGCGATGAATGAAATCCACACCAGGCCCGGCAGGATCGCCGCGAGCGGGCCGACGTAAAGCCAGGTGTCGAGGACGGCGAGCAGACCGACCGAGGTGGCGAGCGCGAACAGTGCTGGCATCGTGATACTCTCCCGAACGTTTCTATTTTTTTCTCGTTGCGGTGAGTCCCCCCAGTCCGCGGAGCAGAAGCTAACGGCGCTAATTGACGACGTCCAGTTCCAGTGGGATTGCCACCACCCAAAAAGTTGCGGCACTGTGCCGCACAACAAGGGAGAGAACTGACCATGAAGAGCAACTGGCTCGCCGTGCCGGTCGTATTGTCGCTTGCAGCGTGTACCGCGAACGCCCCGCCCAGCGGCGGCGGAATTGATGCCCAGACCCAGGCGTTGCTTGACAAAGTCGCGATCGCCGACCTGCTCGGCAGCTATTACGGCAACTTCGGCGGCACCGCGGCGGACGCCTTCGACCGTTACTACACCGATGACGCCACATTCGATGTCAACGGCCATGTCGCGCACGGCAAGAAGGAGATCGAAGGCATCTACGGCGGCCTTGCCGCGTCGGGCGACAGCCCGGCGACTCGCGGCACATTCCACATGCTGATGACCAACCCGGTTATCACGGTGGCCGGTGACACGGCGACGGCCAGCCTGCTGTGGACCGGAATCCTCAACCCCAAGGTCGACGCGCCGCCGCAGTTCGTCGAACAAGGGCGCGAGTACGACCGGCTGGTCAAGCAGAACGGCAAGTGGCTGATCAGCAAGCGTGTGGTGATCGCGGACAGCGGGCTGCCGGCCAGCTTCAAGGATACGTACACCCCGCGCAAGGGTTACGACGTGACCAAGGATTAAGCGGCGCCAGTGACTGGCTCGCCGACCGCATGCCGCTGTCCGACCCTTACCGTTCTTGGACTTGCGGGGTGGCCGGAGTTTCCGACTCGAATGCCGGCTGCGCCGTCTCCGAGCGGCTGCGCTGTTCAGCATCACGGCGAAAACGCGCCGCAAGCGCCGCGCTGACGAACAATTGCAACTGATGGAAAATCATCAGCGGCAAGATGATCAGGCCGACTTGTGCCGGGGGAAAAAGTATGCCGGCCATGGGCACGCCCGAAACCAGGCTTTTCTTCGAACCGCAGAACATCAGCACAATGGTCTCGTCGCGACGGAAGCCGAACAGCCGGCTGACGGTGGCATTCACGCCAATGACAATTGCCAGAATCAAGCCGCTCAACCCGACCAGTTCGGCCATGTCGAGCCAGCCGACGCGCGTCCAGATGCCATTTACCACCGCGGCGCTGAAGGCCGAGAAGACGACCAGCAGGATCAATCCGCGATCGACCGGCATCAATAGCTTGTGGTTGCGATCGACGAACCCGCCGATGACCGGGCGCAACAGATGTCCGGCCAGAAAAGGCGCCAGAAGTTGCAGCGCGATGGATTGGAGCGAGTGCGCCGAACTGCCCACGGCATGGCTGCCCACATGCATGAACACTCCGGCCAGGAGGGGTGTCACGAAAATTCCCGCAAGGTTCGACAAGGACGCGCTGCAAATCGCCGCCGCGACGTTGCCGCCCGCCATGGCGGTGAAAGCGATCGACGACTGTACCGTCGACGGCAGCAGGGTAAGAAACAGCAGTCCCGACAGCAGCAACGGATTTATCCAGCCGCGCCCCAGCCAGGCGAGCGTCAGCCCGATGGCCGGGAACAACAGATAGGTCGATCCGAGCGTCAGCGCATGAAGGCGCCAGTTGCCGATGCCCTGGAGGATCGCCCGGCGCGACAGTTTCGCGCCGTTCAGGAAGAACAGGAGGCCGATTCCCACGGAGGCCAGCACCGTTGTGACACCGGCCACCTCGCCCCGCACGGGGACTAGGGAGGCAAGCACAACCACGCCGATCAAACCGAGCAGAAACGGGTCCATCCAGCGCAGGATTGCAGCACCACCTTTCATCTGGCGCGACATGCCCGCCTTTACCCCACCGATCCAATACAATGTCCCGCCGAATTGATTGCAAAACCAACGCACGGGGAGGTGCCGGGCGGGCACGGCGGATTGCCTCGCGCCAGACCCTGGGCGTCGAAGACGCGCGACTGCGCGCATTGCGCACCATTCGACGGAACCTAGCCCGCAGGTGGGGATTGAGGCAGCACCATGCCGCTATCCGATCTAGAGCGCCACCCGCTCACCGGTCGATTCCTGTTGGGTCGTCTTCGCCATGCCCTCTCGCTCGAGGAGCAGGACACGATCGAATCGTTGATCGACGAAACCGCGGCTTATTCAAAGCCGACCCGTATCCTCGCGCGCGGCACGCTTGCGCACCGCAGCACCATGCTGATCGAAGGCTACGTGATACGCACGCTGATCCAGGACGGCCGGCGATTCATCGTCGGTATTCACGTTCCCGGCGATTTCCTCGACTTGCACGCGTTCGCGCTCAAGCGCCTCGACCATGATGTGGTCACGCTGGGGGAGACTCGGGTCGGTTACGTGCGTCACGATCGCCTGGCAGAAATCGTTGCCGACCAGCCGCATCTTACCCGGATCCTGTGGTTCTCAACCCTGCTCGACGCCGCCAATCACCGCGAATGGATCGTCAAGCTCGAGCAGCTTACCGCCGTGAAGCGCGTGGCGCACGTGTTCTGCGAGCTGTGGCACCGGCTCGAGCTGGTCGGCCTCGGCCGCCGCGACGGGTTGCGAACGCCGCTGATTCAAGCCGACCTGGCCGATATGTGCGGGACCACCGCGATCCATATGAACCGGGCGCTGCGCCAGCTGAGAAAGGAGGGGCTGGCCGAATTTCGCCGCGGAACCATCTACGTGCCTGACCGCGCGCAGCTGGAGGCGTTTTCCGGTTTCGATCCCTCCTACCTGTACGGCGAGGGACCGCTTCATCTTACGCATGAACTCGATCCGACCTGACTTGCGGACGGCTCGCATTTTCCTGCAATGACGGGTGGTGGCAGCCGGCAACCTCGAGAACGACCAGGCGCGAGAACCCCGCCCCCTCTCCGGCGGGCGCAAACGGCCGCGCTGGGGAACGCTGGCGCTGGTCGTGCTATTGCACTTGCTGGCGCTTGCCGGGCTTTCGCGCGTGTTCGCGCCGCGCTTCACCGCGCACGCGATCGAACGCGCAACTTCGCTCGTAACCGTCACCATCACCGCCCCGCCTGACCCGCCCCCCACCCCCGTGCCGTCGCCCCAAACCAGCCAGGGTGCTGCGGCTCCACAGGCCAGGAAAGAGACTCCGCGCGCCGTGGTGGCGCCGCCGGCCCCACTGCCCCGGCCCAAACCGGCGCCGCGCGCATCGTCCACCGGCAATGCGAACCAGTCTGGAGCGGCGGTGGACGGCGCGGGCACCGGTGCGGGCGGTGCGGGCGCGGGAACCGGCAGCGGCACGGGGGGCAGTGGCGGCGGCGGCACCGGCAAGGCGGTCAAGATTGCCGGCGATATCCGTTCGGCGTCAGATTATCCGGTTCCGCCCGGGGGGCGGCAGGCGCGGTTCGGCCAGTCGGTCACCATCGCCCTGACGGTCGGCATTGATGGCCGGGCCAGCAATTGCCGCATCGTGCGCCCGAGCAGCGATCCGGTGGCCGACCGCACGACCTGCCGGCTCGCGACCGAGCGATTTCGGTTCCGCCCGGCGAGCGATGCCGATGGCAATCCGGTCGTGGCGATTTATGGCTGGCGCCAAGAGTTCTTCCAGGCGCGTTGACCCAGCCTATATTCCCGCGCGAGACGACAAAGGGTAGACCCGAACGATGAACCTGATCCATCCGGTAGTCCTGTGCGGCGGCAGCGGCACGCGGCTGTGGCCGCGCAGCCGCAAGCAGGCGCCCAAACCGTTCCTGCCGCTGGTCGAGGAAACCTCTTTGTTCGAGGCGACGCTGGCGCGCTGCGCCGATCCGGCGCGGTTCGCCCCGCCCACCGTGGTCACCGGCGGCGCGCACCGCACGCATGTCGATGCTCAGACCGATGCGACCGGCGGGGCCCGGGTGATTGTCGAGCCAATGGCCAAGAACACCGCCGCGGCGATCGCGCTCGCGGCCGAACGACTGGGGCGCGAGGCGATCATGCTGGTGTGCCCGAGCGACCACCACATCGCCGATGTGGCCGCGTTCCAGGCCGCCGCCATCGCCGCCGCCGCGCTGGCCAAGGACGACTGGCTGGTGGCCTTCGGAATCGCGGCTACCGCGCCCGAGACCGGCTTTGGCTACATTCGCCAAGGCGCGCCGCTGCCGGGTGGGTACCAGGTCGAGCGCTTCGTCGAAAAGCCCGACCAGGCGACGGCCGAAGCCTTCCTGGCCGACGGCCGTTACAGCTGGAATGGCGGCATCTTCGTGTTCAAGGCCGGTACTTTCCTCGACGAGCTCGCCCGCCAGCGACCGGGTATCGCCGCGGCGGTGCAAGCAGCGGTCGCCAATGGGCACGCGGATAGCGCCGCGTTCTTCCCCGATGCCGCGGCTTTCGACCGGGTCGAGCCGGCCGAATCGGTCGATTACGCGGTCATGGAGAACACCACCCGCGCCGCGATGGTGCCGGTGGCGATGGGGTGGTCCGATATTGGCAATTGGCAGGCGCTGCGCGATGTTCGCCAAGGCGATAATGACGGCAACCGCACGCGCGGCGAAGTCGAACTGGTCGATTGCCGCAACGTGCTGGCGGAAACCGACGGGCCGCGCATCTCGGTCATCGGACTCGACGACATCGCGGTGGTGGTGGACGGCAATGAAGTTCTGGTGACCTCGATGGCCGGCACTCAGAAAGTCGGCAAACTGCGCGGCGCGGTCAACCAGTAGTGGGGCTCGCGATCGGCTCGGGCGGTATGATCGCGCAGACCATCCAGTTGGCGCTGGCGCCGGTGTTCCTGCTGGTGGCGATGGGCAACATCATGAACATCCTGTCGCAGCGCCTGGCGCGCGTGGTCGACCGCTCGCGCCACCTCCAGCAACAGCACGTCGAGACCAAAGGCGCCGATCACGACCGGGTGGTGCGCGAAATCCGCGTGCTCGACCAGCGCATCCACCTGATCACCCGCTCGATCACCCTGCTGGTCTTGACCGGACTGACCATCGGTCTGTGCGTCGCCTTGCTGTTCGTCGAGGAGTTGCTGCACGTCAGCCTCCAGCAGGTCGCGGGTGCGGTGTTCTTCCTCGCCATCATGCTGTTGATGAGCGCGCTGTGGCTATTCCTGCGCGAGGTCCGCGTCGCCACGGCGGCGCTGCGCGTACCCGAGATGTATCTCGAGCGGGAGCGGACGCTTTAGCCGGCTTGATCTACCGCTCGAACCGGCGGCGCGTCCACCGCAGGCCCTCGCCGCTATCAGGCCGCCGGCGGCTCGAGCATTTTCTGCCCGCCCTGCTTGATCGCTCCGACGAGAATCGGTTCCATGAAGCTGAGCGCGGGAGGCAAGTCGACCGTCAGCAGCACCTGGCTGTCCTCGATATCGATCCGGCCGGTCAGGTGTTGGCCCACGGCCTCGATCGCCATCGCGATCTGATCCTCGCTCGGCCAGGTGGTGGTCACCTTGGCCATGCCGGCGGGAAAGCTGCCCGGCATCTTGTGCATATTGGCGCGCAGCCGGCGGCGGGTTTCCTCGCGGCCGAGCTGGTGGGGAATGGCAACTTGCATCAGGGCTCCTGCTGGCCGGGCGGGGGCAACGCGGCGGGTTCACCGGCAGCTCCGTAGCGATAATCGAGATAGCGTGTCTGGATCGCCAGATCGTCGAGCGCGCCATCGGCCAGTTGGCGCGTGACCTGGTCGATTTCCTGGCTGATCTTGGCGAGGCTTTCGGTCAGCTGTTGATCCGGCGTGGCCCCGGCGCGCTGCTCGGTTCGCAATTGCGCCGGGATGCGGCGATAGGCATCGACCATCCCCGGCAGGGTCTCGCCGATCAGCTTGCGCGTCTCGACCGCCGCCGGATGGACCGGGTCGACGTGTTCGAGCTGCAGCCCGAGCGCGTCGAGCTGGACGCCGATCTTGTCGACCAGGGTGACCGCGGGCGGGGGCAACGCCGGGCGCTGATTTTCGAGCCACAGCTCGGTCCGGGCGACCATCTGGCGGACATCCCCGCGATTGAGATCGTCCCGCTTGGGCATCCGCACCTTGGGGTAGTTCGAGAACAGAAACGTACACGCCACCACCGCTAGGAACGCGATCATTATCCCCGTGACGCCGATACCCTGGACGACGAGGCCAAGCGCAATCGAGGCCAACACGATCGCCAGCAGCGAAATCCCGATCAGCTTGATCCGGGTCTTGAGGTTGTTGCGCCGCAGTTCGGCCGAGCCGCGCCCGATCGGCGCCAGCCGCCGGCGGTGGAATCCGCCGCCACGCTGATCCGCCAGCGAGCGCCGCGCGTCGCGCAGGATCACGTCTGTCTGAGGTGTCGTGTCGGCCATGCTACTCCGAGGTCAGCAGCGAGGGTTCGCTGACCGAGGCCGCGGCCTGAGCCTGGCCCTCGGCGCGGGCGATATAGCCTTTCGATTTTTCCACCTCGCTCGACAGCGTCTCGACCGTCTGGCGCATCGATTCGAGCGCCTTGAGCTTGAACGAATCGACCGAATCCATCGTGTCGTAGATGTTCTGGAAAGCGCGCTGGAGCGTCTCCAGCGGGATGGTGCTGCTCGCCGCCTGCTCGTGAATCTTGGCGGTGTTGTCGCGCAGCAGCTTGCCGGTCGAATCAATGATCCCAGCCGTGGTGGTGTTGAGCGCGGTGATCTGGCCGAGCACCAGCCGCTGGTTGGTCATCGCCTGCGCCACCGTCACCGCGGTGCGCAGCGCGCCGACGGTGGTGGTGCTGGCGCGGTCGACCCCTTTGACCAGCTCGACGTTGTTCTTCTTGACCAGGTCGAGCGCGAGATAGCCCTGCACCGTCACCGCCATCTGCGTCAGCAGATCCTGATGGCGCTGGCGGACGTAGAACAGCGCGGTCTCGCGCAGCGCCTTGGCCTTGGCCGGGTCAGTCGCATCGAGGTCGGCGGCGGTGTCTTCGAGCCGCTGGTCGAGCGTGGTGGCGATATGCGCCATCTGCTCGAGCTTGCCCATCGCATCCCACAGCTTGGACCGCTCGACGTCGATCGCGGCGTTGTCCATCAGCAACTCGTCCTTGCCGCTGGAGAGGCGCGCGAGGATCGCCTGGATGTGGCCCTGCGCGCTCTGATAGCTGTCGAAGTACTTCTTGAGGCTGTTGCCGAACGGGATGATGCCGAGGATCTTGCGCGGCGCCAGCGATTTGCGGCCCGGATCGAGGTCCTCGACCGTGCGGCGCAGCTCGGCGAGGTTGGAGCCGACGCCGCTGTCCTTGTCCATCGCGCGGATCGGGCGGTCGAGGAAGCGATTCGACATCTGCCCGGCCGCCATGATTTCCTTGCGGCCCATGTTGGTCAACTGATCGACCTTCTTGCCGAAGTCGGGCGAGTTGGCGTCGAGCGCAACCAGTTCGGTGATGAATCCCTCGACCTTCTCGTCGAGCTTGGTCTTCTTGTCCGCGTCGAGCGCCACCAAGCCGGAGGCCTGCGCCGCGCTGACCGTCGGAACCGGATCGGGCGGTGTGAGCTCGAGCTTGGTCTCGGTCTTGGTGTCAGTTTGCGTGGCCATGTTACCCGTCGCCTCCTCGCGGTCGTCCCGCTGTATTAGGAACCTGACACAGCGGTTTCAAGCCATGACGGTGCCGCAACGCGCAGGGGAGCGAAAGAGAAATCGGGGCCGGGGAGTTTGCCGGTCGCTTTGCCCGAGGTGTCAGCGCGGCGTGTCCAGCAGCGCCAGCGACGGGCCAATGTCTGCTTTCGACCCAAACCGGACATTGGCTGCGCCTGTCAGTTTCGCGCCCCAAGATCTGCATGGAAGGGACGGGAACGAAAGCGGCTTGCGCGGTTTGCCTCTTGGTTCTCGGAACCACAGCAGGTGCCACACGAGGGGCACAGAAGCGCCCGACGCGCAACGTTTCCCGCTTCACTGTCAGTTCATCGATCCAATCCCACGAAGGGCGCTGGTCTACAGCGCAGGAATAAATCAACGCCCAAAGGCGTTGTTCTGACATTCCCTGTGAGCAGGACCGAGGAATAAAGGAGCTTATCATGCGCAGATCATTATTGATCGCAGCCGCGATACTCGCGCTCGCGAGCACTCCCGCTCTAGCCCAGGGACGCAGCGGTGGCGGTGGCGGTGGCGGTAGCGGCGGCTTCGGCGGCGGCGGCGGCTTCGGCGGCGGCGGCGGTGGCGGTGGCTTCGGCCAAGGTGCCGGTCCTCCAATGTCGCCTCCAGGACGCGACGGCGGCTTCGATGCCTCGAGTCGCGCACGAGACATTGCCGATCAACGCGGACAGTTCGGCCGCGATTTCGCGGCCCAACAGCGGGCGAATGCCCAACAGTACCAGCAGAATGCGCAGGAGCATCGTGCGCAGGCGCAACAATACGCCGCGGCGGCCCGCGCGGGCCGACCTCTTCCGGCAAGTTCGGCCGAAATCCGCTCTGCGCTT
>JBDSUJ010000055.1:0-9246 GCA_039927815.1 Croceibacterium sp. | reverse complement strand
GGCGGGACCGATGATCAGGGAAAACCCACTTACGACCCTGCGCCTTGAGCGCGTGCAATTGGTCGGGACCCACGATCAGCGAAGAAGGCATCATGGCCAGCGGCTCATGGATAGGCCGCATCAACAGATCGAAGACATGGCCGCATCCCAACAACGCAGATGCATCAGACAGAACTGAACTTGCTAACGGAGCGCCGTCCAGACAGGGTCGAAAGCGGACATTCGACCGATGCCTTCGTGGCAACCTACTCCGTCGGCACCGCCATCAGCGGCAGCTCCGCCTGCGCCACGGGGCCAAAACTGCGGCGGTGGAGCGGGCATGGGCCATGCTCACGCAGGGCGCGCAAGTGTTCGGGGGTGCCATAGCCGACGTTGCGGTCCCACCCGTAATTGGGATGCACGCGGGCGTGGTCGCGCATGATCCGGTCGCGGTGGGTCTTGGCGAGGATCGAGGCTGCCGAGATGCACGGCTCGCTCGCGTCCCCGCCCACGATCGGGCGCGCGGGCCAGCGCCAGGCCGGTTGGCGCCGGGCGGGCGTCAGGTTGCCGTCGACCAACACCTGGTGCGGATCGCACCCGATCGCCTGGCACAACTGCTCCACCGCCAGCGTCATCGCCAGCATCGTCGCGTGGAAGATGTTGAGGCTGTCGATCTGGTCGACCTCGACCACCCCGATGCCGAACGCGCAGCGGCGGCGAATGCGCGCCTCGAGCGTTTCGCGTGCCTCGCGGCATAGCTTCTTGGAATCGTCGAGCCCGCCCGGGCGCGGCTTGCACAGCAGCACCGCCGCGGCCACAACAGGCCCCGCCAGCGGGCCGCGGCCAGCCTCGTCCACGCCAACGCAGAAGTGGCCACCGAGCCCGGCACAGAATTCCGGAGAGGGAGTACCCGAGAGCATGCGTAAATCGATCCTGACCGCCATCCTATTCCCCGCCGCGCTCGCGTTCGCAAGCTGCGGAGCGGCGCAGTCTGGGGATAGCGCCGTGTCTCCCTTCAAGATCGCGCCGGTCAGCACCTTCGACGTGCCGTGGGCCGCCGCCTTCGCACCGGGCACGCAGACGCTGTTCGTGACCGAGAAGAAAGGCACGATGAAGTTCATCGACTTGCCGAGTGGGCGGCGGGGCACGGTAATCGGCATTCCGGCGGTCAATTTCACCGGCCAGGGCGGGTTCGCCGATGTCGCGTTCCTGCCCGGCGAGCGCGCGGCGACGCTCGGCAAGCGCACGATCTACCTGTCGTGGGCGGAAGCCGGCGAGGGTCCGCGTAGCGGCGTGGTCGGGCGCGGCACGCTGTCGTGCGATCAGCACGATGCGTGCCGGGTGGAGGACCTGCGGGTGATCTGGCGCCAGGCGCCCAAGACCGCCGGGCCGCTGCAGTACGCGTTGCGGATGACGTTTTCGCCCGACGGCAAGTACTTGTTCGTATCCTCTGGCGACCGGATGGCGATCGACAATGTCCAGAAGCTGACCAGTAACCTCGGCAAGATCGTCCGCCTCACCCCTGACGGGAAGCCCGCGCCGGGCAATCCGTTCGCGGCGCAGGGCAGCCCGGCGAACGAGGTGTGGACACTCGGCCACCGCAATCCACTCGGGCTCAAGTTCGATCAAAGCGGAGCGCTGTTCGATCTCGAGCATGGGCCGCGCGGAGGCGACGAGATCAATCGTCTGGCATCCGGCAGGAATTACGGCTGGCCGCTGGTTTCAGGCGGCAACAACTATGACGGGACGGCGATCCCCAAGAACGACACGCGCCCCGATCTCGCCCAGCCGGCGATCATGTGGAACCCGGTGATCGCGCCGGGCGATTTCATTTTCTATTCGGGCAAATTGTGGCCCCAATGGCAGAATCAGGCGCTGATTGCCGGGCTCGGCACGCAATCGATCGTGCGGGTCGCGGTCGGCGGTGCCAAGGCGGTCGAGCAGGCGCGCTACAAATTCGACAAGCGCCTGCGCGAAATCGTCGAGGCCGCCGACGGCTCGCTCTATGTGCTGGAAGACGGCGCCGGCGGGCGCCTGCTGCATCTGACGCCGAACTGATTTGCGGTTGCATGGGCGGCGCGGCGAACTTACCAGCCCGCCTCCCATGACCGACCTCGCCGCCACCCTGCGTCCGCTTGCCGATGTGCCGGTGCGCGAGGTCGAGCGCGTGCTCGATGCCGCGTTCGGCGCCGACCGCCACCAGCGCACCGCCTACGCCATCCGCCAGGGCGCCGACTGCCTGTCTGCGTTGTGCTTCGCGGCGCACGACGAGGCGGGCGAGCTGGCGGGGACTATTCAGGCGTTTCCAGTTGCACTGACCGATCCGGCGGGCAAACCGCATCCACTGATCATGGTCGGGCCGGTGGCAATCATGCCCGGGCGGCAGGGCCAGGGATTCGGGCGTGGGCTGATGGCCGCGCAAGGCGCCGCGATCGAAGCGGTTCGCCAGCAGGGCGTGGCGCCGCTGCCGCAAGTCCTGATCGGCGATGCGCCCTATTACGACCGCTTCGGCTTCGTCGAGGCGCCGCGTGGCTGGCAGTGCCCCGGCCCGTGGGAGCCGGAGCGGCTGCTGGCGCGCGGACTGGAGGCGTCCGCTTATCCCGCCGCCGGCATGCTCGGACCTTGGCGCGGCTAGGCGTATCTGGCATCGCACCCCCGCGATGCCATACGACGCCCTGCCCGACCTGGCCGGTCACTCGCTCCGTGCCGCGCTGTTCCAGCGGAGGCTGGCGTGAGCGCGCTGTTCGAGCGCCTTAGCCGCCTGTTCGAGGAAGGCCACTGCGTTACGCTGGCGGACTTGCGCAGTGACGCCGGCTTCGCCCCGCGCGACGTCCGCCCCGCCGCGGTGCTGATCGCGGTGACCGATCGCGCGGAGCCGGGAGTCCTGCTGACGCACCGGCCCGAGGGCCTGCGCGCGCATCCCGGGCAGGTGGCCTTCCCCGGCGGCAAGCTCGATCCCGGCGAAGACGCGATTACCGCTGCTCTTCGCGAAACGCACGAGGAACTCGGTATAAACATTTCAGATATCAAAGTAATCGGGCCGACAGACTCTTTCATGACGGCCACCGGCTACGACGTAACCCCGGTGCTCGGGCTAATCCCGCCCGATTTGCCCATCAAACCGAATCCGCATGAAGTAGCCGCGTGGTTCGAGGCTCCGTTGGCCTTTCTGCTAGACCCCGCGAACCACATCGAGAAGATGACTGAATTTGGGGGCCGCGCCCGGCCTTATCTCGAGATCGAATGGCAGGGCCACCGCATCTGGGGCGTGACCGCGGCCATCATCGCCAACCTGTCACGCCGGATCGCCTGGGAACGCGCCGATGGCTAAGCTCCCGGCTGCCGAATGGACCCGGCGCGACGACTTGGCCGAACTGGTCAAGGCGCTCGGTGCGGAAAACCTGCGCTGGGTCGGCGGCGCGGTACGCGACACCGTGCTCGGAGCCGAGGTCCATGACATCGACGCGGCAACCCCGCTGGTGCCGCACGACGTGGTCAACCGGCTCGACACCGCCTGCATCCGCACGATCCCGACCGGGATCGCGCACGGCACGGTCACCGCGCTACTCGATAGCGGGAACGTCGAGATTACCACGCTGCGCCACGACGTCAGCACCGACGGACGCCGCGCCACCGTAGCGTTTTCGGATGACTGGCGCGATGACGCCGCGCGCCGCGACTTTACCATCAACGCGCTCTACGCCCGTCCCGACACGCTCGAGATCGACGACTGGTTCGGCGGGCTCGACGATCTGGCAGCGCGCCGCGTGCGCTTCATCGGCGACGCTAGGGCGCGGATTCGCGAGGATCACTTGCGGATCCTGCGCTACTACCGGTTTCACGCCCGCTTCGGCAGCGCGCTCGACCCGGAGGCGGAGGCGGCCTGCACCGAGCTCGCCTCGACCCTGCGGGGCCTGAGCCGGGAGCGCGTGGGGTGGGAATTGCAGAACCTGCTCGCGCTGCCCGATCCCGCCCCGACGGTGGCGTTGATGGTTGCCAACGGGGTGCTGCCGGTCGTGGTGCCCGAAACCGACGCGGACGGCGTCCAGCGCCTGGCCGACCTGATCGAGATTGAAACTGCGCAAGGCGTGGCGCCCGACGCCATCCGCCGGTTGGCCGCACTGTTGCCGCCCGATCCGCGCGTCGCCGATCAGGTGGCAGCGCGGCTGCGGCTGTCAAACGCGTTGCGCAAACGGCTGGCCGCCGCCTCCGACCGCGCTGACGTCAAGACGCCTCCGCGCACCCTCGCCTACCAGGTCGGTCAGGCGGTAGCGACCGATCGCCTCCTTCTCACCGGCCGGGAGATACAGGATATATCTGACTGGGAGTTACCAGTTTTTCCGCTGAAAGGCGGTCAGATCGTGGCCCGCGGCGTCACCGCCGGGCCGCAAGTCGCGCGGATCCTCCAGGCGGTCGAGGCGCGCTGGGTGGCGGAAGGTTTTCCCGACGATACACGTGTCCAACAATTGCTCGACGAGGAACTGGCCGGCTAGAACTTGTTGTCGCGCGGGAAGCCCTGGGGGGGAAGGCGGCCGGCCGCACCGCGGGCGACCTTCCACAGCCGCATGTCGCTTTCGGTGCGGGTGCGGCCGGTGTCGCCGCCCATCTTCCAGCTCAGCCCGTCTTCGAGCCGCAGCGTGGTCGCATCGCTCAGGCCGCCGTCGCGATAGCGCTGCAGGGTAACGCCCTGCCCTCGGCTCATCTCGGGCAATTCATCGAGGTTGAACACCACCAGCTTGCGGTTGTCGCCGACCACCGCGACGTGATCATGGCCGGGAGGAATCGGAAACACGATCGCGAGCTTGGCCCCGTCGCGCAAATTTACGACCTGGCGCCCCTTGCGGGTTTCGGCCAGCAGCTCGTCAGTGATCGCGGCGAACCCGCGCCCGCTAGTCGCGGCGAGCAACAGTCTTTGCCCCGGTTTGTGGACCAAAAGTGCCACGATCTGGGCGCCGGCATCGATATCGAGGGTGTTCCGGATCGGCTCGCCGAAGCCGCGCGCGCCGGGGAGCTTGTCCGCACCCAAGGTGAAGAACCGCCCGTCGTCCGCCGCGATCAGGAGCTTGTCGGTGGTCTGGCAATGGAGCGCGAAGGCGGGCCCGTCGCCGTCCTTGAACTTCCAGTCCTGCTCCAGCGGCAAGTGCCCCCGCGCCGCCCTGATCCACCCGCGCTGCGACAGGATCACCGTCACCGGCTCCTTCTCGATCATCGCGTCCAGGCTGAAGCTGACCGTCGGCGCGGCTTCGCCCATGGTGGTGCGCCGCCGGCCGAGCACGGTGTCCTCGCCGTAATCCTTCCGCAAGGTGCCCAGGTCACGCTTGAGCCGGGTGCGCTGGCGCGCCGGGCTGTCGAGCAGTTTGTGCAGCTCCTCTCGCTCCCCCAGCAGCTCGGCGTGCTCCTTGCGCAGCTGCATTTCCTCCAGCCGGCGCAAGCTGCGCAGCCGCATGTTGAGGATCGCCTCCGCCTGGCGGTCGGTTAGCCCGAATTCCGCCATCATGATCGGCTTGGGCTCATCCTCGGTGCGGATGATCGCGATCACCCGGTCGAGGTTGAGGAAGGCGATGATGTAGCCTTCGACCAGATCCACCCGGTCGGCGATGCGGTCGAGCCGGTGGCGGGTGCGGCGCTGCAGGATGTCGATCTGGTGCGCCACCCAGTTCGACAGCAGCTCATGCAGGCCCATCACCATCGGTGTGCGGGTCGCGTCGAGGACGTTGAGGTTGAGCGGGAAACGGCTTTCCAGGTCGGTCAGCCGGTACAGGCTTTCCTTGAGCAGCTCAGGGTCAACATTGCGGCTCTTTGGCACCAGCACGATGCGGATCTGCTCGTCGCTCTCGTCGCGTACATCCTCGAGGATCGGCAGCTTGCGGTCGGCGATGGCCTGAGCGATCTGCTCGATCAGCTTGCCCTTGGCGACCATGTAGGGGATTTCGGACATCACCAGCTGATATTGCCCGCCGCCCAGCCGTTCGATTCCCGCGGCGCGGTCCGCTTCGTCCGCGACTTCGGCGGCGTGGAACCGCCCGCGCACGCGAAAGCTGCCGCGCCCGGTCACATAAGCGTGGCTGATCGCTTCGGCCGAATCGACGATCAGGCCGCCGGTCGCGAGATCGGGGCCGTGAAACAATTCCATCAGGCGTGCGTGCGTCACATGCGGATTGTCGATCAGCTCGAGCGCCGCGTCGATCACCTCGGCGACATTGTGGCTCGGAATGCTGGTCGCCATGCCGACCGCGATCCCGCTCGCTCCGTTGGCCAGCAGGTTGGGGAACAGCCCCGGGAAGACGACCGGCTCTTCTTCCTCGTTGTTGTAAGTCGGGACGAAATCGACGGTGCCTTCGTCGAGCCCGTTCATCAGCGAGACCGCGGTCTTGGTCAGGCGGCACTCGGTATACCGCTCCGCCGCCGCGCCATCACCGTCGATGTTGCCGAAGTTGCCTTGCCCTTCGACCAGCGGATAGCGCAGCGTGAACGGCTGGGCGAGCCGCACCAGCGCATCGTACAGTGCCAGGTTGCCGTGCGGATGGTACTTGCCCATCACGTCGCCGGTGATGCGGGCGCACTTCTTGAACGCGCTGCCGGGATCGAGCCGCATCTGCCGCATGCCCCACAGGATCCGGCGGTGGACCGGCTTCAGCCCATCGCGCAGATCGGGCAGCGAGCGAGCCGTGATCGTCGACAGCGCATAGACCAGGTACCGTTCCGACAACGCGGCATCGAACGGGGCATCGACGATCAGGTCGAACGGGTCCTTGGCGTCGTCGATGATGGCAACCATGCTCTTGGGCCTAGCAGCGCCGCTTCGGAACCGAGAAGCGGTTTGAGCGCGCTATCCCCGCTGCATATCGTGGCTATCGGGCGGAATGCGGACCTCAAGCCCGTCGAGAGCGTCGCTGAGAACGATCTGGCACGACAAGCGGCTGGTGCGGCAGGCACCGGCGGCGAGGTCGAGCATGTCTTCCTCGTCGTCGACCGCCGGCGGTAGCCTGGCGAACCACTCGGGCGCGACGATCACGTGGCACGTCGAACACGCCATTTGCGCTTCGCAAGTGCCTTCGAGTGGCATCCCCGCGGCTTGCGCGACTTCAAGCAGCTTGGCGCCTGGCATCGCGCTGGCCTCGATTTTCTTGCCGTCACGTGTAACGAAACTGACGCGAATGGCTGCTATCCTTGCTGCGTTGCAGCATCGTTAAGCCAATCGGCGGCTTGTTCAAGCTCGGCGATCGTCGTGTAGCGTCCGAAGCCCAGCCGGAGCGAGCTTTTCGCCTGCACATCGGACAGGCCGATTGCCCGCAAAACGTGGCTCGGGCGGCCCGAACCGCTGGCGCAAGCCGAGCCGGCGGAAAACATCACCGCGCGCACGTCGGACATCAGCCGGGCAACATCCACGCCGTCACGTCGTATGTTGAGATTGCCCGGATAGCGCTTCCCGGCGCTGCCGTTGAGGGTCCACTCGGCGAACAGCGCACGGGCGCGCTGACCCAGTGTGGCCACATGCGTGCTGTCCTGGCTCATCTGCTCGTCCGCCAGGTGCGCCGCCGCGCCGAACCCGGCGCACAGCGCGGGGCTCAGCGTGCCCGAGCGCAGTCCCTGCTCCTGCCCGCCGCCATGGATCAGGGGTTCGAGCGTGATCCCGTCGCGCACCCACAGCGCGCCGATGCCTTTGGGCCCGTGAATCTTGTGCGCCGAAATCGCGATCAGGTCCGGGCCTTCGGGAATGGCGAGCCGCCCAAAGCTCTGGACGGCGTCGCACAACATCAGGCCGCCACGCTGGTGCACGCGATCGGCCATCAGCGCGACCGGTTGCACAGTCCCAATCTCGTTGTTGACCTGCATTACCGCGAGCAGGCCGATGCCTTCGGGCAGCAGGGTCGCAGGATCGAAGACGCCATCGCTCCCGACCGACAGGATGTGGACTTCGCTGCGGGCGCGCAGTGCGGCGGCGCAATCGAGGACCGCGGCATGCTCGATCGCCGAAGCCGCGATCACTTTGGGCGCTAGTCCCTTTATTGCCAGATTGATCGCCTCGGTCGCGCCGCTGGTGAATACCACGCGCCCGCCCGCCGGCAGGAGTGCCGCGACTTGTTCGCGTGCCAGTTCGACCGCCGCCGCTGCCAGACGGCCAAGCCGGTGCGCGCTGTGCGGATTGCCGAACCCTGTGGTGTCTGGGCCGCCCAGCCACGGCACCATCGCGTCGCGCGCTTCGGGCGCGAGCGGAGTCGTGGCCTGGTAATCGAGGTAGATCACGCGCCGCGCGCCTTTTGGTCGTTGATCTCCTCCCACGCCTCGCAAAACGCGACCAGGTCGGCGCGCGTGGTGGACCAGCCAAAGCTGAGGCGGATCGTTCGGCTGGCAATGTCTTCGGGCACGCCGAATGCCGCCAGCGCCCGGCTGCGCTTGAGCGTGCCCGATGAGCACGCGCTCCCCGCCGACACGGCAAAGCCCAGCGCGTCGAGCCGGATCAGCAGTGCCGCGGCGCTTAGGGTGCCGGAAGCCACCGCGAGAATGTGCGAACACTGGATGCCCGGTGTCAGCACCGTGCTGGTGTGAAACAGCATGTCCTTGAATTCGTAGCGGTCGAGGTAGCTCGTCGGCCAGCAGTCGATCTGGCCCACTTCGAGCGCGGCGGCGAAGCCAAGCGCGGCGGGCAGGTTCTCGGTCCCGGCGCGGTAGCCGCGTTCATGGCCGCCGACCGGCTCGATCATGGCGAAATCGCGCACCAGCAGCGCGCCGATGCCGACCGGTCCGCCCAGCTTGTGCGCTGAAACCACCACCATGTCCGCATCGGGCAACGGCACCCGGCCCGCCGACTGCGAGCAGTCGGCGAGGATCAGCCCGCCCGCATCGCGCACCATCCCGATTACCGAACCGTCGCCGTGCGGCAGCAGCACGGTGCCCGTCTCCGAATTGATCGCCTGCACCGCCACCACCGCCCGGCCGGGCCTGGCCAGGGCCGCCGCCAGGACCTTGAGGTCGAGCTGGACCATACCCGAATCGTCTTTGGCGAGCGGCAGTATCTTCAAGTCCGGCGCGGCGCGAAATACCGCGTCGTGCTCGACAGCGGACACGAGCCGGCGGTCGGCCTTGGCACGCCCCAGCCCAATCGCCAGCGCCTCGCTCGCGCCGCCGGTGAAGATCACTTCGCCATCCCACGCGAGGGCCGCTTTCACCCGCGCCCGCGCTTCCTCCAGCGCGCTGCGCGCGGCGCGGCCTTCGGCGTGGGGGCTCGACGGGTTGGCCCACATCTCGCAACCGCCGCGCATCGCC
>JBDSUJ010000054.1:0-11939 GCA_039927815.1 Croceibacterium sp. | reverse complement strand
CCGTCGGTGGTAACAATGAAGTCTACAGCGCGATGCTGAACGGTCTCCTCGACTTCGGCGGCAACGACGGTGTCGGCCTGTCGGTCGGCGGCGGCATCGGCTGGGCAGGTCTTCGTTCCGACTTGCGCGTCTATTCAAATGGCCCCGGCTTCATTCAGGACAAGCAGAGCGGCTTCGCTTGGCAGGGGATCATCCAGCTTCGCCAGCCGATTACGGACAACCTCGATGTAGGCTTGAAATATCGCTATTTCCGTCTCGACGATATTGATCTCGTCGATCAGGCCGGTCGTGTACTGAACTCGAACACCAATACGCATTCGATACTTGGCACGCTGACCTATAATTTCGGCGCGGCCCCGCCGCCGCCGCCGATCATGGCGCCGCCTCCGCCGCCCCCTCCCCCGCCGCCGCCTCCACCTCCGCCTCCGCCGCCGCCTACGACCCGGATTTGCCCGGACGGTACGGTCGTGGGCATTTCCGATGCTTGCCCAGTCCCGCCGCCGCCGGTAGTGCCGCGCGCCGGGGAACGCGGATAACTAATCGCAGGGCCATCACCTTTTCGGATCGTAAGATCCAAGGTGATGGCTCAGCTATCTTAACGGCAAAGCAACCGCTCGTTGGCTTCGCGCGAACGGGCGGTTGTTGTTTTTTTACCGATGATTAAATCTTTCCCGCAATGGTCGGAACTCAACGATTTTGTCTCGGTTGTTCAAGCATGTCGCAGCAGCATTCAAATATGACACGTCCGTTCCTGACGACCGCTTGCATGGCGGCGGCTGGTATTGCGCTGTTGATGGCGCCGGTCGTGGCTCAGGCCGAAACTGCCGTTGCCGTGCCGATCTCAACCCCCGCACGCGCTGTTTCTGTGCTCCAGGCAGACCGCCTGGCAAAGGCGCCGACCGAGCTTCGCAGTTATTACGCCTATTACGGGTCGCAGCCGCTGTGGATCAGCGCCGACGGAAACGTCAATGCCGCCGCTCATGCGCTACTCAAGCTGGTGCAGACGGCGCAGTTCGATGATGTCGATCCGACTTCGCTCGGAGCGGACCAGCTTGCGGCAGCGGTTGAGCGCGCCGAATCGGAGCGGACTCCGGCTGCCCTGACCGATGCGGAGTTGCAGTTGTCGGCTGCCTTGGTCGCGTACGAAACCGCAATGCGCCAGCGTCGTGTTGGCGGGATGACATATGAGCATCCCAATCTTCAGCCGTTTGCCGCAAACGGGCAGTCGATCCTGCACGATGCCGCCACCAGCGCGTCGTTGACCGACTACATTTCGCAATTGCAGTGGATGCACCCTCTCTACGGCTCGCTGCGCGCTGCTTTAGTGGGCGACACGGTAGTGGCCAATCGCCAGGCGATCGTTAAAAATCTCGAACGCCTGCGTGAAATACCTCGCTCGCCCGCAGCGCGGTACATCCTCGTCGACGCGGCCAGCGCGCGGTTGTTCATGTATGAAGGCGACCATGTCGTGGATTCGATGAGAGTGGTTGTCGGCAAGCCCGAAATGGCCACTCCAAGCCTCGCGGGCTATGTGCGGTACGCGACCTTCAATCCCTACTGGTATGTGCCGTCGGACCTGGTGCCGAAACGGATCGCGCCCAATGTGCTGAGCCAGGGCATGCCTTACCTCAAGCGGCAGGGTTATCAGGTCGTGTCCGAGTTTAGCGACGATGCGCAAGTGCTCGATGCCTCAAAAGTGAACTGGCGCGCGGTCGCCGCTGGGACCGAGCAGGTGAAAATTCGCCAGCAGCCAGGCGGCGCCAATGCCATGGGCAAGGTTAAGTACGAATTCCCCAACGCATTTGGCATTTATCTGCACGACACGCCGGAGCGCGAATTGCTGGCCGAAGACGCCCGCCAATTCAGTTCAGGTTGTATCAGGCTTGAAGATGCCCAGCGCCTGGGCCGCTGGCTGATGGGAGATTCGATGCCGCAAACGGTGATCGGCACCGAGCAGCGCATGGACCTCGCCCAGCCCGTGCCTGTCTACGTGACGTATATCACCGCCAGCGTGACTGACGGACAGGTCGCGATCGGCCCCGACCCCTATGCCCGCGACGTCGCTCCGGACGTCCAACCGCGCGCGCTGGCGCTCGTTGCCAACTAATTTCTCACCGGTTACGCGACCAGTCGTAAGCTGGCGCGCGCGCCCTGCGGCTTCAGAACCAGGTTCGCGATACCCGGAACTAGAGCGAGACGCTCCATAAGGTCGCCGTCGAGTTCGAAATCGCGCCCCAGACGAAGCATCACCACTTCGCTCGGTGAAATCTGCAGCGTCGCCAGGACTTCCCCGCGGCCGCTCCCGCTGGCACCGTCCAACAACGCCGCACGCAGCTCCGTAAGCGCATCTAGCGTGTGTATGTCGAGGGTCATCACCATCTTGGCCGCGCTGGTTACTTCGGCAAGCGGGCGGGCCCCGCGCACGGTCACTCGGGGCGGCTCGTCCGCGCTTGGCGAATCCAGTTCGACCTGCAGCAGGATGCAAATCCCGTCGGTGGCCCAGCGCTGGAACGAATCAACCAGACCGTCCTCGAAACACGCTGCCGAAAATTGTCCGGAGCTGTCCGAAAAATCGCCGCGAATGAAGGTACCGCCTTTGCGCGTGCGCCCTTTGCTCACGCCCTCGACCAGCGCCGCGAGCACCGCAGGCTGGCGCCCGGCGGGGGTGCCCGAACCGATCAGCGAGGCATAGGACCGCGCCCCGTTCGCCGAAGCGACCGCACGATATTGCTCGACCGGATGCGCCGCGAAATAGAACCCGAAACTTTCCCGCTCGGCCGCCATTTGCTCGGCCCTGGTCCACGGCGTCGCTTGCGCCAGTCGCAACGCTGGATGGGCATGCTCCTCACCGCCAAAAAGCGCCACTTGGCCACTACTGCGCTCGCGGGTCGCGGTCTCCGCCACCGCCAGCAGCATGTCGCCGTTGGCGACAACTTGCGCCCGGTTCGGGTCAAGGCAATCGAATGCGCCTGCCGCGGCGAGGCTGTCGAGCTGGCGGCGGTTCATGGCCCCGGGCGGCATACGGCGGAAGAGATCTTCCAGGCTTTCGAACGGCCCGTGCAAGCCGCGCTCCGCCACAATCTGGTCCATCGCCTTTTCCCCGACATTACGAATGCCCGCCAGGGCGTAGCGCACTGCGTGGCCCTCGTCGGTCGGCTCGACCGTGAACTCGGCTTCGGAGGCGTTGATGTTCGGACTCAGCAGTGTCAGCCCGCCGCGCCGCAAGTCATCGACGAAGACCGCCAGCTTTTCCGACTGGTGCATGTCGAAGCACATCGATGCGGCGTAGAAATCCTCTGGGTAATGCGCTTTCAACCAAGCGGTCTGGTAAGACAGCACTGCATACGCGGCCGCGTGGCTCTTGTTGAAGCCGTAGCCGGCGAACTTGTCGATCAAGTCGAACAGCTCATTGGCTTTCGGCGCCAGGATACCCGAAACTGTCAGGCAGCCGTCGACAAACCGCTGGCGTTGCGCGTCCATTTCGGCCTGAACTTTCTTGCCCATCGCCCGGCGCAACAAGTCCGCGTCGCCCAGCGAATAACCCGCGAGGATCTGCGCCGCCTGCATCACCTGTTCCTGGTAGACAAAGATGCCGTACGTTTCGGCCAGGATCGTTTCCAGCTTAGAATGCGGATATTCGATTGGTTCTTCGCCGTTCTTGCGGCGGCCGAAGGCTGGGATGTTGTCCATCGGCCCGGGGCGATAAAGCGAGACGAGCGCGATGATGTCGCCGAACCCGGTTGGCTTCACCGCGGCCAGTGTGCGCCGCATGCCTTCAGATTCGAGCTGGAACACGCCCACGGTGTCGCCGCGCTGGAGCAAGGCGTATACCTGCGGATCGTCCCATTGGAGCGCATCGAGCCGCACCTCGACTCCGCGCGCGGCCAGCAGATCGGTCGCCTTAGCCAGCACCGACAGGGTTTTCAGTCCGAGGAAGTCGAACTTCACGAGCCCCGCATCCTCGACGTACTTCATGTCGAACTGGGTCACCGGCATGTCCGAGCGCGGATCGCGATACAGCGGAACAAGTTGCGCCAGGGGCCGGTCGCCGATCACCACCCCCGCGGCGTGGGTCGAGGCATTACGCGGAAACCCCTCAAGCTGCATGGCCAGATCTACCAGCCGCTTGACCTCGCTATCCTGGGTATAGGCGTTCTTGAATTCGCTCACCCCATTGAGCGTGCGCGGCAAGGTCCACGGATCGGTCGGGTGGTTGGGCACCATCTTGCACAATCGGTCGACCTGCCCGTAACTCATCTGGAGGATCCGTCCGGTGTCGCGCAGGACCGCCCGGGCCTTGAGTTTGCCGAAGGTGATGATCTGGGCAACGTGGTCGCCGCCATATTTGTGCTGCACGTAACGGATCACTTCGCCGCGCCGGGTTTCGCAAAAATCGATGTCGAAGTCCGGCATCGAGACGCGTTCCGGGTTGAGGAAGCGCTCGAACAGCAAACCGAGCCGGATCGGATCGAGATCCGTGATCGTCAGCGACCAGGCAACCAGCGAACCGGCGCCCGAACCACGGCCCGGCCCGACCGGAATGCCTTGCGCCTTGGCCCACTTGATGAAGTCAGCGACGATCAGGAAATAGCCCGGGAAGCCCATCCGCACGATGACGTCGATCTCGAACTCGAGGCGGTCGGCGTAGACCTGGCGGTCAGGTTCGGCGATCTCGCCATAGGCCGTCAGCCGCTTGGCGAGACCGGCGCGTGCGTCCTCTGCCAGCACGCGCGCTTCGCCGGACACGTCGCCTGCCAGACTCGGCAATATCGGTTTGCGGCGCGGCGGCGCGAACGCGCAGCGCTGCGCGATGACGAGCGTATTGGCCGTCGCTTCTGGCAAGTCGGAGAACAGCTCCTCCATCATCGGCGCCGACTTGACCCATGCTTCGGGGCTCGACCGCGGCCGCTCGGCGCTGTCGAGATGGCTCGAATTGGCGATGCACAGCATCGCGTCGTGCGCGGCATGCATGTGCGGATCGCCGTAATTCGCCGGATTGCTCGCCACCAGCGGCAGGCTCCGCGCATAGGCAAGCTCGACCAGCGCCTCCTCGGCCGCCGCCTCGACCGCGTCACCGCGGCGTGCCAGCTCGATATAGAGCCGCTGGGGAAAGGTCGCCGCCAGCTCATCGAGCAGCGTCGCCGCGGCATCCCGCTTGCCATCGGCGACCAAGCGCGTGACCCCGCCCTCCCCGGCTCCGGTCAGGGCAATCAGCCCCGCGCCATGGCCCGCCAGCGCCGCAAGCGCCACGTGCGGCGGCAATTCCAGCGGCCGTGCGAGGTGAGCCCGACTGACCAGGTGGCACAGGTTCTGCCACCCCGCCTCATCCTGAGCATAGAGCGGCAGGTAGTCGATCTCCCCCGTCTCGCGGGCGACGCCGAGCAGGGTCCCGACGATCGGTTGCACGCCCTCGGCCTTGCACGCCGACGCGAACGCCGCGGTGCCGTAAAGCCCGTTGCGGTCGCAGATGGCGATTGCCGGAAAACCGCGCTCTTTCGCCAGCCGGGCGATCGCCTTGGGGTCGATCGCGCCTTCCAGCATCGAGTAACTCGACAGAACACGCAAGGGTACGAACGGGGCAAACGGCATCCGGAGAGAGTAAGTGCTCCACTGCGATTCGGAAACCGAGGTTCGCCGATTTCAGTGGGCAGGAGGACGACCGGCAAGCTCTAGCCGAGCCGGCCCTCGTGCAAGCGGACGACCCGGTCCATCTGCGCCGCCAGGCGCTCGTTATGCGTCGCCACGAGCGCCGCACTGCCGGTCCCGCGCACCAGATCGAGGAACTCCCCCAGCACCTTGTCGGCGGTCTTTTCGTCGAGATTGCCGGTTGGCTCGTCAGCCAGCACCAGGTCCGGTTTGTTGGCCAGCGCGCGGGCGACCGCGACGCGCTGTTGCTCGCCGCCTGACAACTGGCTCGGCCGATGATCGAGACGATGGCCGAGGCCGAGCGCGGTCAGGACCTCCTTCGCGCGTTCCGCTGCCTGCGCGCGCGGTACGCCTGACACCAGTTGCGGCAAGATTACGTTTTCGAGCGCGTTGAAATCGGGCAGCAGGTGATGGAACTGGTAGACGAAGCCGAGATGACTGCGCCGCATCCGCGTTCGTTCGGCGGATGGCAGAGCGCTGGCATCGGTCCCGGCGATCTCGATCTTGCCCTCGAACCCGCCTTCGAGCAGCCCGACCGCCTGCAGCATGGTCGATTTGCCCGAGCCCGAGGGGCCGAGCAACGCGACCAGCTCGCCGGGCTCGATCGTCAGGTCGACCCCGCGCAAAACCTCGATCCGCACCCCACCCTGCTCGAAGCTGCGCGTCAGCCCGGTCAGGCGGACAACCGGTGCGGTGACCACGTCACTCATAACGCAGGACCTCGACCGGATCGGTGCTGGCAGCGCGAAACGCGGGATAAAGCGTGGCGAGGAAGCTCAGGCCCATCGCCATCACGCAGATCATCAGCACTTCGCCGGGATCGGTGCGCGAGGGCATTTCCGACAGAAAGCGGATTTGCGGGTCCCACAGGTTCTGCCCGGTCACCAGTTCGATGAAGCGGACGATTTGTTGGCGGAACAGCAGGATAATGAACCCGAACAGCAACCCCGCCCCCGTCCCGATCACGCCGATTGCCGAGCCGGTTGTCATGAATATCTTGAGCAGGCTTTTGCGGGTCGCCCCCATCGTGCGCATGATGGCGATATCGCGCGATTTTGCGCGCACCAGCATGACCAGCGAAGACAGGATATTGAACGCTGCGACCAGCACGATGATCGACAGTGCGAAGAACATCGCCACGCGCTCGACTTGCAAGGCTTCGAACAGCTGCTGGTTGATGGTCTTCCAGTCGTTCACCACCGCCTGGCCGCGCAGCCGTTTGCCGAGCGGACCCAGGATCTCGTTGACCTTGTCGGCATCACTGGTCTTGACCTCGATCATCTGGATCGAATCCCCGGTCAACAACAGCGTTTGCGCGGTCGGGATCGGCATGACCACGAACGCCTTGTCGTAGTCGTAGACCCCGACCTCGAATATCGCGGCGATGGTGTAGCCGACCTGGCGCGGCACCGTGCCGAACGGGGTCGAGCGCCCTTGCGGATTGATGATGGTGATGGTGTCGCCCAGTTGGGCGCCGAGGTTCTGCGCCAGGCGCGATCCGACCGCCACGAATTCGTTGTTCGGCTGGAGCCGGCCGAGGTCTCCGGCCACGATGCTCGGTTTGAGACGGGCAATGTCCTCGGGCGTGTTGCCACGCACCGACACGGCCTCGACTCGGCCATTGAAGGTCACCAGCAGGGGCTGCTCGATCAGCGGCGAGGCGCGAACCACTCCCGGTGTGGCGCGCGCTTCGGCGAGGACTTGCTGCCAGTTTTCAAGCCGGTTGCCATAACCCTGGATGATCGCGTGACCGTTCAACCCTACGATCTTGTCGAGCAGTTCGGCGCGAAAGCCGTTCATCACGCTCATCACCACCACCAGCATGGCGACACTGAGCATGACCACACCGATGCTGATCGAGGCGACGAGCGCGATCACTGCCTCGCCGCGCCCGGGCAGCATATACCGCTTGGCAATCGTCCATTCGAAAGGTGACAGGAACAAGCGGTGGGCCTCGTCGGCTATGCGGTGGGGTGGCGTTTATGGACCGCGGGTGCACGCGGCAATCGAAAAGGCCGGTGCGCGATCCCCGCCCACCGACCGGCGGGCGGCGGTCAGGCCGCTTTCTGGTGAAAGTAGACCGCGCGCTCGTGCGAGAAGGCCTTGAACCCGAAATAACCGTGGTAACTGCCCATCCCGCTCTGGTTGACGCCGCCGAACGGCAGCTGGTTTTCCAGGTAGTGCGAAAACACCCCGTTCACCGTCGCTCCGCCCGACGAAGTGCGCTGCAGGATGCGGTCTACGTTGGCCGCGTCATCGCTGTAGATGTAGAGCGCCAGCGGCTTGTCGCGCGCTTCGATGTAACCGATCACCTGGTCCAGCGTGTTGTAAGTCATGACCGGAAGCACCGGTGCAAAGATCTCCTCGTGCAGAATCTTCATCTGCGGGGTCACCCCGGTTAGCATGGTGGGATGGATGGTAAGGTCGGATTCGTCGACTTCGCCGCCCGCCGCGAAAGTCGCGCCTTGTGCGATTGCATCGTCGAGCAGCGCCTTCACGCGTGTGAAATTGCCGTGGTTGACGATCTGCGCGATCGATTCCTTTTTGATCTTGCCGTCCTCGGAATAGAGATTCTTCGCCACGGTGGCGTTGAACGCGGCGACCAGTCGATCACGCTGGTCTTCGGGTACGAAGACATAGTCCGGGCAGATGCATGCCTGGCCGCCGTTGAACTGCTTGGCGCCTGCCAAGTCCGCGCCGATCTTCTCCACGTCGGCGCCGCGGTCAATGATCACCGGCGATTTTCCGCCTAGCTCGAGCGTCACGCTAGCCAGATGCCTCGCCGCTGCGGCCATGACGATCTTGCCGACCCGCGTGCTGCCGGTGAAGAAGATGTGGCTGACCGGCAGCTCGAGCAGCGCCTCGGCGACATCGACCCCCCCTTCGAACAGCGCCACTTCATTCTCGTCGAACACCTCGCGCACGATCTCGCCGGCGATAGCGGCGGTCGCCGGGCACAAGTCGGTCAGCTTGACCATGCAGCAATTGCCCGCGGCGACCGCGGCCGCCAGCGGGCCGAATGCGAGGCCGAGCGGGAAATTCCACGGGCCCAGGATCAGGCACACGCCGCGCGCCTCGTAGATGATCTGCGCTTTGTCCGAGGGGTTCATCGAGGGAGTAACCTCGGTCGGCGTCATCCATGCGTCGAGGTTGTCGATGTTGCGTTGGATGTTGGCAGTCACGTTCAGCACTTCGGTGACGCGGATTTCGCTGTCGGGCTTGCGGGTGTCCGCGCGCACAGCGGCGATGATCGCGTCGGCCCGATTTTCAACCGCAGCCTTGAGCTTCGCCAGCTTTGCCTTGCGTTGCTCTGCGTTCGACGCCTTGACGTCCCACTGATGCACCTGCTGCAACGCGAAGACACGCGCGATATCAAGGGATGTGTGCGGCTGAGTGATCGCTGTGGTGGGCATGGGGGTTCCGTCGATATTAATTCGCTTTGGGCGGCGTTGTACGGCGCGGCGCGGCTACAAGACAAGGAATGGCTGACCTCTGATGCGCCGCCGTGCCAGCCAAGCGCAAAAAAAGGGCGGCGGTGAATACCGCCGCCCTTTCTTGTAAGCTGCAAGGTTAGCCGCGTTCGCCGGCCCGCGGGATTACCGGCGGAGGCGGCGGGACCGGGCAGGCTTCCGAAACACCGACCACCATGCCGTCCGGGCAAACACGCGTCTGCGGCGGGGGCGGCGGAGGGGGCGGCGGCGGCGGCGGCGGCGGAGGCGGAGGCGCCATGACCGGCGGCGGAACCGGGACGCTGCCGCCGAAGTTCAGGGTCACACCGCCCAAGATGCTGTGCGAGCTAAAGTTCATGCTACCCTTCCGGAAGCTATCGTCAAAGTCGCGCGAGCCAGCGTTGAAGTAACGATACTTCACGTGGACGTCGACATTTTCGGAGAGCGCCTGACGAAGGCCGGCAAACAACTGCCACGCGAAACCACCGTCACTATCCTGAAGGTACGGATTTAGATTCGAAAAAGCCCGCAGATCGGCGAGCTGTACTTCGGCATAGCCGACGCCCCCGCCAACAAAGGCTGACGTGCCGTTATCGTCGCCAAGGTCGATCATGCCGTTCAACATATAACTGGTAACGTCGGTGTGACCTCCGGCGGCGCGAGTTCCGGGGGCCGCGAAGCCTGGAAGGCTTACCTTGGTGGTCACCGAATCGATCGGTGCGTGCTTCTTTGAAACTTCACCTTCGAGACGAAACCCGCCAAAATCGTAGCCGAGGAAAGCAGCGCCGTCCCAACCCATGTGATTGGGGAAGTCGAATCGATAGTTGGCTTGAATCGCGTTTGCCGTGGTTCCCACATCGATGTCGGCATCGTTGGCCTTCATTGCGCCAAATTCAGCTCCGACGTAGACCGCACCATCGCGAGCGAGGGCGGGCGTGGCCACAACCGCCATGGCGGTGGCAAGCCCAAGTGCTATTTTACGCATTTTGTATTCCCCTAAACTTCGCCGCGTGCGCGGCCCTTAGTGACCAGAGCGGGTGGTCGTTGGCAGGACGCTCTATGTGCCGGGTCAGTTCCCGGTGTTTTCCGGGTTTTAGAAGCGAGGTTGCATTTTAGCAACAGGCCCAGATCAGTCTTCAAAACGGTGGTAATCGGGTCACAGTCGTCCAGCACAAGGCCCTGCCCGCCCTGATCAGCCTCCGCGCAGGAGTTGAACGCCCCAGTCCCGTTCGAACAGGTAAAGCAGCATCTGCGCCGCCGCACCGCGATCGGACGCCAAGCCCCCGTCTCGTTCCACCAGGATGCGGGCATCGTCGTGAGCGATCGGGAGCAGGCGCTGGATTTGCTCAAGTTCGGCAAGGCGGAAGGGCGTGTCGCCCGACTGGCGGGTGCCGAGCAGTTCGCCGCCGCCCCGTAATTGCAGGTCTTCCTCCGCCAGACGGAAACCGTCCTGGGTTTCACGCAGCAGCGACAGCCGCTGCTTGCCCGTCTCGCCAAGCTCGTTGCCCCGCAGCAGCAGGCAGACCGACTTCTCGGTCCCGCGCCCCACACGGCCGCGCAACTGGTGCAGCTGAGCAAGACCGAAGCGTTCGGCCTGCTCGATCACCATCAACGTGGCGTTAGGAACGTCGACGCCGACTTCGATCACGGTCGTCGCGACGAGAAGTTTGGCCTGTCCCGAAGCGAACCGTTCCATCGCCGCGTCCTTCTGTTCGGGGCGCAGCTGGCCATGAACCAGCGCGACATCTTCCCCAAATCGCGCCTTGAGGGTGGCAAAGCGCATCTCCGCCGCCGCCAGGTCCTCGCCCTCGTGCTCGCTGCCGCGGACCATCGGGCACACCCAGTACGCCTGCGCCCCGCACTCGATCTGGCGCGCCAGGCCGGCGATTACTTCGCTCAGCCGGTCGAGCGCGATGACGCGGGTATCGATCGCCTGCCGCCCCGGAGGCATTTCGTCGAGCCGGCTCACTTCCATTTCGCCGTATTGCGCCAGCGTCAGAGTGCGCGGGATCGGGGTGGCGGTCATCGCCAGACAGTGCGGCGTGATCTTGCCCTTCTGGGTTAGCAGCAGCCGCTGGCTGACGCCGAAGCGGTGCTGTTCGTCGATCACCACGAGGGCCAGATTCTTGTACGCGACGGTGTCCTGGAAAATCGCGTGAGTGCCGACCACGAGGTCGATCTCGCCCTTAAGCAGGTCCATCAGCAGGGCCTCGCGCACGCGGCCCTTATCGCGACCGGTGAGGAGTGCGATCCTGATCCCGGTCGGCGCCGCCAGCGTCCGGAGCGTGTCGAAATGCTGGCGGGCGAGCAGCTCGGTCGGCGCCAGCATGGCCGCTTGCGCCCCGCCCTCCACCGCGATCAGCATCGCCTCGAGCGCGACCACGGTCTTGCCACTGCCGACATCGCCCTGCAGCAATCGCAGCATCGGGGAAGCTTGGGCAAGATCGCCTTCGATCTCCCTGATCGCGCGTTGCTGCGCGCCGGTCAGCGGGAACGGCAGCGCAAGTTTACTGCGCAAGCGTCCGTCGCCGTGCAGCGGCTGGCCACGACGGCGGCGGTTGTCGGCCTTGACCAGCATCAGTGCAAGCGAGTTCGCCAGCAGTTCGTCATACGCGAGGCGGTCGCGCGCGGCGGGATGCTCGCCCCGGTGCGCGAGCACCAGTGCATCGCGCCAGCCTGGCCAGCCGTGCCGGTCGAGCACCCCCGGCTCGATCCACTCGGGCAGCTCGGGACAATGCCCGATAGCTTGGTGGGTGAGGCTGATGATTTTAGGCTGGGTCAGCCCCTCGGCCAGCGAATAAACCGGCTCCACCAGATGGCCAAGCGCGCCGCCGCTGTCCTCGG
>JBDSUJ010000053.1:0-5376 GCA_039927815.1 Croceibacterium sp. | reverse complement strand
CCCAGAACACATCAGCAGGTTCGGTCTTGCCGGTTGGAACCTTGGTTTCGGTCAATTCCCAATGCGTTTTTGCCGGAACAGTTAACGTCCACTCAGCGCGATTGCTGTCAGTCAGCCAGAAGAAGGGATGGTAGCCGACGGAGACCGGCATCGGTTCGCTGGCGAGATTATCGATCGTCAGGCGAACTTCCAGTGCGCCTTCACTGAGCCGGTATTTCCTGGTCAGCACATGCGCGAAGGGAAAGTTCTGCATGAACAGGGGATTTTTGTAGAAATCGAGCGTTTCGGTAATCCATGCGCCACGTGAATCCGCTTTGGCCTCGACAACCTTCCAAGCGGAAGCGGCCGCAATGTAGCCATGAATTGGGACCGGCCCTCGGACCGTGCCGTTTTCAAGATCGAAGTTGTATTTCCTGCCGTTGGCGAAGAAGTAGGTCCCGTCGAGGCGATTGGCGAATGGGGCCAATAGCGGGATGCCGTTCAGGCCGGGGTTAGCGCGCATGGCATCGACCGAGCCGATCGACATGCGGAATACGTCGTGACCCTTGATCACCATCTCGTAGGCGTTGCTGACCGGCGTGAGCACGGAAACAACGATGTCGGATTCAGCGTCACGCAGCTGCACGACATCACCGGTGGTCTTAATTGAGTACCGACCCTTGGCGTCCGCAACGTTCGGCGCGACAATCAACGCAAGTATTCCGGCCAAGATACTGATTTTATTGATCATGAGGTTACGCTTCGCCGTTTCGTTCCTGGGCCGAGGGATTGACCCAATGTCGCGTCCAGGCAAAGACCGGTGCAGTGCCGGTCGACGATCCAGGGTTGTCGACGCTGGCCCGTTCTAACGATGCGCGTCACACAAGCTAATCGGAATATCGCCGTTACCGATTAAGCAACGTGATCAATGGGACGATCCGTCGTCATCACTGCGCGGCCACATACAGCGGGTGCGGCGCCATGACGGCCGGGAAGGCTGGGACCAGGATGGCGGTGGGCGTCCGTTGGAGCGACCGGAGCCTATTCTCGAGCTATGGGCTGGACGGATTATCGTCGGAGATGACGAGGATGATCGCCAGCGCGGCGGCGAGTGCGACAAGCCAGGGTATCCATGGGTTCGCCGCGATCTGCTCCGAAGCATCCACATGTGCCGCGGTCCGAACTTCTGCGTGCGCCGCGATCGGTGCAATCGCCAGAATTGCGGCGGCCGGCGTGGTTAGAAGCGCGCGAATCATCGAAACCTCCGTGAATTGATGCGATGCAATGTTGCGCTTGAAGGACGCCTCACGCAACGGTGTACCGGCAAGTCCCGGTTGAGATTGCGATTTCCGCGTGCCACGCACAGGAGCACGCGAACTATCAGGAGTTAGAGCGGTGAGCATTCTCAAGGGCCGGGTCGCGTTGGTCACCGGCGCAAGCTCCGGAATCGGCGAGGCGTGCGCGATCACTTTTGCGCGGAAGGGCGCCCGCGTGGTGCTGGCAGCGAGGCGAGCAGAACGCCTGACCACAGTGGTGGAAAAACTGGCATCGCTTGGAACCGAGGCTTTCGCCGTGACCACCGACGTGACCGATGAAACCGCGGTTCAGAACCTGTTCGACCAGGCCGTCGATCGTTTTGGAACGATCGACGTCGTGCTCAACAACGCGGGCATCGCGGATAGCACCGCGGTGGACGAGATGCCGCTCGAACTGTGGCAGCGGGTCATCTCGACCAATTTGACCTCGGCGTTCCTGTGCAGCCGGGCGGCATTCCGGGTCATGAAGAGTAAGGGCCGAGGAAGAATCATCAACATCGGCTCGATCTCTGCCCGGGTCCCGCGCCAGAACAGTCCGGCATACGCAGCGAGCAAATGGGGCCTCGACGGACTTACGCGATCGCTCGCGATCGACGGTCGCGAACACAACATAGCAGTGTCGATCTTCCATCCCGGGATCGTCGCCACCGAAATCGCGCCGGGCTCGGTCAAGCTGGCCGATGATATGAGCGCCGATCCGATGGATATTGCCGCTGTAATCGTCCACATGGCCGACTTGCCCGACCACCTGAATTTCTACGAAGGGCTGGTGGTGCAAAACAAGCTGCCGTTCCTCGGCCGCGGCTGACGGCAACTCGCCCGATGACTGGCGATCTGTCCTGCTACAACATCGCCGACCTGCGCGAACGCGCCCGGCTACGGCTGCCGCATGGGATTTGGGAATACCTTGAGCGCGGCGTCGAGGATGAGACGGGCATGGTGCGCAACCGGGCGGAATTGGATCGAGTGACCTTCCGGCCCCGCGTTTTGCGCGGTGTGGACAACGTCACGGCTTCAACCGTGATCTTTGGTCGCTCGGTGCCGTTCCCGATGGCCTTGGCACCGACCGGAGCGGCAGGGCTGATGTGGCACAATGGCGATCTCGCGCTTGCCCGCGCTGCGGCGGCAGCCGGCGTGCCTTTCACAATCTCAAGTGCCAGCACCCTGAACCTGGAACAGATCGCGGTGGCAGGCGGGCGGTTGTGGTTTCAGCTGTACTTGTGGGAAAACCGCTCACTCTCCCATGCAGTCGTCGCGCGTGCATGGGAGCACGGCTGTGAAGCGCTGTTCGTGACCCTGGACCTGCCGGTTCAGCCAAATCGCGAATATATCCGGCGCAACGGCTTCGGCACACCGTTCAGGCTCAACGCCCGCAACGTCCTCGACGTGATCGGTCACCCGCGCTGGCTTGCGGGAGTCATGGGGCGGTACATGCTCGACGGCGGGATCCCCAGCCAGGCCAATTTGCCCGAGCGCCTGCGCGGCAAGATCACCAAGAGCGCGGCGCCCGGCGCGCTGTTCAAGCAAGACGATCTCGACTGGGACGGCGTGGCGGAATTGCGCAAGCGGTGGCCGGGCAAGTTCGTGCTGAAAGGAATTCTACATCCTGACGATGCCCGTCGCGCCCTCGACCTCGGAGCCGATGGGCTGGTGGTTTCCAACCACGGCGGGCGCGCCCTCGATTCCTCTGTGGCGACGATCCACGCCCTGCCCGACATCGTGAGCGCCGTTGGAGGCAAGCTAACGGTGTTTTTCGACAGCGGAGTGCGGCGCGGAAGCGACATTGTCAAAGCAGTCGCGCTGGGTGCGGACATGGTTTTGGTTGGCCGCGCGCCACTTTATGGATTGGCCAGCGGCGGCGAGGCCGGTGTTTGCCGGGCGATTGCGTTGCTGGAGGAAGAGACCCGCCGCACTATGGCAATGGTTGGTGCCCGAGACTGGCGCGAAGTCCGGGCGATGCTGGAATAGCCGGTTGTGCCAACTAGCCAAATGCCCTCCGCCATAAACTAAGGGCGGCGATGCCGAAGCATCACCGCCCTTAGTTCAACTTTTGACCGTGACCAGCCTACGGGCTGCGCGGCAGGGTCTCATTATTGTCGGACGCAATTACTGCGATCACGCCAATTACAATAAGCAGCGCCAGGATCCAGGCCCAGCCGCCACGCAAGCCATCAGCTGAATCAACCGGCGAAGCGGCACGCTCGCCGTTAATCGCGGACGGAGCGGCGGCAGCGGCCGTCGAACCGAGGACCAGGCCCGCAGCAACGACGCTGGCAAGAATTTTGCGAGTAAACATTGACTGCCCTTCCATTAATCTGCGTGTCCAATATCACGACCAACTCTCCCGTCAACCCTCGGCGGACCAGATTTTGGCTTGTAAAGAAAGTGCAAACCCATTTTCTTTCGCATCTGCAGCACCGGCCAATGCAATAGATACTTTACCATTTTGTTAAGGTGGCGGCGACCCTATCGTGCCCGTATGAAAATCTCTGTTTTGATTGCTGTCGGGCTCGCTGTGGTGGCCGGGAGCCACACATTATCGGCGCAGACGTCCAATCCGGTCGATTTGCTCGCGGCTCAGGATATACGTCTCGCCCAAGTATCGGACAGGTTGCTTGCAGCGAATGATCCGCTTTGCCGCCTCCACATGCCGTTGGCGGGTTTTCTTGTTCACACACGTGACCAGTACCGGACCGATACGGGCCGCGCATTTATCAACGGCCCTGTGGCGATCGCGCAAGTACTGCCAAATTCCCCCGCTTTCGGAGTCCTTAAACCAGGCGACGGCGTGGTCTCGATCGGCGGGAAAGGCACGGACGGCATCAAGGCGGAAGGAACGGCCCCTCAGCGCGATGCCGTGTTCGAAGTGCTGGCGGCGGAACCATTGGGGCAGCCGCTGACGCTGACCATTCGCCGCGACGGAACGCAACAGTCTGTGACAATACAGCCCCGGACGGGATGCCGCGCCTTGGTGGAGATAAGGTCCGTTGAAGGGCACAACGCTCGTTCGGACGGGCGCGTCATCCAGGTCGATTATGGGTTGGCCGCGGCCGCGAGCGAAAGCGAACTGGCCGCCGTGTTCGCGCACGAGTTCGCGCATCTCGTGCTCGAGCATCGCCGCCGCCTCACAGCCGCGGGGGTCAGCAAGGGTTTCTTCGGCGAGTTCGGCAAGAACCAGCGGCTCAATCGCCAGATCGAGGTCGAAGCCGATCGTTTGTCGGTCCATCTGCTCGCAAACGCCGGATACGATCCGCGAGTGGCCCCGGCGTTCTGGCGCAGCCCGCTTGGGCGTCAGGCGGGTGGCCTGCTGTTGGTCAGCAGCACGTACCCTTCGCCCGAAGCCCGTGCGCAGGGTCTCGAACGCGAGATCGCCGATTATCTCCGAGCCGGGACAGCACCCAGCTGGCCGGGCCACTTGTTGGCGCGGCGCGACGTCCCGTTCAATTAGTTTGAGGGCGACGACGCAACGGTGGGCGCTTCGCTTATGTCGATGTAGTGCCGGTCGTAATACGTCAGCGGAGGAGCATCCTTGCGATGCTTGGCGGCCATCAGTTCGCCTATGAATATCGAATGCGTACCGAACTCGTGGCAGTGAGCCCGTTGGCAGACCAGGCTCGACTGGGCCGTCGCTAGGACCGGCAGCCCGTGCCACTCTTCCCACTCGCCGACCGCGAAACGATCGCGCCCGGAAACGAAGTGCTCCGCGACATCGCGATTGGCGAGGCCCAGTACGTTGATGCAAAATCGTTCGGCCTGGGCCAGCGGAGCGTACAGCGATGCGGACCGATTGACGCATACCAGTAACGACGGCGGATCGAAGCTTAGCGAACTGACAGCCGTCGCAAGGATCCCGTAGCGCGCGCCCTCGTGCATTGTGGTCACCGCGTACACCGTCGCGGCGACGTGACGCATGGCCTCACGAAACGATTTGAGGAGCGGTTCGCGAGTCGGAGTGGGACGCAGCACGTTTCTTCCATGAATGGGCTGCCAAACCGGCGCAAGCACAATGGGGCTTTCAATCACATTTAAATGTGATAGCACACTGCAATGTCAACGATCGAAAAAGTTCGCGAAATCGTGA
>JBDSUJ010000052.1:0-4652 GCA_039927815.1 Croceibacterium sp. | reverse complement strand
GCGCCGAACCCGAGGTGCCACGATACCTTTTCACCCAGGGTGCCGATGATAATGGGCGCCAGCAGCGCGCCGATGTTGGCCGCGATGAGATAGATCCCGAAGGCGCGCGTCCGGCGCTGGTCGGCGGGGGCGTAGAGCGTGCCGATCAGCGCTGTCAGGTTGCCCAGCAGGAACCCCGCCCCGGTTATGAGCAGCACCAGCGCAACGACAAACAGCGGTTCGGATGCCATCGCGAGATGGCCCGTCGCCATGACCACGCACCCGATCATCACCGACCGCGCGCGACCCAGCACGCGGTCGCCCAGCCAGGCGCCCGCGACCGGGGTCAGGTACAGGAGCGCCGAATAGAGGCCATACGTCTGCGCCGCAAAGGCGAGGTCGGTCAGCTTGCCGGTGACGCTTTCGACGCCGCCACGAAATGCTGCGAGCCCCAGCACTTCGCGCGCATGCTCGGGCAAAAGCAGGTACTTGGTCATGTATAGCATGAGCAGCGCCTGCATCCCGTAGAACGAGAAGCGCTCCCACACCTCCGTTCCGACCAGCACGAAAAGCCCTTTTGGGTGGCCGAACACTTCGGGCTGGCCATCCTCCTGCCGTGTTGCAGAAACCATTCGTGCCCCTCTATGCGCCGCGCGCAAAACCCAGCCGGGCGCGCGCGATTTTGCCGGCCGATCCAGTGTGCTGCGGGCCGGCGGTCAGGTCAATCGGTCGGGGAGCGGCGTTATCCGATGCCCAGCAGATGGCCGAGCAGGATCAGCGCCATCGCGCCGAGGATCGAGGACAGGCAGCCGGCGCGGCCGAAGCCGCGCTTGCCGCGGCTGGCCACCAGGCCCGCCACCAGCGAACCGCCGATGCCAAGCGCGATGGTCGCGATCCAGCCCATCGGCACGTCGCCGGGATAAAAGTACCGCCCGAGTACTCCGATGACGAGCCCGGACACGATCGCGCCGACGATGTTGGTCATGGAGTCGCTCCTGCCTCGCATCTGTTTGTTAGCCCCTCGTTGTATCCAGCGCAGCATTATTGCGGCCGCGGATTCGATTGATTCAAAGCGGCCGGGGACAAAGAATATTTTGCACAACTCATTTTGACTCTTGCGCGCCCCGCCAGTGACGCTTTGACCGCGCGTCGCGGCGTGTTGCTTCGCTACGACACCGACGCGGGGAGGGAGTCATCGATGCTTAACCCTCTTGCGCATGAATCGCGGGCGATTCACTATCACTTGTGGTTGGGTTGCGGGGGCCACCTACAAGACCTAGATTCAGTGCGGTGAGCGCCGAGCGCGCGGACACTACGCGAATCGCCGTTTTGAGGCTTGCGACGGCCCACTGGGGACAGCTGCGGGGATAACTATTTCCCCGCCGCGGCATACGAACGGGTAAGGTGGTCACTTGCCCGCCGATTCGAACGGATGCGGAACATCGGGGGTGCGCGAATATGGAATTCAGGGCTGGAGACGAAGCGGCAATGGGCCTTGGTGATGCTCTGACGGCGAGCCCGGAGATGGCTTACCCCCCCGCGGACAAGCCCGGAAAGGCGGCAATGGCGATGGACAGGAAAGATTCCGGAAGCGACGATCTGGTCGCGGCGGCGGGCGATCTGCTGCTCGAAGCGGCCAAGGCCGGCGCGGCACCCCCCAAAAACGATTCCAAGTCGATTTCGGCGCGGCGCTTCACGATCGTGACCGATGCCACGCGTGACGAGCTGCTGACCGATTTCGGCAAGGACACGCTGAACGACCGCTACCTGCTGCCCGGTGAAACCTACCAGGACCTGTTCGCCCGCGTGGCCGATGCCTACGCCGACGACCAGGACCACGCCCAGCGGCTTTACGACTACATTTCCAAGCTGTGGTTCATGCCCGCGACCCCGGTGCTGTCGAATGGCGGTACCAACCGCGGCCTGCCGATCAGCTGCTACCTCAATTCGGTCAGCGACAGCCTCGAAGGCATCGTCGGGACGTGGAACGAGAACGTCTGGCTGGCGAGCCGCGGGGGCGGCATCGGGACGTATTGGGGTAACGTGCGCGGGATCGGCGAGCCTGTCGGCCTCAACGGCAAGACCAGCGGCATCATCCCGTTCGTGCGGGTGATGGACAGCCTGACACTGGCGATTTCGCAAGGCTCGCTGCGGCGCGGTTCGGCGGCGTGCTACCTCGACGTCAGCCATCCGGAGATCGAGGAATTCCTCGAGATCCGCAAGCCGAGCGGCGACTTCAACCGCAAGGCCCTTAACCTCCACCATGGCGTGCTGATCACCGACGCGTTCATGGAAGCGGTCCGCGCCGGCTCGGAATGGAACCTGACCAGCCCCAAGACCGGCGAAGTCCGCAGCACTATCGATGCCCGCGGCCTGTTCCAGAAGCTGGTCGAGACCCGCCTCGCCACCGGCGAGCCGTACATCGTGTTCTCCGATACCGTGAACCGGATGATGCCGCGCCATCATCGCGAATTGGGGCTCAAGGTCTCGACTTCGAACCTGTGCTCCGAGATCACCTTGCCGACCGGCGTCGATCATCTCGGCAACGATCGCACCGCGGTATGCTGCCTCAGCTCGCTCAACCTCGAGGTGTGGGACCAGTGGAACGGCGACAAGCGCTTCATCGAGGATGTGATGCGTTTCCTCGACAACGTGCTGCAGGATTATATCGACCGCGCCCCGCCGGAAATGGCGCGCGCCAAGTACTCGGCCATGCGCGAGCGCAGCGTCGGGATGGGCGTGATGGGCTTCCATTCGTTCCTGCAGTCGAAGGGCATCGGGTTCGAAAGCCCGATGGCCAAGGTCCACAACCTGCGGATGTTCAAGCACATCGCCGCCGGCGCCAACGAGGCAAGCATGGTGCTCGCGCAGGAGCGCGGGGCCTGCCCCGACGCCGAGGAGCGCGGGGCGATGGAGCGGTTCAGCTGCAAGATGGCGATCGCGCCCACCGCCTCGATCAGCATCATCTGCGGCGGGACCAGCGCGTGCATCGAGCCGATCCCGGCCAATATCTACACCCACAAGACGCTGTCGGGCAGCTACTCGATCCGCAATCCGTATCTCGAAAAGCTGCTCCAGGCGAAGTCGAAGGATTCGGCCAATGTGTGGAACTCGATCCTCGAGAAGGGCGGGTCGGTCCAGCACCTCGACTTCCTGACTGTGGAAGAGAAGGCGGCCTACAAGACCAGCTTCGAGATCGACCAGCGCTGGCTGCTCGAATTCGCCGCCGACCGCGCGCCGTTCATCGATCAGGCGCAGAGCCTCAACTTGTTCATCCCGGCCGATGTCGACAAGTGGGACCTGATGATGCTGCACTTCCAGGCGTGGGAGAAGGGCATCAAGTCGCTCTACTACCTGCGGAGCAAGAGCATTCAGCGCGCCGGGTTCGCCGGCGGGGTCGAGGCGGACAACACCGCCGACGCCCCGGTGATCGAGCTCGCCCCGACCGACTACGAGGAATGTTTGGCCTGCCAGTAGCGAGCTATGGCGATGACATAATGACAGACGAGCCGAAGAAAACGTCTAAATGGCGACTGCGAAAAGCGTTGCGAGTAATCGGCGTCACTTTGGCTTATATGCTCCCGCTCTTGTGGCTGTGGGCTAAGGTCGATTTCCCAGACAGCGTCGGACTCGACATCACCGCGCACGGCGAGGGCGGGCTTATCGAGAGTTGGTGGTATTCATACCTTCTGCTTGAACGCCATACGATGCTGGACATCGTCACATTCGCCTACATGTGGGCGGGCGTCGTTGCGATAATTGCGTGGATCGTGCTGCCGATTTGGCGAAGTCGCAAAGCGAACTAATCTATTTGGCAAGGAGGCGCCCTCACGGGCGCCTCCGAATTGATAAAGCCGCCGCTTGGCAACGCGAGGCGATCCGCTTACTGCCCGCTCTCTTCCTCTTCGAACGACACCGCGTTGGCGCCGGTGGCGCTGAGGCGGACCTGATTGCCTTCGACGCCGGCGACGAGGCCGAGAGAGATGTAGTGGTGATGGCCGGCATGCTCGCCTTCACCCTGCTCGACCTGGGCGCTCGAATCGGCCTTGGTCAACTTGATGCGATGGCCGTCGACATGGTCGACCGTGCCGACATGCACGCCGTCGGCGCCGATGACTTCCATGTGTTCCTGAATCTGGCTTGCGTCGGTCATAGGGATCTCCTGTTGGTAACTCATCCGCCCAACGCACGACGCGTCAAATAGATGCAGGCGGGCGTCCGCCGCGTTCAGAACTCGAACCGGACGGTTCCGCCCCAGGTCCTGGGATCGCCGACGTTGCCCGCGATAAGCCCGGTATTGCCCGATGCGAACACCAGCTGATCGAAATACTCCGTGTCGAAGGCGTTGCGAACCCACCCGTAGATGTTGAACTTGTCGGTCCGGAAACCGACCCGGACGTTGGTCAGCGCGTAGCCGTCGACGGTAGTGTAGATCGATGGCGAAGGGTTGGACGAGAACCTGGAGCGATAATTGCCATCGACCCCGGCGTAGACCTGGCCGTCGAGCCCCAGCAACTTGGCAGGAATGTTGGCCTCCGCGCCGTACGAGAACGCCCACTTCGACACGCCCGGGAGGACCTGGCCGGAAATGTCGCAGTTGGCCGGGCTGAGCGCGCCCGGGACGCCCGCTGCGCCAGGAATTTGAGTGCCGGTGACGGTGGTGCCGCCGGCCA
>JBDSUJ010000051.1:0-49136 GCA_039927815.1 Croceibacterium sp. | reverse complement strand
GCATCGGCAACGCCGGGATACGCCGCGCGCCCGGCCGCAGGCGCTCCTGCCGCCTAGACTTTCAAGTCGTCGACTATCTCGACTACCTTCTCGCTCGTCGTTCGCGCGCGGTTGGCCACGCGCGGCGCATCGAGGCTCGCCAGCACCGGCACGTCGCGCCCGTAGATGTCGTTGAAGGTGCGCAACTGCCCATCAATGTCGCGCGCGATCGTGAAGTACATGATGTAGACCGGCATCGACTTCTTCACCGGAACCCGGGTGTATTGCTTCGAGGTCGAGATCGCGACCGCTTCATCCCTGGTCGCGCCCTGGCCGAGGATCGCGATCGTCATCGCCAGTTCGAGCGCGCGTTCGGTCCGCACGCAACCGTGGCTGAGCGCGCGGAAGTCCTGCGCGAACAGTCCGCGCGAGGGGGTATCATGCAGGAAGATCGCATGAGGGTTGGGCATGTCGAGCTTCATCAGGCCGAGAGAGTTGTTGGCGCCGGGCTGCTGGACAACCTGGATGAAGCCATTGGGGCCCTTCGTTGCCTTGTAGCCATTGGCGAGCGCCCAGCCCGGACGGGCGAGCGCCTTGGCACCCAGTCCTTCACCCTTCACAATCGACTGCGGAACGGTCCAGGTGGGATTGAATATTACGCCTTCGACCGTCTCGGCCAGCTGAGGCGTGGCCGAGGTCGGCTTGCCGACGATCGTCTTGTAGGTGCGGATTATATTGTTGTTGACCGTCAGCCGCAGCTGGAACTCGGGCACGTTGGTGAGCAGGTACTGACCACCCAGATCGCGCTGGAGCCACCGCCACCGGTCCATATTGGCGCGCACGAGTGCACGGCGCTTGGCTTGTGCCAGCGGGGTCCGAGCCAGCTCATCGCGCAGCGCGGCATAGTCGGGAACGGTCGGGGCCAGCGCGGCGAGCGCGCCGGCGATGTCGCCGCTGGCGATGGCCTCACTCAACACTTTGCCCGTCGGCATAACATCGGCGTCGGGGTCGACCACAAACCATTGCTTGCGCGCCGCCATCGGTGTGCGGCCGTCGCGCAGATCTTCGACCAGCCACGCGAACATCTGGCTCGCCAGCTGATCGAACTGGGGTGACAGGCCGGCGGCCAGTGCGGCCTTGAGCTCGGCCGGGTTGTAATCCTTCGGGCTCAGGCCTTCGGCCCCGATCCCCTCGATCGCCGCCAACAGTTTTCGCCCATTTGCGACCGACCACGGCACCACTGCAGCGAATTGCGGTTCGGGCGGGAGCGTCAACTGGCTCGGTTGCGGCGATGTGACGACTTCGACCGCGTCATCGTCGAGCACCGGAGCGGCGCTGACTTGCTGCGCGGTGACTGGCTGAGCCAGCAGGCCTAGGCTGGCGACAAACGCTAGATGCGGCGAAAGTTTCATCAGTTTGTGTGCCCCGTGGCCGACCGCGAATGGGCGCGAGCCTACTGCTCGCAACGCCGTTCACCGCATTTTGGCTGTTTCCGACCCCCTATTCAACAACCGCGCCTGACTCTCCCCTGAATCTTCCGCGGGTGGATTGCTCGCGCCACGCGACGCCTTAAACGCCGGGCATGTGGCGCGAGCATCGTTTAGCCCCATTTGTCAGCACGCTGCTGGCGGTGGCCCTGTTTTCGCTGATGGATGCGGTAATGAAAGGCGCCGCGTTGGCCGCCGGCACTTACAGCGCGCTATTGCTGCGCGGTGTGTGCGGCCTGGCGCTGACCATCCCGGCGTATGTCGCAACCGGCCATCGCTGGCCCGGACGAGCGGCGCTGTCGGTGCACGTTAAGCGCGGCCTGGTGGCCACCGCGATGGCATTCACGTTTTTCTGGGGCATCACTCAGATGCCGCTCGCCGAGGCGATCGCATTGTCGTTTATCGCCCCGCTGATTGCTCTGTACCTCGCAGCGGTGCTGCTCGGCGAACAAGTCGGCAGGCGCGAGGTGGCCGCATCGCTGTTCGGGCTGATCGGCGTGATTGTCATCGCGGCTGGAAGGTTGCGATCAGAGTCCGCCGAAGGCCACGGCTGGCTCGGTATTGCGGCCATCCTGACTTCGGCCTTGCTGTATGCCTGGAATCTGGTCCTGCAACGCCAGCAGGCTTTGCTCGCCAAGCCGCTAGAGGTCGCGACGTTCCAGAACGCGATCGTCTCGCTTACGCTGCTCGGTTTCGCGCCGTGGTTCCTGATCCTGCCGCAGGAGCCCCCGGCCTGGGGCCTGATCGCCGCCGCCGCAGTTCTGGGAATGATCGCCGCGATGCTGTTTTCCTGGGCGTACGCCCGCGCCGAGACCCAGGCGCTGATCCCCCTGGAATACTCGGCGTTACTGTGGGCGAGCTTGTTCGGCTGGCTTTTCTTCACGGAAAGACTGCGTCCGGCGACCCTGATCGGCGCAGGACTTATCGTTGGTGCGTGCTGGATTGCGGCACCGCGCGGGCGTTCGGAAGCCGGGCTGGTCTAGCCGCCCGGCCCGAACGCGTGCCATAGCAGGCCCAGTGCCGCCCCGGCAAACGCAGCGACAATCAGCGCCGCGGCCATTGCTAGCGCATGAATCGGCTCCTGACGCCGGCCGGGTGTTCCAATCGCCATCGCGTAATCCCTGAAGTGACCTTCGACACGGGGTTCTAGGCCGCCGTTTGCACGTCGGCGAGACCCTTTCACGCAACAGCCGTTCGTGTATGGGCACACTCGCGAAAGCGAGGCGGGCGCCCGCGGCGTCCCCGCTCTCAGGACAAGGATAGCGCACACGATGACCGCAGTCGGACAAGACAGCCTTGGAACCCGCTCAACGCTCAAGGTAGGCGACCGGGACTATGCCTATTATTCGCTCGCCAAGGCGAGCGAGACGCTGGGTGACATCTCGCGGCTGCCGTTCTCGATGAAGGTGCTGCTCGAGAACCTGCTGCGGTTCGAGGACGGGGCGGCAACCGTTTCGGTTGGCGATCTGGGTGCGATCGCGGATTGGCAACGCAATCCCAAGACCGGCAAGGAAATCCAGTACCGCCCGGCACGGGTACTGATGCAGGATTTCACTGGCGTGCCGTGCGTGGTCGATCTCGCGGCAATGCGCGATGCCATCGCCAAGCTCGGCGGCGACACCCGCAAGATCAATCCGCAAGTCCCGGTCCACCTGGTGATCGACCATTCGGTCATGGTCGATGAATTCGGCCACCCCAAGGCATTCGAGAAGAACGTCGAGCTCGAATACGAGCGTAACCGCGAGCGGTACGATTTTCTCAAATGGGGCTCCAAAAGCCTGGCCGATTTCAAGGCCGTGCCCCCGGGCACCGGGATCTGCCACCAGGTCAACCTCGAGCATATCGCCCAATGCGTATGGACCAGCGAGGACCCGACCGGAGTGATGATTGCCTACCCCGATACCTGCGTCGGCACGGATAGTCATACCACAATGGTCAACGGGCTTGGTGTGCTGGGATGGGGCGTCGGCGGTATCGAGGCGGAAGCCGCGATGCTTGGCCAGCCGGTTTCGATGTTGATCCCCGAAGTCGTGGGCTTCCGCTTCACCGGTCACCTGAAGGAAGGCGTTACCGCCACCGACCTGGTTCTGACCTGCACCCAGATGCTGCGCGAAAAGGGCGTGGTCGGGCGGTTCGTCGAATACTTCGGGCCCGGCCTGACCGCGCTGAGCCTGGCGGACCGGGCGACCCTGGCCAACATGGCGCCGGAATACGGCGCAACCTGCGGTTTCTTCGGGATCGACGACAAGACGATCGACTACTTGCGCCTGACCGGCCGCGAGGAGGCGCAGATCGCACTGGTGGAAGCTTACGCCAAGGAACAGGGCTTGTGGCTTGACCCTGGGGCGGACGAGCCGATCTTCACCGACTCGCTCGAGCTGGACCTCGCCACGGTGGTGCCGTCGCTGGCCGGGCCGAAGCGGCCGCAGGACAAGGTCGCGCTGCCCGATGTCGACAAGTTGTTCAACGACCAGCTGAAAGACGTTTACGGAAAGTCCAAGCCGATCCGCTGCAAGATCGACGGCGCGGATCATGACGTCGGCGATGGCGACGTGGTGATCGCGGCGATTACCAGCTGCACCAACACCTCCAATCCCGATGTGCTAATCGCGGCCGGGCTGGTTGCCAAGAAGGCCAACGAGAAAGGCCTCAAGCCCAAACCATGGGTCAAGACCAGTCTCGCGCCGGGCAGCCAGGTGGTGACCGACTATCTGGTCAAGGCCGGATTGCAGCAGCATCTCGATGCGTTGGGCTTCGACCTCGTGGGTTATGGCTGTACCACGTGCATCGGCAATTCCGGCCCGCTGGCGCCGGCGATCAGCGCGGCCATCAACACCAACAACCTGGTTGCGGCCAGCGTGCTGTCGGGCAACCGCAACTTCGAAGGCCGGGTAAGTCCCGATGTGCGCGCCAATTTCCTTGCCAGCCCGCCGCTGGTGGTGGCTTATGCGCTCAAGGGCACGGTGACCGAGGATATGGTCGACAGCCCGATCGGCACCGGCAGCGATGGGGTGGATGTGTTCCTCAAGGACATCTGGCCGAGCAATGCCGAAATCGCCGAGGTGCGCGCCGGGGCAATCGACCGGTCGATGTTCGTCAAGCGCTATGGCGATGTCTACAAGGGTGACGAGCACTGGCGGGCAATCGAAGTTACCGGGTCCGACACATACCCGTGGCGCCCCGGCAGCACTTATGTCGCCAACCCGCCGTACTTTGACGGCATGACCATGACCCCGGTGCCGGTGACCGACATCGTCGGCGCCCGTCCGCTCGCAATCCTAGGCGATTCGGTCACCACCGATCACATCAGCCCGGCCGGCTCGATCAAGGAGGACAGTCCGGCAGGTAAGTACCTGCTCGAGCACCAAGTCGATAAGCGGGATTTCAATTCCTACGGCAGCCGCCGTGGCAATCATGACGTGATGATGCGGGGCACCTTCGCCAACATCCGCATCAGGAACGAAATGGTCCCGGGCGTCGAAGGCGGCGTCACCAAGTACGATGGCGCGACGATGCCGATCTACGACGCGGCCATGAAACACAAGGACGACGGCACCCCGCTGGTGATCCTGGCGGGCAAGGAATACGGCACCGGCTCAAGCCGCGACTGGGCGGCGAAAGGTACGGTCCTGCTCGGCGTCAGGGCGGTGATCGTTGAGAGCTTCGAGCGCATTCACCGCTCCAACCTGGTCGGAATGGGCGTGCTCCCGTTGCAGTTCACCGGCGCCGACACCCGCGCCAGCCTCGGTCTGACCGGCGCTGACAGCTTTACCGTTCGCGGTCTGGCCGACTTGCGGCCCCTGCAGGACGTCGATGTCGAGGTCACCCGTGCATCGGGCGAGAGCTTCACGTTCAAGGCGCGGTGCCGGATCGATACCGCGAACGAACTGGGATATTACCGCCACGGCGGGATTCTCCAGTACGTGCTGAGAAATCTCGCAGCCTGACGTGAAAAGAGCGGTCCTTGCGGACCGCCCTTCCCGTCACAACCTGAAGGGCAGTTCAGGCCGCTAGCTTTTCCTTGGCCCGGCGACGGCGGAACACGGCCGCGGCGCCTGCCCCGAACAGCAGCACCATAGACGGTTCCGGAACATCGGTCCCGGACGTCGAGCCAGTGGTCGTCGAGCTACAGCCGTACCGGCATCCGCCCGAGGTCGAGCTGCTGGTCGAGCTGCTGCCGCTTGTGCTTGAGCTGGAACTGGTCGAACTTGAACTGCTTGAGCTGGTGGAGCTCGAAGTGCTCGAGGTGATGTTGCCCGATGTCGATGTCGACGTGCTGGTCGAAACGTTGCCGGAGGTGGAACTGCTCGTCGAGACGTTGCCCGATGTCGAACTCGTGCTGGTGACATTCCCCGAACTGGACGTGCTTGTGACATTGCCCGAGCTGGTGGAAGTGGAACCGCCGCTGGTCGACGTTGAACCGCCGCTGGTTGAGGTGGAACTCCCGCCGCTTGATGTTGAGCTACCGCCGCCTGATGTGGAACTGCCGCCGCTCGATGTGCTGGACGAGCCGCTGGTGGTCGAGGTGACTACAATGTTGCCCCCGCTGCTTGAACCACCGCCGACAAAGCCCCCGAAGAACCCGCCACCAAATCCGCCTGAGCCACCCGAACCGCCGATGATAACCGGCGGGCCGCCACCGCCGCCGATGATCTGGGCCTGCGGCTGCGGCGGAAGCGGCAACAACGGCACCGGGACCATCGCGAATTCCTGTTCGGGACGGCGCGGGATCACGCGGCGGATGCGCTTGACGTTGCGGTGCGCGACTCGTTTGGCATGATGCCGCTTGACGTACTTGGTCGGCGCGTGGGCGACCTTGCTCTGCCTGTAGTCAGAGGTCGCGCTCTGCCGCTCCGCGACATGCACCGCGCCGCCGCCGAGCACGGCCGCGCCGGCCGCTGCGGTGGCGAGTTTTGCTAGGGCCGTACGTACCGACATAAGCAAGCTCTCTTCGCGTTGGCGGGATAGCGACGCCGGCCCGATTAGCCGTGCTGCACTTCCCGTTGCTGCCAACAACACGCGTCGGGGCCCTTGCCGCAATCGCGTTAACCACGAAAACGCGCCTCGAAGCGGGCTTTTGACGGCCTCGCGTCACCGTGCGGGCCTCTCTGTCCCACTCTGGAACCGTTGTCGTCATGGCGATGAACCGATTCACCCCGCACAACTCGCTTGACGGCCGAGTAACCTTTGGGTTACCTAATCACCTAGGGGTTACATATTTCGATTTTCAACAGGGGTACAAACCAATGACCAATGTCACCGATAGCGCCGTCGCCGACCGTCTCGGCCGCCGCCGCGCGCGCCTGCTGCCGGTCATGGCGTTGGTGTTCCTGACCCAGCAGATGGCATTCTTTGCCAATCCGCCGGCGGAGCGGCTGGTCGATCACGTGCGAATCGGTGCGTGGGTAATGCTGTCGGTGGTGTTGCTGGTGGTGCTGCAAACGGGCGGCGGGTGGTTTCGCAGCCGCGCGGTGCGCGCGATGCTCAACGACGAGGCGACGCTTGCGAACCGCGCGAACGCAACGCAGTGGGGCTTCCTGACCGCGATGGCCATGGGCATCGTACTCTACGTACTCCAGGGCGCCGCGCCGATGGGCCCACGCGAAGTGATCCACCTGATCGTCAGTGCGGGCCTGATCGCGGCGCTGATCCGCTTCGGAATGCTCGAGCGGCGCGGGTATGCCTGAGCTGGCCAATCGACTGCGCGACGCGCGCGAGGCCAGGCACTGGACCCAAGCCGAGCTTGCCATGCGGATCGGGGTCAGCCGCAAGACCGTCAACACAGTTGAAAACGGGGTATTCGTGCCCTCCACGATCATCGCCCTCAAGCTCGCCGCGGCGTTGGGCACCACCGTCGAGGCGCTATTTTCCCTCAGAGAATAGACCCGCCTGCGTTCCGCTCGGGGGCGCCAGCCCGAGGTGGCGCCAACCGCCATCGTTGAGGCACCGCCCGCGCGCGGTGCGCGCTACCAGCCCAAGCTGAATCAGAAACGGCTCGACCACGTCCTCGATCGTATCGCGTGGCTCGGCCAGGCCCGCCGCGAGCGTTTCCACGCCCACCGGTCCGCCGCTGTAAATCTCCGCGATCATCGTCAGGTAGCGCCGGTCCATCGCATCGAGTCCGAGCGCATCGACTTCCAGCCGGGTCAGCGCGGCATCGGCGATCGCCGCCGTGACCGTGCCGTCTCCCGCGACATGGGCAAAGTCGCGCACCCGGCGAAGCAACCGCCCGGCAACACGGGGCGTGCCGCGCGCGCGCCGCGCGATCTCGCGCGCGCCCGCCGGCTCGACATCGAGCCCGAGCAGCCGGGCCCCCCGCGCCACCACCCGCTCCAGCTCGGGCACGGTGTAGAAATTGAGCCGCACCGGAATCCCGAAGCGATCGCGCAGCGGGGTGGTCAGCAGACCCTGGCGCGTGGTCGCGCCGATCAGCGTGAACGGCGGCAGGTCGATCCGCACGCTGCGCGCCGAGGGTCCTTCGCCGATGATCAGGTCGAGCGCGCGGTCCTCCATCGCCGGGTACAGCACTTCCTCGACTACGGGATTGAGCCGGTGAATCTCGTCGATGAACAGCACGTCGTGCGGCTCGAGGTTGGTCAGCAGCGCAGCCAGATCGCCGGTCTTGCCGATCACCGGGCCCGATGTGGCGCGAAACCCCACCCCGAGCTCCTTGGCGACGATCTGCGCCAGCGTGGTCTTGCCCAGCCCCGGCGGCCCGAAGAACAGCACATGGTCCATCGCCTCTCCGCGCCCGCGCGCGGCCTCGATGAACACCCGCAAGTTCTCCCGCGCCGCCTCTTGCCCGATGAACTCGCCGAGCGACTTGGGCCGCAGCGCCGCGTCATGATCCTCCGGCTGACGCTGGGGGGAGAGGGCGGGGTTATCGGTCACTGGGGCCACTCCCAGTACCCCGGTGGGCTTGCGGCCAATTGCGTGCGCCCCCAAGCTGAGGCACACCCTGCCCGGAAACGAAGGAAGGGCCTGCCCCGATGCGACCGCTTATCATTGCCGTGCTGGCAGCGTTCGCGGCGTTCGCCGCCTCCCCAGCGCGCCCGGCCACACCGTTCCCGCCGCGTGCCGCAGGACCCGATCTCGCGCTCGCCGTCACGGCCGCGCAGGGCGCGGTGCGCGCTTGCCGTCAGCGTGGATTTCCCATTGCGGTCCTGGTGGTCGATTCGGCCGGTGAACCGGAAGTCCTGCTGGTCCGGGAAGGCGCGCCGCAAATCGCCGCCAGCTTCGCACGGCGCAAGACCGCCCTGACGATGCGCTACCACGATGCAAGCGGAGCGGTCGCAGCGCGGGCCGCGGGCGATACCAAACTCGCGGCCGAGATAAAGGCCGACCCCGCGATCGGAATGGCGCTGCCGGGCGCGCTCCCGATAATCGCCGGCGGCAAGCAGGTGGGCGCAATCGCTGCATCGGGTGCGGGCAGCGCCAAGATGGACGAAGACTGCGCGCGCGCGGGCCTGGACACGATCGCGCGGCGCCTGCGGTAATCCATCGCTCATCGCGCGGCCCCGGAGCATCCGCGAATTCTCCCGCGCCGCCTGCTGCCCGATGAATTCGGCGAGGGTCCCGGGCCGCAGCGCGACGTCATGATCCTCCGGCTGGCGCTGGGCGGAAAGGGCAGGGTCGTCGGTCACGGTCCAACAAGTCCCAGCTCATCATGAATACGAAAGGCGAGATGTAACGCCCGTTGCGAGAGGTCGGTCAACTGAGCCTTTTCATATTCCAAGTCGATCAGTCGAAATGTTTGAATTAGCTCACGATCATTGTCCCCATCCCGATGCCACTTCCGGAACTCGAGACCAAAATCGCCATCCGGTGTGTGATAGGCGGTGCAGAAGCCATGAGCGAGTAGGTTGCGGGTCTGATGGTGGCTCTCAAACGCGTCGATTACCCAATTGATCTCGTCACGATGCGCTGAGAAAAATCCATCTATCTCCAAAATCTGGTGCACCTTCGCAATACGTCTTTCGACTCGGTGCGGGAGCCTTTCCCTGATGGCGCTGTAATCGCCGATGCCATGTGACGTCGTGATGATGTCGCCCAGCAGGTATTCCACCTGAGCGTAGCCATTTGCGATCCAGCCTCTCAACCTCTGCCCGTCCTCAATGGATCCTAGCACCCGGTCTGTAGAAAGGGCCATCACCCCGCCGCCCTCTTAAGCGCCACCCGAACCAGCTCGTTCAGGCCCGCGTCCTCGCCCAATTCCGCCTGCGCATGCGCCACCGCGCTCGCAGCGACGGCGGGTTTGAAGCCGAGGTTCTGCAGGGCGGAGACGGCGTCGGCGCTGGCGCCGCCCGTCGGCATCGACGCGGCGAGTGTGCCGCCACCCGGCAGCGCGCCGGCTTTGTCCTTGAGCTCGTTGACGATCCGCGCCGCCAGCTTCGGCCCGACGCCTTGCGCCCGCGCCACTTGCGCGGCGTCGCCGGCCGAGCAGGCGCGTTGCAGTTCGTCGGTGCTGAGCGCGGACAGGATCGCCAGCGCGACTTTGCTGCCGACGCCCTGGACCGTGGTCAGCAGGCGGAACCAGTCGCGTTCTCCTGCCGCCGCGAAGCCGAGCAGGCGCATGTCGTTCTCGCTCACCTGAAGGTCGGTGAACACCGTTACCTGATCGCCCGCGATGCCGAGCGCGGACAGCGTCTTGCTCGAACAGTGGACCAAGTAACCGACACCCTGGACGTCGATCACCGCCCAGTCCGCACCGCTCTCGTCGAGCCGCCCGGTCAGTTTGGCGATCATTTCGCGCCGTCAGGGTGACGCAGTGTCACCCGGCCGGGCGCGGCAATATTGAAGCAAGCATATGACAGCATGCGATAATCCCGCGAGTCGACCGGGTGACACGTTTTCGCGCGCGGGCGCGGCCGGGCGGTCCACAGCGCCGCGCCCCCGGTCTCACGGACGTGGAAGCCAAACAGCGAGCGCGCGCGGTCGTACATGCGCAACGATGTGGCAGATCGCCGGGATGTAGGAAAATCCTTTCCCGGCACCCGATGTGGACAGTTCCGGCCGGTTGCGACAAAAGCGCGGCCCATGAGCTGGAACACCTTTGGCCGCGTGCTGCGCTTTACCACCTGGGGCGAAAGCCACGGGCCGGCGCTGGGCGCGGTGGTCGACGGGTGCCCGCCGGGGCTCACCCTTGACGAGGCGGCGATCCAGCCGTGGCTCGATGCGCGCAAGCCCGGCACCAGCAAGTTCACCACCCAGCGGCGCGAGGACGACATGGTCCGCATCCTGTCGGGCACGTTCGAGGGGCGAACGACCGGTACCCCGATTTCGCTGATGATCGAGAACACCGACCAGCGCAGCAAGGATTACTCCGACATCGCCAAGGCTTACCGCCCGGGCCACGCCGATTATGCCTACGACGCCAAGTACGGTTTCCGCGATTATCGCGGCGGCGGGCGCAGCAGCGCGCGCGAGACCGCGGCGCGGGTCGCGGCGGGCGCGGTGGCGCGTCTGGTGATCCCCGAGGTGACGATCACCGCTTACGCTGCCGAGATCGGCGGCGACACGATCGACCGGGTGGCGTTCGACGCGGACCAGATCGCGCTTAACCCGTTCTTCTGCCCCGACGCCGGGGCGGCCGCACGGTGGGCCGAGAAGCTCGACGCGGCGCGGCTGGCGGGGTCTTCGCTCGGCGCGGTTGTCGAGTGCGTGGCGACCGGGGTGCCCGCCGGGTGGGGCGCGCCGATCTATGCCAAGCTCGACGCCGATCTGGCCGCGGCGATGATGGGCATCAACGCGGTCAAGGGTGTGGAGATCGGCGACGGGTTCGCCGCCGCCGCCTTGCGCGGTGAACAGAACGCCGATCCGATGGCGCCCGGAGAGAACGGGCCCGAGTTCGCCGCCAACCATGCCGGCGGGATTGCCGGCGGCATCTCGACCGGACAACCGGTGGTGGTGCGGGTGGCGTTCAAGCCGACCAGCAGCATCCTGATCCCGCAGGACACCATCACCCGCGAAGGTGAGGCGACCGAGATCGTCACCAAGGGCCGCCACGATCCCTGCGTCGGCCTGCGCGGCACGCCGGTGGTGGCGGCGATGATGGCGCTGGTGCTGGCCGACCACAAGCTGCTCCACCGCGCGCAGTGCGGCTGACTGGTTGCTGATCCGCGAAGCCCACGGTGCGGCCGACATGGCCGCGTTCGCGCGGTTATGCCGCGACTATGTGGATTGGAACCGGACGCGTTATGCCGACCTTGCCTGGCTGGTCGATGCGATCTTCGCGCACCAGTCGCTTGAAGCCGAACAAGCCGCCCTTCCGGGTGACTTCGGGCCTCCCGGCGGCGCGATCGTGCTGGCCGAGCGCGACGGCCAGATTGTCGCCGGGGGCGCCTATCGCCGGCTCGACTCGCAAACCTGCGAGATGAAACGGCTGTACGTCGCGCCCGAAGCAAGCGGCGTGGGTCTGGGCCGGCAGCTGGCGGGCGCGCTCATCGACCATGCGCAGGCGGCCAATTACACTGCCATGGTTCTCGACACCGGTGACCGCCTCCACGAAGCGCAGGCGCTTTACGCATCGCTCGGCTTCGTGCCGGTTCCGATGTACCGCGATTATCCGGAAGCGTTGCAACCCCACATCCTGTCGTATCGCCTCGCGCTCCGATCAGTCTAGCGGTAGTGGACCATCCCCAGCAGCCCGGCTGCGAAACGGTCGAAGGGCGCCGAATGCACGACCACTTTGTGCATCACGCCTTCCACAATAATCCACCCCGCGCCGAACAGCGAATAGCCGCTTATCCGGCCCGTGCCGCGCCATTCTTGGATCAGGATTGTCGCCGCCATTGCCCATAGCGTGGCGTAGAGCGGGACCACGGGGATTGGCGGCATCGTGAGCGCCTCGGACCAGAACCGGTTCACGCCCGGCGGCAGCACCGGCAGCATCGCAAACAGGATCATGCGCCGGTGGACGTCGGGCCTGTGGCGGTTGCGGATCGCGAGCGTGAACATCGTCGTGAAGCCGGCGAAGGCGCACAGCCCGAGGTAGAGCCCGTCGGTGCCCGGCGCGAGGCCCTTGAGCATCGCGCTGCGCGTGGCGATCAGTTGCAGCGACAGACCCAGGATCATGATCGCGGTGGCGTGCGCGATGCCCCACAGGCCGAGGCTGCGGTGCAGCTTAACATTGCCCGTGCCGACCAGCGCCGACTGGGTGATCAAAAAGATCATCCAGCTGACGAACACCACGGCGTGCAGGTGCACGATCGGCGGCGCGGGCGGGAACTTGCCCTCCAGCGCGGGCACGAACGAGTGAATCCCGAACCCGCCGAAGACGAAGAACGCCATCGCCAGCGTCATCCAAAAATAGAATGACGGCCTGAAGCGGCGGGCGGTTGCGGGCGCGCGGACGATGGCAGGTGCGGTCATGGCGAGCCCTCGGAACGGTCGCCTGTTACAGCGAAGCGCGAGGCCGAGCGCAAGGTCCGGTCACTAATCGATCCGCTCGCTTAGACTTGGCTGATTGATTTATTCGCTCAATCTTATCGGACTATCCTGTTTGGGGTGCCCCTTGCCGCTTGCTAGGGTGACGTCAGCAAATCCCGCGCGGCATGAGTCGCGCCCGACTTAAAAACACAAAATCAGGAGAGCGAGCATGGACGCTAAGACCGGAACGATCGACAGCGGCAGCGGCGGCGGGTGCCCGTTCGACAGCAGCGTGCGCAGCCTGCTCGGCCGCACCAATCGCGACTGGTGGCCGCAGGCGCTGGCGGTCGACGTGCTGGCCCCCAACGGCGCCTCCAACCCGATGGGGGACGATTTCGATTATGCTGTGGCGTTCAACGCGCTCGACTACACCGCGCTCAAGGCCGATCTGACCGCGCTAATGACCGACAGCCAGCCGTGGTGGCCGGCCGATTACGGCCATTATGGCCCGTTCTTCATCCGCATGGCCTGGCATGCCGCAGGCACCTATCGCACCGGCGACGGGCGCGGCGGATCGAGCAGCGGGCAGCAGCGCTTCGCCCCGCTCAATTCGTGGCCGGACAACGGCAATCTAGACAAGGCGCGGCGCCTGCTGTGGCCGATCAAGCAGAAGTACGGCAGCCACATCAGCTGGGCCGACTTGTTCATCCTCGCCGGCAATGTCGCGATCGAGAGCATGGGCGGGCCGGTGTTCGGCTTCGGCGGCGGCCGTGCCGACGTGTTCGAGCCCGAGAAGGACATCTACTGGGGCGACGAGGACAAGTGGGTCAACGAAGGCGTCCAGACGCGCATCGACCACGACAAGGGGATGACGGAGCTCGACGGCCCGCTCGCCGCGATCCAGATGGGTCTGATTTACGTCAATCCCGAAGGCCCGGGCGGCAATCCCGACCCGCTCCAGTCGGCGCGCGACATGAAGGCGACGTTCGAGCGCATGGCGATGAACCACGAGGAGACCGTCGCGCTGACCGCCGGCGGGCATACCTTTGGCAAGGCGCACGGCAACGGCGACGCCTCGCTGCTGGGCAATGCTCCGGCGGGCGGCGATCTGGCCGCGCAAGGGTTCGGCTGGGTCAGCAAGCACGACAGCGGCGGGATCGGCGAGCACACCGTCACCAGCGGGATCGAAGGCGCGTGGGTCAACACCCCCACCCAGTGGAGCGAGAATTACTTCCGCCTGCTGCTCGACTACGAATACGAGCTGGTCCGCTCGCCCGCCGGTGCCCAGCAGTGGCAGCCCATCAACCAGAAGGAAGAAGACAAGGCCCCCGCGGCGCATGATGCGTCGAAGAAAGTGCCGACGATGATGACCACCGCGGACATGGCGCTGAAGATGGACCCCGAGTTCCGCCAGATCAGCGAGAAATTCCGCACCGACCACGCCGCGTTCAAGGACGCGTTCGCGCGCGCCTGGTTCAAGCTGACGCACCGCGACATGGGCCCCAAGGTCCGCTACCTCGGGCCGGACGTCCCGGCCGAAGACCTGATCTGGCAGGATCCGGTGCCCGCCGCGACCCAGCCGTCCGATGCCGAGGTCGCCGCTGCCAAGGCCAGGATCGCGGGAAGCGGGCTGACGGTCAGCCAGCTGGTCAAGACCGCGTGGGCCTCGGCCTCGACGTATCGCAAGTCCGACCATCGCGGCGGCGCCAACGGTGCGCGCCTCCGCCTGTCCCCGCAAAAGGACTGGGAAGTCAACGAACCGGCCGAGTTGGCCAAAGTGCTGAGCACACTGGAGTCCGTGCGCGGCACGCTGTCGATGGCCGATGCGATCGTGCTCGGCGGTGTGGTCGGCCTTGAAAAGGCGATCAAGGACGCCGGCTTCACCGTGGCGGTGCCGTTCAACGGTGGGCGCGGCGACGCCTCTCAGGACCAGACCGATGTCGACAGCTTCGCGGTGCTGGAGCCACAGGCCGATGGCTTCCGCAACTACCTGCCCAAGAGGCTGCGCGTGAAGACCGAGGAGATGATGATCGACCGCGCCAGCCTGCTCAGCCTGTCGGGGCCCGACATGGCGGTGCTGGTGGCCGGGCTGCGCGTGCTGGGCGCCAACCACGGCACCCGCGGGCACGGGCACTTCACCAAGCGGCCAGGCCAGCTGACGCCCGATTTCTTCGTCAACCTGCTCGACATGACCAACGTGTGGAAAGCGGTCGATGGCAGCGACGAGGAGGAATACGTCGCGACCGACCGGGCCGGAGGGCATGAGACATGGCGCGCGACCCGCGCCGACCTGGTATTCGGGTCAAATTCCGAGCTGCGCGCGATCGCCGAAGTCTACGCCGAGAACGGCCACGCGGAGAAGTTCGTCAAGGATTTCGTCAAGGCGTGGACCAAAGTCATGGATGCCGACCGCTTCGACATCAGCTGGGGTCAGTACCACAAGGGCGTCTAACGCGTCCTGCGCATGACCAAGTAAAGCGCACCGTCGCCCCCATGGCGGCGGTGCGCGCCCCGGATCGCGACAATATCGGCGCCATGTGGCCCGGCCGCCAGCCAGTCTATTACCTTGGCGCGGATGGCGCCGCGGTGGGTCCCGCGATCGGCCGGATCGACTGGGCGCGGCTTGCCGGTAATCAGCAAGACCAGCCGCGCGCGCATGGCCTTGGCCTGTACCAGTCCGCTGTCGAGCCGGTGGTGGGCCTGGTCGAGCGTGCAGCCGTGCAGGTCGAGCGTGAAGTCGGGCGCGACCGCCGCGCGCGCCAGTTTGCGTTCCCACGTCCCGTCGAGGCCCGCCGCAACAGCTGACGCCGGCGCCGCAGCGGGCACAGGAGCGGGCCGCGCCGGCGGCACCCTGCCCTTTGGTTTTGGCGCCCTCGCCACCGCATCGGGCACGGGCTCTGCCACAATCTCGCGGATCGCTGGAGCAGGATCGAGCGGCTTTACCGTATCCGTAACGCGCCGCCACAACGCGGCTTCGTCGATCGTCAGCCCGCGGGGCGGCTTCATCGAGTGCCGAGCCGCGCCAGCGTTCCTTTCGGCAGCAGCACCAGCGCCTGGCCTTTGGCAGTTATCCCGCCGGCGGTGACGCGGGCCTGTTCGCCCGCACCCCAGAAGCTGTCGAACCGGTTGGCACCCTTGATCGCGCCGCCGGTATCCTGAGCGATCCACAGGCCGTGGACTTCGTCGCGGTCGGCGTCGAGCCACACCGGCGCGCCGAGTGGAGTGTAATTCGGATCGGCGGCGACCGAGCTTTGCGCCCGCACCGGCACTTCGAGTGCACCGAGCGGGCCGTCTCCCGGCACCTCGCGGAAGAAAATGTAGCTCAGATTCTCGCGCATCAGCGCGCGGCCTTCGTCCGGATGCTCGCGCACATACTGCATGATGCCCTGCATCGAGCCGGCGTACTGCCCGGGACCGGTGCCGAGCAGTCCGCGCTTGCGCAGCAATCCGCCGATGGCAACGTAATCGCGTCCGTTCTGCCCGGCATAGCCGATCCGCATCACTTCGCCTTCCGGGCTACGCAGCCGGCCCGAGCCCTGGATTTCGAGGAAGAAGGCCTCTACCGGATCGGCCGCCCAGGCGATTTCGAGGCCGCGTCCGGAAAGCGCCCCGTTATCGATTTCCTCGCGCGTGAAATAGGGGACGAACCGGCCCGCCGGATCGTAGTGGCCGAGCGGCGCGCGGCCGGTGCGTTGCTCCGGGGGCGTTTCCTCCGGCCACGCTCGCACAAGGTCGGCCGGAAGCCCGTAGATCGGCACATCGAACCCGGGCCGGCGCGTGCGTACCCCGGCGATCTCGGGTTCGAAGTAGCCTGTGACGAAAGCAGCGCCTTCGCCCACCCGCGCGGTTTCGAAATAGCTGTCGAAGAAGCGCGCCGCGTCGGCGGAGTTCCACCCAGCGGCCCCGGTGCACGCGGGGCGCCAGTCGTCGGCGCGCGTCAGCCCGCTGGCGTCGGTCCGCGCGAGCAGCCGGGGGCAGCTTTCGACGAACGAAGCGAGCGCGCCGGCAGCGTCGGCCGGCGCCAGCTGGAGCGCGGCGATGGGGGGGCCGGGCCGGACCCCGGCAAGGACGGCGTTGGCAGGGGTTGGAGCCGGCGTGATCGGTCCGGCCCCGGGCGGGACCAGGCGAACGCAGCTACCGATGAAAAGGACGGCGGCGAGGCTGGCGAAGCGGCGCCGTCCCCGCATTCCGGATCAGCCCTCGTCGGTCTCGTCGAGCAGCCAGTCGGGGGCGGAGCTGGTTACGGAACGCGAGAACGTCCACACGTCGATGCTCTCCACCGCGTCATCGAGCGAACCGGCAACGGCGGTGCCGTCCCGGTCCCGCGTCACCGTCGCGATGTCGGCGGTGAACTGCACCGCGATGCGCGCGGTCTTGCCGTCGAGCGAAGCGCTGCGGATGGTGCTGTCCTCGACGCGGATGAGCCGGTTGTCGAGCGTCTCGCCAGCGGCTGCTCGCGCGTCGATCGCGGCGGAAAAGCCGTCGTAGACGTCGCTGTCGCATAGCTGACGCAGCTCGTCCTTGTCGCCGCGCCAGAAGGCCTCGAGGATCATGCCATATGCCGATTTGGCGCCGTCCATGAAGGCGGTCAGGTCGAACCGGCGGTCCGCCTGCGCGATGTCCCGCAGGCCTTGTTCGATCGCGGGCGCGAACCCGGCGATTTCGCGCGCGGTGCGCGGCAATTCGGGTGTCGTCGCGGTCTGCGCGGGGGCGCCGTTCTCGCCGCGCTCGAACCGGGTCGGGACCGACTCTTCCTCATGCTCGGCGCGTTTCCCCAGTACCGAGTACAGCCGCAGGCCGAGGAACGCGGCAATCATGGCGAGGATGACGATTTCGAGGAGCACGCGAACTGTCCCAATGAGCAGGTGTGGCCGACCGAAGTGGTCGACCCGACAACCGTGCCTTAAATAGTAATCGAATACAAATGAACAACGCCTGCGCGCGCCGTGTGTGCCCGCCGCGATGTCGCTTTTCCTCCAGGCCGTTGCGGCCACGCCCACCCGGTGCTAGCGGACCGGCCAATTCCTCATTCCTGTGAAAGATCCGACGATGGCCGACGAAGGCGATGTGCTGACCGATCTCAATCTCGACACCACCGCCGGCGCGGGCGGTCCCGCCGGCGCCAACGGTGCGGCCATCGGCAATGGCGCCGATACCCAGCCGGTCGCGGGCATCCTGTCGCAATACGTCAAGGATCTCTCGGTCGAGAACCCGCGCGCGCCCGACAGTTTCCAGTGGACCGAAACGCCGCAGTTCGACGTGCAGTTCAATATCGGTGCCCGCCAGATCAACGAGGAATTGTCCGAGGTCGAGTTGAAGATTTCGGTCAATGCCAAGACCGCGGAGGGCAGCGCCTACATCGTCGAGCTGGTCTATGCCGGGCTGGTCGGCATGCGCAACATGCCCGAAGACCACATGCACGCGTTCTCGTTCGCCGAAGCGCCGCGGATCCTGTTCCCGTTCGCCCGCCGGGTCATCTCTGACGCGGTGCGCGATGCCGGGTTCGCCCCCCTGATGCTCGACCCGATCGACTTCAACGGGCTTTACGTTCAGCAGCTGCAGCAGCGCCAGGTCGAACAGACCGAAGGCGAACCCGCGGGCGAGGCCTGATCCTCGCCCCTTGCGGGTTGTAAGGGGATAGCGCGCGCATGAGCCTGGTTCGCAATGTCGGCACGATCGGCGGGCTGACATTGCTCAGCCGCGTCCTCGGGCTGGTGCGCGATTCGCTGTTCGCGCGCTTTATCGGGGCGAGCTTCGCATCCGACGCCTTCCTGATCGCGTTCCGCCTGCCCAATATGTTCCGCGCGCTGTTCGCCGAGGGCGCGTTCGCCTCCGCCTTCATCCCGATGTTCAATCACAAGGTGGCCGATCCCGACGGACCCGGGCTGCCCGCCGGGATCGTGTTTGCCGAGCGCGCGCTGGCGGTCCTGCTGCCGGTGCTGATCGTGATGACGATCGTTCTCGAAGTCTTCGCCTGGCCGGTCACGCTTGCGCTCTCGGGCCAATTCAACGGCGTCAGCCCCGAACAGTTCGCCTACGCGGTCACGCTGTCGCGGATCACGATCCCATATCTGCTGCTGATCAGCGTGGTGTCGCTGTTCGGCGGCATCCTCAATTCGATGCACAAGTTCTGGGTCAACGCGGCAGCGCCGATCCTGCTCAACCTGACGCTGATCGTCGCCCTGCTCGGGTTTCATTCGGACGATCCCCTGGTGACCGCGCGCACCCAGGCGATTGCCGTGACCGTTTCGGGCCTGCTGCAGCTGGTGTGGCTGGCGCTGGCGTGCCGCCAGCTCGGGGTCCACCTCAGGCCGCGCGTGCCGCGGCTCGATGCCGATGTGAAACGGCTGCTGAAGTTGATCTGGCCGGCCGCCGCGGGAGCGGGAGCGGTGCAGATCAACCTGGTGATCTCGACCGCGCTCGCCGCCCGGCTGCTGCCCCACGGTTCGGTGACCTACATCTACATGGCCGACCGCCTGAACCAGCTGCCGCTCGGCCTGATCGGGATCGGCCTCGGCACCGTTCTCCTGCCGACCATCTCGCGCCTGCTCGGCGGGGGGGACGAGCCAGGCGCGATCGAGATGCAGAACCGCGGGTTCGAGCTTGCCTTGCTGCTGACCCTGCCCGCCACGGTCGGGCTGGTGTTCTGCGGCGAGCCGATCGCGGCCGCGCTGTTCGGGTATGGCCGGTTCGATGCCGCTGATACCCACTACACGGCCCAGGCGCTGGCGGCGTTTTCGGTCGGCCTGCCGAGCTATGTCCTGATCAAGGTCCTGACGCCGGGGTTCTATGCCCGCCACGATACCCGCACGCCGGTACGGATCGCGCTGGTGTCGATGGGCGTCAACCTCGCGCTCAACCTCGCGCTGATCGGACCGCTGGCGCACATGGGCCCGCCGCTGGCGACCGCGATCGCTTCGACCGTCAATGTCTGGCTGCTTTATCGCGTGCTGCGCAAGCGCGGGCATTTCGTGCCCGATGCGCGGCTGAAGCGGCGCGCCTGGCGGCTGGTGCTGGCGGCCCTGGCAATGGGGGCTGCGGTGTGGTTTCTCGAGCCGCGGCTGCTGCCGTTCGTCCACGGGACGTGGTTCGTGCGGCTGGCGGCGATGGGCGTGCTGGTGGGCGGGGGCGCGCTGGTCTATGCGGCGGCGGCGCTCGCGCTCGGGGCGTTCACCCGGGCCGACCTGCAATTCCTCCGCCGCCGTCGCGGCGCCTGATCGAGAGTTCGCATGCGCGTCGTTTCCGGCATCCAGCCTACGGGCAACCTTCACCTCGGCAACTACCTCGGCGCGATCCGCAACTGGGTGCGGATGCAGGATGCTATCGCGGGTTCGAGCGAGCCGGCGGGCGAGTGCCTGTTTTTCCTCGCCGACCTCCACGCGCTGAGCCAGCCGCATGTGCCCGGCCAGCTGCACGCGGCGACGCTTGAGATGACCGCGGCGCTGGTCGCGTGCGGGATCGATCCGGCGCGCTCGATCCTGTTCAACCAAGCGCAAGTCCCCGCGCACGCCGAACTGCAATGGCTGCTGAGCGGCACCGCGCGGATGGGCTGGCTCAGCCGGATGACCCAGTGGAAGGACAAGGCCGGCAAGAACCGCGAGGGGCAAAGCGTGGCGCTGTTCGCCTATCCGGTGCTGCAGGCCGCCGACGTGCTGCTGTACCAGGCGACGCATGTCCCGGTGGGCGAGGACCAGAAGCAGCACCTCGAGCTGGCGCGCGATATCGCGCACAAGTTCAACACCGACTTCTGCGGCGCCGAGAGCGCTTCCGGCGACGCGCTGCTGTTCACTCTGCCCGAGCCGATCATTGCGCCCGAGGCGGCGCGGATCATGTCGCTGCGCGACGGCAGCGCCAAGATGAGCAAATCCGATGTCAGCGACATGAGCCGGGTCAACCTGTCGGACGATCCCGACACCATCATGCTCAAGGTGCGCAAGGCCAAGACCGATCCCGAGCCGCTGCCGAGCGAGGCGGCGGGCCTTGCCGCGCGGCCCGAGGCGCTAAACCTGGTGACAATCTACGCCGCGCTGTCCGACCGGACGGTCGCCAGCGTGCTGGCCGAATTCGGCGGTCAGGGCTTCGGCGCGTTCAAGCCGGCGCTCGGTGAATTGATGGTCGAGACGCTGCGCCCAATCACCGAGCGCTTCACCGCGCTGCGGGAGGACCGCGAGGCGCTCGACGCGATCCTCGCGCGCGGTGCGGCAAAAGCGCGCCAGATAGCCGCGCCGACCCTCACCGCCGCTTATCACGCACTCGGACTGGTGCGCGGCTAGGCTTTTACGCCATTTTCATCGCCGTGCGATACGCAGCGGTAATGAACCGATATTTCGTCATGGCGGTAGCCGGGCTGATTGCGCTGGGCGCCTGGTTCGCCCTGCCCGGCGGCGGGGCGCGGGCGGCCGACCAGCCGCTGGTGGTCGATCTGTCACCGGCCGACGCGATCGGCAAAGTGCGCGCCTTGCCGTTGCAGGATTCGTTCCGGCGCGAATCGATCACCGGCGGTTTCGAGACCTTTGCAAGCCAGTTGACGCTCAAGCATGACGACAGCGGAGTCCGCAACGAAGTCGCGTCGTTGTGGCATGGCGCGGACAAAGTGCTGGTGATCCGCATTGCCGTGCGCCCCGAGGGTTCGAGCACTGCGCTCGACATTTCGGCCGAGCTGCCCGGCAGTCCACTGACCAGCCACGATGTCCTGAGCCCAAGCGACCGCAAGGTTCTCGCCACGGTCGCCGATCTGGTCGTCACCGATTATGTAGCGGTCATGCTCCAGGGCCAGGCCCCCGGAAGCAGCGCCGACATCCAAGAATCGGTCGATGCGCTGGCGGGCTTCAGCGAGGCCGATCATCAGGCTTTCGCCGCCCGCGTGCGGCAGGCTGTGAAAAAGGCTTACGCCATCACGCCCCCGGCAACCGCCCAGAGGACCGAGGATCTCGCCGACGGGGACGACGATGCCGCCATCGAAGGCGGCGGTCCGGGTTTGGATCCGGCACCCGATAGCAAGATGGGCGTGCCCGATCCGGCCACGCCCGACGATCCCGGCGGTAGCGCCTAAGAGGTGTAAAACCACCGCCTTTTCCGCTGCTTGCGTTCAACCGCTATTCAGCCCGCCGAGCTTAGGGCACGCTTCGTCGTAAGCCGCGTTCAGTCCTGTTGATGGGCGAATCGTGCTGCGCGCCACTGGAAGAAGGAACAGGTCGTGATGAGCACTTTCACCAGCTTTGCCCGCGCCGCCAAGCTTGCCGCCGCGCCGCTGGCCTTGGGCGCGTTGGCCGCTTGCGCCACCCCGTTCAACGCCAACGTTTCGCGCTTTGCCAGCGCCTTGCCGGCGCCGCAGGGCCAGACCTTCACCATCGTCGCCGACGATCCGCAGCTCGCCAACGGGCTCGAGTTCCGGCAGTACGCCTCCTTCGTCGCTGACCATCTTGCCTCCCTCGGTTATCGTCCGGTCAACAGCACCGGGCAGGCGGATCTGCTGGTGCGCTTCGACTATGGCGTCGACGGCGGCCGCGAACGGGTCGAGAGCACGGGCTTGGGCTATCGCGACCCGTTCTACTCCGGCTGGTACAACTATCGCCCGTTCGGGCCGTACGCGGGCGCCGGCCTGCGCGGTGGCTATTTTCCCGGCCGCAGTTGGGGATACGGCTGGTACGATCCGTTTTTCGATGGCGGGTTCGGCGGGTTGGGTGGCAGCTCGGACGTGTACAGCTACACCGTCTACACCAGCGGCGTGTCGATGAAGATCGAGGACGCGCACAATGGCCGTCGCCTGTTCGAAGGCAAATCGGAAGCGGCCTCGACCTCCAACCGCTTGCAGTACCTGGTACCCAACCTGGTCGAGGCGCTGTTCACCGGGTTCCCCGGGAATTCGGGCGAGACGACGCGCATCTCGGTGGCGCCCGAGCGCCAGCCGGTCCGGCGCACCGTTCGCTAACGGCAGTATAGATCTTCGCGAAGGGCGGGCCGGCAACGGTCCGCCCTTTTTCGTATCGGCGTTGCGGATCGCGGCCGCACCTGGGTAAGGGCCATTATGCCTCGCTTTCTCAAGATCGCGTTCTGGTCCGCTGCGGCGTTCGCGTTTGTCATGGCCGTGCTCCCCCATCCGCCGGAAATTACCGGCCGGCTGTCCGACAAGATCCAGCACACGATGGCCTTTGCCACTTTGGCCGGGCTCGGGGCGGCGGCTTACCGGCGGCTTCCACCGCTCAGGCTGCTGGCGGGCCTGAGCGCGTTCGGGGCACTGATCGAAGTGGTCCAGGCGATACCCGTGCTGCATCGCGATTCGGACGCGCTCGACTGGCTGGTCGACACCCTGGCGGTCGCGGTCGTGTTGGGGGTCGCGCGGCTGTGGCTGCGATCCCGCGAGAAGACGTTCGGCTAGTCCAGCCGGGCGTGCCCGCCGGTCGAGCCGAACCCGCCGTCACCGCGCGTGGTCTCGTCGAGTTCGGACACTTCGTCCCACGCCGCGACGGTTACCGGCGCAAGCACCAGCTGAGCGATGCGGTCCCCGCGTGCGATGGCGAACGACTGGGTCCCCAGGTTGATCAGGATGATCTTGAGCTCGCCGCGATAGTCGGCGTCGATGGTGCCCGGGCTGTTGGGCAAGCCGATGCCGTGCTTGAGTGCCAGGCCGGAGCGCGGCCGGACCTGGATTTCGTAGCCGGGCGGAATAGCCAGCGCGAGGCCGGTGGCGACCGCATGGCGACCGCCCGGTGGCAAGGTGACGGCCTCCGCCGCCAGCACATCCATTCCCGCCGCGCCGGTCGTGGCATACGTCGGCAAGGCCAAGTCCCGACCATGCGGCAGGCGCTTGATCCGAACCTCGACGGGCTCAGTCATCGCGCTCGCCGTCGGCCGGCCCGGCCAGCTGCTCGGCGATGCGTTCGACCAGCCGGCGTGCGACCGCCTGCTTGCTCATCGGCTCCCAGTCCTCGACCTTGCGTTCGCGGACCAGGTGGACGGTGTTGTGGTCGCCGCCCATCGCCCCGTCGGTGACGTCGTTGGCGACAATCCAGTCGATGCCCTTGGCCTTGCGCTTGCGCTTGGCGTTTTCGATCAGGTTTTCAGTTTCGGCGGCAAAGCCGATCACTAGGGCGGGCCGCTGCGGGCTGGACGCGACGGTGGCGAGGATATCGGGATTTTCGGTCAGCATCAGCGCCGGCGGGGCCGAGCCGCGCTTCTTGATCTTTTCGGGGGTGTAGTCGCGCACGCGCCAGTCGGCGACCGCCGCGACCATGACCGCAGCGTCGGCCGGGAGCGCCGCCTTGACCGCCGCCGCCATCTCGGTGGCGGTCTCGACATCGATCCGTTCAACCCCGATCGGCGTTGCCAACGACACCGGCCCGGCCACCAGCGTCACCCGCGCGCCCGCCGCCGCGGCCGCCGCGGCGATCGAGAAACCCTGCTTGCCGCTCGAACGATTGGCGATGTAGCGCACCGGATCGATCGCTTCGTGAGTCGGCCCGGCGGTCACCAGCACATGCTTGCCATACAGCGGCCGATGCTCCGCCCGGTCGACGAAATCGGGCTGGCCGGCGAGCGGGTCGAACGCGGCCTCGGTCGCGAACTCGAGCGGCTCGGGCGCAGACTGGTTGGCGTTGACTTCGTGATTGATGGCCCCGCGATCGGTCGGCGGCGCGGCCTTGGCGCCGCCCTTGGCCGCCAGGACCGGACCTCCGGCGACAATCGGCTCGGGGAGCGGCATGTCCTCCTCGGGAAGCTGGGGCAATTCGCCAGGCGGACTTTCGTCGTACGTCACTTCCTCGGCCTCGATCCGACGCGCGGTGCTGCGTGGGATGATCGCGGCGAGAATTCCCGCCAGGCCGCCGGGGCGGGCCACGCGCGCGGCGGGCCCGGACTCTTCGACTTGGCCCGGCTCTTCATCCTCGGGCTCGAGCGCTTCGAGATAGTCGGCGATCTCCGCCGCGCCGGCGTCACCCGGATCGAGCGACAGCAGTTCGCAAATCTCCAGCCAGATCGCTTCGGGTTCGGGCAAGCGGCCGGGGCCGTATTCCCCGCACGCCATTTCGCCATCATCCGGCGCCATGACATGGACGCCGGCTTTTTCGAGCAGCCCGACATTGCGCTGGGTCGCGGCGTGGAGCCACATCCGCACGTTCATCGCCGGCACCGCCAGCACCGGCTTGTCGGTCGCCAGAATCAGCGTGGTGCCAAGATCGTCGGCGATTCCCACCGCCATCTTGGCCAGCAGGTCGGCCGTCGCGGGGCACACCACCACCAAGTCGGCCGCGCGGCTGAGCTGGATGTGGCCGATCTCGACCTCGTCCTTGAGATCCCACAGCGAGCTGTGGACCTGGTTGCCGCTCAGCGCCGCCAGGCTCATCGGGGTGACGAACTGCGCTCCGCCCTCGGTCAGCACGCACACCACTTCGCCGCCGCCCTTCTTGATCAGGCGGACAAGCTCGCAGGACTTGTAGGCGGCGATGCCCCCACCCACGACCAGCAGGATACGCGGACCTGGCATGGCGATTTTTGGATGTCTCCAGCGGTGTTGCGTTCGGACCCATGCCTAGCGGGCCCGGTTTCCCCACGCCAGCATTGCCTCGCGATGGTTAAGGTTTGCCTAGCGCCGCGCGGCCCAGGCTCAACAGCGCGCGGGGGGCGAAGGCCAGCCCGAGCGCCAGGCTCGGCGCCAGCAGCAGGCCCCAGTAGAAGTTGTTGTCCCGCCCCGCCGCCATGAACAGCACCAGATAGCCGGCGTGGAGCAGGAAACCCGTCAGCCCGGCCGGGCTGCGCCACCCGGCCCACCCGATCAGCGGCACGCACACGACCATCGCCGCCAGCCAGTTCGGCAGCTTCGCCAGATGGCTCGACAGGACCAGGTTGACGGTCCACCCCGGCAATCCGCGAAACACCAGCCAGGGCGGCGACGGCTTGTCGGTTGGCTCCACCAGCGGGGCGATCTGGTGCAAGTGCCACGCCAGCACCACGGCGTAGAGCGCCACCAGCAACGCCCACGCCGCGGCTTCGCGCGAGTCGCGCCGCCACAGAGCCATCGCGCCCAGCAGCATTACCAGCGGCAGCGCCAACTCGCGGATCGCCAGCGCCGCGGCGGCGGCGAGCCACGCCCACCACCACCGGCCCGGACGATGCAGGCCGAGCGCGAGCGTCATGAAGGCCCCGGCCCATACTTCGTGGAGCATGAAGTAATGCGGACTGGTGGCATACCCGGCGGTAGCCAGCATCAGCGGCACCGCCGCGAGCCGCACGCCGCGCCCGCCCGGCTCCGCGCCGAGGCGGCGCCACCACGCCAGTGCGCACGCCAGCGCCAGCAGTGCGCCAAGTGCCTGGATGCCGCTGCGGCCGAGCCATACGGTGAGGAACGCGAACGTCGGCAGCCGCACCGCGAGCCCCGGCGTGACGGGGAAGCCGCCCGCGCGCTGTTCGATCACTGCAGACCGGTAATAGTTCTCGCCCCGGCCCACGCGCGCGGCGATCGCTGCGTACAGCGCAAGGTCATGATCGCGCGGTGCCTTGGAGGTCCGCGGCACCGTGGTCGCGAACCCGTTTCCCTTGAGATGAACCGGATACGTCAGCGACGCGGTTGCCAGCAGCACCGCGAACGCGGCCAGCACCGCCAGAGCGGCGGCGCGCGGCAGTTGCGCGAATCGATCCCCCGCGGCCCGCATTGGGCCTAGCCCAGCCAGCCCACGGCGTGGCCCAGCCACACCGCCCCGGCGCCCGCGACCGCCGCCGCCAGATAGCCGAGCCACCGCGCGCTGCCGCGCCGCCGTTCCCACACCAGCGGGATATCGCGCAACGGCGGGGCCTCGGGCGCGCCGCCGCGCGGCGGGAACCGCTCCTCAAGCCGCCGCACCAGCTGCGGCAGGCGCAGCAACGTGCCGACGTCCTCGCGGATGCGGTCGGCGAGCGCCGCCTCGGGGCCGAGCTCGTCACGGATCCAGCTTTTCACGAACGGCCCCGACACATCCCACATGTTGATCCCGGGATAGAGCTGGGTGGCGATCCCTTCTACCATGACCATGGTCTTCTGCAGCAGCAGCAGGTGCGGCTGGGTCTGCATGTCGAAGTCGCGGGTGATCGCGAACAGACCGTCGAGCATCTGCCCGACGCTTAGCTCACTGACCGGCTTGCCGCGCATCGGCTCGCCCACAGCGCGAAGCGCGGTCGCGAACTCGTCGACCGAATGATAGCTCGGGACGTATTGCGCCTCGAAATGTATCTCCGCCACGCGGCGGTAATTGCCGGTGGTCAGGCCATAGAGGATTTCCGCCAGCCACGCCCGCGCGCGGCGGTCGATCCGCCCCATGATGCCGAAATCGATCGCCACGATGGTCCCGTCGGGCCGCACGAACAGGTTGCCCTGATGCATATCGGCATGAAAGAATCCGGCGCTGATCGCCTGGGTCAGGAACGCGCGCACCAGCCGCTCGGCAATGTCCTTGAGATCGTGCCCGGCCGCCGCCAGCGCCTCGGTCTCGGAAATCTTGATGCCGTCGATCCACTCGATGGTCATCACCCGGCCGTTGGTGCGGTCCCAGTCGACCGACGGGATGCAATAGCCGTGAAACCCGCGCATCGCTTCCGCCAGCTCGGACGCGGCGGCCGCTTCGCGGCGCAAGTCGAGCTCGTGGTGCGTCCACCGCTTGAAGTTCTCGATCGTCAGCCGCGGGCGCAGCCGCCGCGCCTCGCCGCCCAGCGCCTCAAGATGGGCCGCGGCCCACTCATACGTATCGATATCGCGCCCGAAGCGCTCGCGAATGCCGGGGCGCAGGACCTTGATCGCGACCGCGCGGCCTTCGGTCGTCACCCCGCGATGGACTTGCGCGATCGAGGCGGCGCCGACCGCGACCGGATCGATCTCGGCGAACAGCTCGCTCAGCGGGCGCTCGAACGCGCGTTCCATCTCGGCGTGGATCTCGGCGAACGGCACCGGCGGCAGGCTGTCCTGCAGGCTGAGCAAGTTGCGCGCCGCTTCGTCGCCGACAAGGTCCGGCCGGGTCGCCAGCGACTGGCCGAGCTTGATGGCGGCCGGCCCGATTTCCTGAAACGCGGCGGCGTAATCGGGCACGCGCGGCTGGCGTGTGCCGAAGCGGGCGATGCGCGACAGGCGGCGGACTTGCGGTGGGGTGTTCGGATCGCGCTCGATCCCGCGCAGCGCCCCGTGCCGCGCCAGATGGCGGCCCCACCGCAGCAGGCGCCAGATGTGCGTCGCGGGCTGAGTCACCGGCTCAGGTTTTCCAGCCCGAATGGATCGCCACCAGCCCGCCCATGATCGGTTCGACCCTGGTGCGCGCGAATCCCGCGGCGCGAATCATGCGTTCGAACTCAGGCATCGGCGGGAACCGGCGAATCGATTCGATCAGGTAGCGATAGCTGTCCGCATCGTGCGCGATGGCCTGGCCGATGCGCGGCACCACCTTGTGCGAATAGGCATCGTAGGCTTCCTTGAAGCCGGGCCACTCGGTGGTCGAGAACTCAAGGCAGAAAAACCGCCCGCCAAACTTCAGCACCCGATTCGCTTCGGCCAGCGCGCGGTCGATGTGGGTGACGTTGCGGATGCCGAAGGCGATCGTGTAGCCGTCGAACGTCGCGGCCGGATACGCCAGTTGCTCGGCATCCTGGCGCGACCACACCAGCGTATCGATGCCGCGATCGATCGCTCGCTGCACGCCAACGTCGAGCATGTCCTGGTTGATATCGGCGACCGTCACCCGGGCCCCGCGCGCGGCCATGCGAAAGGCGATGTCGCCGGTGCCGCCCGCCATGTCGAGGATCGCCTCGCCCGTTTGCGGTTTCACCCGGCGCACCAGCTGGTCCTTCCACAACCGGTGCATCCCGCCCGACATCGCATCGTTCATCACGTCGTACTTGCGCGCCACGGCGGAAAACACGTCGCCCACCCGGCGCGCCTTGTCGTCTGCGTCGACCGTCTCGTAACCGAAGGATGCCTGCTCGCTCATGCCCGATCCTCTAGCGCCGGGCCTCTCGGGGCGCCAGCGCGCTCACCACGATGCCGACGAGGATCAGCGCCATGCCGGCAAAGTGGAACGGATGGAGCGTTTCGCCCAGCAAGGCCGCCGACAACAGCGCGCCGAACAGCGGCAGCAGCGTGATCGCCTGGCCGGCGCGGGCCGGCCCGAGGGTTTCAGCGGCCTGATTGTAGATCAGGTAGGCGACCAGCGACGGCAGCAGCGCCACATAGAGGAACGCGCCGCCAAGGCCCGCGCTCCACCGGATCGCGGGGCCGGTGAGCGTTTCCCACGCCGCCAGCGGGGCCATGGCGATAACCCCGACGAGGAACGTGGCGGCGAGGAAGCTGAGCGGCGACACCGCCGGGCGGCGCCGCAACAGCACCGTGTAAACCGCCCAGTCGGCGACCGCGATCAGGACCAGCACGTCGCCCATGCCGAACCGAAACGCGAGCACGTGCGCCAGCGTGCCCTGGAATACGATCACCGCCACGCCCGCCATCGAACCCGCGATGCCGATGATCTGGCCGCGCGCGGGGCGTACACCGAACAGCACCCGATCGGCGAGCAGCACGGCTGGCGGAATGGCCGCCTGGAGCAGCAGCCCGTTGGTTGCGGTGGTGTAATGCAGTCCGGAATACATCAGGGCATTGAACGCGGCGACGCCGGTCAGGCCGAGCACCAGCACGATCGGCCACGCGCGGAGCAAGACTTGCCAGTCGCGCCGCACCGGGCCGACCGCGAACGGCAGCAGGACCAGGCTCGCCCCCGCCCAGCGGACAAAGGCGAGCGTGAACGGCCCGACATCGCCGCGCACCGCGCGCCCGATGATCGAATTGCCCGCCCATAACAGCATCACCAGCGCGAGCAGGGCAAAGGCACGGAACTGGCGGCGGTCGGTCGGCATGGCCGGGGCCCTAGAGCCCCGACGCGCCCTTGGCGATGCCGCGGACGACAGCTATCGCCCGGCCATGCCCGAGCTTCCCGAAGTCGAGACCACCGTGCGCGGCCTGGCGAAGTTCCTCGACGGCGCGCGCATCGAGCGAGCCGCGATCCATCGGCCGGATATGCGGGTGCCGTTTCCCGAGGGGCTGGTCCAGGCGCTCGTCGGCGCGAAAGTGACCGGCCTCGGCCGGCGCGCCAAGTATGGGCTGATCCACACCGACCGCGCCACCACGCTGATCTTCCACCTCGGCATGAGCGGGCGCTGGCGGATCGACCCGGCCGAACGGGCCAAGCACGACCACCTGGTGATCGAGACGGCCGACCATGTGTTCGCGCTGAACGATGCGCGTCGGTTCGGTTTCGTCGACCTGGTCGACACCGCCCGGCTCGACGCGTGGCCGGCGTTCGCCGCGCTCGGTCCCGAACCGCTCGGACCGGACCTGACACCCGCCTATCTCGGCGCGGCGTTGCAAGGGCGCAAGCAGGCGATCAAGCTGCTGTTGCTCGATCAGCGGATCGTCGCCGGGCTGGGCAACATCTACGTCTGCGAAGCGCTGTTCCGCGCGCGCATCGACCCGCGCAAGGCGGCCGGCAAAGTGTCCCGCCCGGCCCTCGCGCGGCTGGTCCCGGCGATCCGCGAGGTGCTTGAGCAATCGATCGGCGATGGCGGCTCGAGCTTGCGCGATTACGCCCGCCCCGATGGTGAGCTAGGCTACTTCGCCAGCCGATTCGATGTCTACGGCCGCGAAGGGCAGCCGTGCCGCGCGCCGTGCACCGGCACGGTCAAGCGAATCGTCCAGGGCGGACGCAGCACGTGGTTCTGCCCGCGATGCCAGAAGTAAGCGGGTTGCTTGACGATTCGGCCCCGTATGCGTAAGGGCCCCGCTTTCCGGCGGGAAACCGTCGCTCCACACACGCTTTGACATGACACCGGCCGCGCCAGACGGCGGCCCGAGGTAAGGACAGACATGGCCAATACGCCGCAAGCCAAGAAGCGCATCCTGCGCAACGCCAACCGCGCCGAGATCAACGGCGCGCGCATGAGCCGCATCCGCAGCTTCATTAAGAAGGTCGAGACCGCGCTCGCCGGCGGCGACAAGACTGCCGCGTCCGACGCGCTCAAGGCGATGCAGCCCGAACTGGCGCGCGGCGTCGCGCGCGGCGTGATGCATCGGAACACCGCGTCGCGGAAGATGAGCCGACTGAGCAAGCGAGTCGCGGCTCTCTGAAGCCGACGTTCCCGGCTCAAGCGGAACGGAATCAGAACGGGGCCGGCGGATTTCCGCCGGCCCCTTTTTCATGTCCAGTCCCGTCGCGGCCAGAGCGGACAGGCGCGCCGGGAAAGCCTAGGAAACTCCGCGATTCGCGAATTTGTAATATGTCTTTTAGCTTATTATCAACGGTTTACACGCAGGCCTGCGTCTTCCACCGAGTCAACCCGTAATATTTAAGAAAATTTGCACCCGGCCCTCTTGCCCCCACCAAACAGCGGTTCATAACCGGCATCGACCGGGCCGTGACCCGACCCGGTCGCCAACATCGAGACGATATTCGGGGGCGTCCTGCGGATCCGGGGGGATTGCGGGCAGGGGACTTTTGTCGCCCGCTTTTCGACCGTCGAAGGAGATCGACGTAAGGCCTTTCGGGACAAGAGGAAGCACGGAAAATGATTCGCATGGGACCGCATGCCGGCCGGTCGTCTTCGGCCACGCGCGACGCTGGTGGGGGAGAGATGGAAGAGCAGGAAGCGCTGGACCTCGCCGCTGATTGGGCGGACATCGTCCAGGGCCTGCGCAAGGACCTCGGCCATCAGTTGTTCAGCCAGTGGATCCGGCCGATTCAGCTGGGTAACTTTTGCAAGGATACTGGCACCCTCAACCTGTTCCTGCCGACCGATTTCTCCGCCAACTGGGTCCAGGACCGCTTTCTCGACCGCCTGTCGCTGGCGTGGAAGATCGCCCGCAGCGAAGTGAAGAGCGTGCGCATCATGGTGCACCCCGGGCGCCGCAAGATGGCCGATCTCGATCTCAAGGGTGAGGATGGGTTCGGCCATCGCGCTGCCAACGATCCGACGCTGGCGATGGAGTCGATCGGCGACGACGGCTTCACCTCGTCGGTCGGGCTCGATCCGTCGCTGACGTTTGCCGCGTTCGTCACCGGCACGACCAACATCCTGGCCAAGAACGCCGCCGAGCGCATGGCGGCGACAGAGAAGCCGCAGTTCAGCCCGCTCTACCTCAAGGCCGCGACCGGTCAGGGCAAGAGCCACCTGCTCCACGCGATCGGCCACAATTACCTGCAGGCGCACCCCCGCGCGCGGATTTTCTACTGCAGCGCCGAACGGTTCATGGTCGAGTTCGTCTCGGCGCTGAAATCGAACGAGATGATCGAGTTCAAATCACGCCTGCGCGGGTTCGACCTGCTGCTGGTTGACGACATCCAATTCATCATCGGCAAGGCCAGCGCGCAGGAAGAGTTGCTGTACACGATCGATGCGCTGCTCGCCGAGGGCAAGCGGCTGGTGTTCGCCGCCGACCGCGCGCCCCAGGCGCTCGACGGGGTCGAGCCGCGCCTACTGAGCCGGCTGTCGATGGGCCTGGTGGCCGATATCACCCCTGCCGACATCGATCTGCGGCGCTTGATTCTGCACAGCAAGCTGGTGCGGTTCGCGCCGCTCGACGTGCCCGAGGACGTCATCGAATTCCTCGCCCGGACCATCAACCGCAATGTGCGCGAGCTGGTCGGCGGCCTCAATAAGCTGATCGCCTATGCCCAGCTGACCGGCCAGGTGGTCTCGCTTCAGCTGGCCGAAGAGCAGTTGACCGACATCCTGTCGGCCAATCGCCGGCGGATTACGATCGACGAAATCCAGCGCACCGTGTGCCAGTTTTATCGCCTCGACCGCTCTGAAATGTCGAGCAAGCGCCGCGCCCGGGCCGTGGTCCGCCCACGCCAAGTCGCGATGTACCTCGCCAAAGCGCTCACCCCGCGCTCCTACCCCGAGATCGGGCGCAAGTTCGGCGGGCGCGACCATTCGACCGTGATCCACGCGGTCCGCCTGATCGAGGACTTGCGCCAGCGCGATGCCGACATGGACGGCGACGTGCGCAGCCTGCTCCGCCAGCTCGAGACTTAGGGGCCTGCGTCCCGCGCGCCGATGTCAACGACGTCGCACTCGTGGCTGGTGTGGGCCTTGCTGTCGGCGCTGTTCGCCGCGCTGACTGCGATTTTCGCCAAAGTCGGCATTGAGCGAATCGATTCGGATTTGGCGACGTTCATCCGCACGCTGGTGATCGCCACCATTCTCGCCGCGATGCTGGCAGTGGGCGGCAAGTTCACCGGTATCCCCGCCATTGCCCCGCGCACGTGGCTGTTTCTTGTGCTCTCGGGTCTCGCCACGGGCGCGTCGTGGCTATGCTACTTTCGCGCCCTCAAGCTTGGCGATGCCTCGCGGGTCGCGCCGATCGATAAGCTCAGCGTGGTGCTCGTCGCCGTGATCGCCGCGGCCTTCCTGGGCGAGCATCTGTCGCTGCGCGGGTGGGCCGGGATCGCATTGATAGCGGGCGGCGCGGGGCTGGTCGCGCTCGGCTAGGTCGCGCGAGTGCCGCCAGCCGCTCGTGGCGAGCTTGTCGAAGCCCGCTGCCACGCTTAGCTCCAGCGCCATGATCCTCGCTCCCGACCGGCTCGGCCGCTTCGCGCGCCACATCGTCCTGCCCGAGGTCGGCGGAGCAGGCCAGGCGGTGCTGGCGCAGGCGCATATCGCCATCGTCGGGCTAGGCGGGATTGGCAGCCCGGCACTGCAATATCTCGCCGCCGCCGGGATCGGCGCGCTGACGCTGATCGACGACGACGTGGTCGACGCGAGCAATCTCCAGCGCCAGACGATCTACCGTGCCGACGACGTCGGCCACCGCAAGGCCGAGATCGCCGAAGTGTGGGTGCGCGAATTCGACGCCGCGGTTGATGTCCACTGGAAGGCCCAACGGATCGAGCCCAGCAACGCCGCTGCGTTGCTCCACGGCGTCGACCTGGCGCTCGACGGGTGCGACAATTTCGCCACCCGGCTTGCGGTGTCGGACGCCTGTGTCGCGCTCCACATTCCGTTGCTGAGCGCGGCGGTAGGCCGTTTCCAGGGCCAGGTCGGCGCGTTCGCCGGGCACTTGCCTGCTCAGCCCTGCTACCGCTGCTATGTCGGTGACGCGTTCGATGCCGACGATTGCGACACCTGCGCCGACGACGGCATGCTCGGCGCGATGGCCGGGTGGGCCGGCACATTCGCCGCGCTCCAGGCGATCAGAGTGCTGCTCGCGCCCACCGGCGGAATGGGGAACGCGCAGTTCGGCAAGCTGCACCTGCTCGACGGGCTGGCACCCGGAATGCGGACGATGACGATTGCGAAGGACCCGGGGTGCCGGGGATGTTCAACCGGTTAGCATTTCCTCGACCCACGCCGGCACCAGCTCGCTCGCCGGGCCGAGTAGCGTTTCGTCGAACCATTGTGAGCCCTGGCTGCGTTCAAGGTTGAGTTCGAGCGTCCTTGCCCCGCCGCTGCGCGCCTGCTGGACAAACCCCGCGGCGGGATAGACCGCGCCCGACGTTCCGATGCTGACGAACAAGTCGGCGCGGGCGAGCGCGGCGAAGATCCGGTCCATCTGGTAGGGCATTTCGCCGAACCATACGATGTCGGGGCGCAGCGCCGGCTCGCCGCAGGTCGGGCATGGCGGCGCGTCGAGCAGCGTGCCGGTCCACGGGTGCCGCGCATCGCACGCGGTGCACCACACGCTCAGTCCTTCGCCGTGCATGTGCAGCACGCGTTTCGCTCCGGCGCGTTCGTGCAGATCGTCGATGTTTTGAGTGACGACCAGCAGATCGCCGGACCATGCGAGGTCGAGCCGGGCCAGTGCGACGTGCGCGGGATTGGGTTCGGCCGCGAGGATGTTCACGCGGCGCTCGTCGTAAAACCGCTGCACCAGTTGCCGATCGCGGCGGAATCCTTGCGGCGAAGCGACATCCTCGATCCGGTGATCCTCCCACAAGCCGTCACTCGCCCGGAACGTCCTGAGTCCCGATTCGGCGCTGATCCCGGCGCCGGTCAGGATCACGATGTTGCGGATGGCCGTCATTCGCCGCATGAAGCACAGTGGGTGCGCGGACGGGAGACCCAATGGCAAGAATTGGCATAATCGGCAGCGACGGGCGGATGGGGCAGGCGCTCGCGGCCGCCATCGAAGCGGCCGGGCACGAGCTGGCGGGCGGAGTGGACAAGGGCGGCGATCCCGCGGGGCTGGCCGATCGCAGCGATGCGCTGCTGGATTTTTCCGCCCCGGGCGCGCTCGAAGCCAATCTTCATGCGGCGATCGGGGCTGGCGTGCCGATCCTGATTGGCACCACCGGGCTGGGCGAAGGGCATGCGGTCGCGATCGACAATGCGGCGCGAGTCATCCCGGTGCTCCAGACCGGCAATACCTCGCTCGGGGTGACGTTGCTGGCGCATCTGGTGCGCGAAGCGGCCAGCCGGCTTGGCCCTGAATGGGATATCGAAGTGCTCGAGATGCACCACCGGATGAAAGTCGATGCCCCCTCGGGCACTGCGCTCATGCTGGGCGAGGCCGCGGCGGCTGGGCGCGGGATCGCGCTTGCCGACCACAGCGAGCGCGGCCGCGACGGCCACACCGGCGCGCGCGCGCCGGGCGCAATCGGCTTTGCCAGCCTGCGCGGCGGGACGGTCGCCGGAGAGCATTCGGTGATCCTGGCTGGCGAGCACGAACGGCTGACGCTGAGCCATGTCGCCGAGGACCGCACGGTCTTCGCGCAAGGCGCGGTGCGGGCGGCGGGCTGGCTGGTCGGCCGCGAGCCTGGACGCTATGCCATGCCGCAAGTGCTCGGCCTCAGCTGACCGCAACCTCCACGACAAGGATTAGCACCATGACCAGCGCAAACACCGCGATCGTCCAGGGAATCTACCAGGCCATCGGGGCCGGCAACATTCCCGCGGCGCTCGACGCCATGAGCCCCGACATCGTGTGGAACGAAGCCGACGATTTCATCTACGCCGACCGGAACCCCTATGTCGGCCCGCACGCCGTCGTCGAGGGCGTCTTTGCGCGGCTTGGCGGCGAGTGGGAGGGATTCAGCGCCCATGTCGAAGAGCTGCTCGATGCCGGCGAGGCGGTGGTTGCGCTCGGACGCTACAGCGGGACCTTCAAGGCGACCGGGACGGCGCAGGATACCCAGTTCGTGCATGTGTGGCGGATCAAGGATGGCCGGGCGGCCGGCTTCCAGCAGTATGCCAACACGCTGCATGTGGCGCGAGTGACCGGCACGGCGTGACCCGGGACCAGATTTTCGAATTCTTTCGCCGCCTCGCCGAAGACAATCCTTCGCCCGAGACCGAGCTCGAGTTCGAGAACACCTATCAGTTGCTGGTGGCGGTGGTGCTGAGCGCGCAGGCGACCGATGCCGGCGTCAACAAGGCGACGCGGGCGCTGTTCGCCAAGGTCACGACGCCCGTCCAGATGGTCGCGCTGGGCGAGGATGCGCTCAGGCAGCAGATCAAGACCATCGGGCTGTTCAATACCAAGGCGAAGAACGTCATCGCGCTGTCGCGGGCGCTGATCGAGCAGCACGGCGGCGAAGTCCCGGCCGAGCGCGACGCGCTGGTCGCTCTGCCCGGGGTCGGCCGCAAGACCGCCAATGTGGTGCTCAACTGCGCGTTCGGCGCGGAGACTTTCGCGGTCGATACGCATGTCTTCCGCGTCGGCAACCGCACCGGGCTGGCGCGCGGCAAGACGCCCGAACACGTCGAGGCCAAGCTCGACAAGCGCGTGCCGCAGCCGTTCCGCCGCCACGCGCACCACTGGCTCATCCTCCACGGTCGTTACACCTGCAAGGCACGCACGCCCGAATGCTGGCGCTGCGTCGAGGTGGACTTATGCGCGTTCCGGTCCAAAGTGCTGGAACGCCCGGGGAATCGCGTGGTTGACCCGAGCGAGGCCTGACGGGCCAGACGGAGGTTAGGGTGAAAGCGCTGCCGATTGCCCTGCTGACTGCCGCAACAGCCGCGTGCACCGTTGCGCCCACCGCCACGGCCTCCGATGCGGGCGTGCGCGCATCGGCAGTTCACGTCATCGGGCCCGCGATCAGCTGCCTGACCCCGAGCCGGATCACCGACAGCAGGGTGCGGGACGACTACACCATCGACTTTCGTCTCAGCGGCGGACGGAGCTATCGCAATACCCTGCCGCAACGCTGCTCCGGGCTCGGGTTCGAGGAGCGGTTCGGCTACACGCTGCACGGCTCGCAGCTGTGCCGCGGTGAGATCATCCACGTGCTCTATTCGGGCGGCGGACCGGGCGCGGCGTGCGCGCTGGGCGAATTCGTCCCGATCGAGGGCGCGCGCTAGGCGCGTTCGTCGAGATCGAGGCCGCGCCGGCCGTGCTCAGGCGATTGGCTCGGCGCGCGGGCGTTCGCCAGATCCGCCGATTCGGGCTTTTCCAGCATCCCTTCCCACTTGGTGATGACTGAAGTCGCGACCGCGTTGCCGACCACGTTGGTTGCGGAACGGCCCATGTCGAGGAAAGTATCGATCCCGAGCAACAGCGCGATCCCTTCGATGGGCAGACCGAATTGGCTGAGCGTCGCGGCGATCACCACCAGGCTGGCCCGCGGCACCCCGGCGATGCCTTTGGAGGTAATCATCAGCGTCAACAGCATGATGATCTGCTGCTGGCCGCTGAGCGGAATGCCGTATGCCTGCGAAATGAAGATCGTCGCGAAGCTCATGTACATCATCGAGCCGTCGAGGTTGAAGCTGTAGCCGAGCGGCAGCACGAAGCCCGAGATGCGCCGCGGCACTCCGAACCGGTCGAGCTGCTCGAACAGCTTGGGCAGCGCAGCTTCCGAACTGGCGGTCGAGAACGCCAGCAGCAGCGGCGCGCGAATGTAGCGTACCAGCGCGAAGATGCGCCCGCGCAGGAACAGCGCGCCGATCGCCAGCAGCAGGACCCACAACAGCACCAGCCCGAAGTAGAATTCGCTCACCAGCACGCCGTAAGTGGCGATGATGCCGAGCCCCTTGGTGGCGACCGTCGCAGCCATCGCTCCGAACACCGCGAACGGCGCGAACCGCATCACGTAATCGGTCACCTGGAGCATCAGGTCGGCCAGCGCCGAGCACCCCCGCACCAGCACCGCGCCGCGCTCGCGCAAGGCGGACAGCGCCACGCCGACGAACAGCGAGAACACCAGGATCTGCAGGATGTTGTTCTGCGCCATCGCGTCGAGCGCGCTGGTCGGAAAGATCTCGAGGATGAAATGACGCAGCGTAAACTCGCCTGTCGCCAGTTCGCCGACTTCGCCCGCCGCCTGCAGTGACAGCCCGACGCCGGGCTGGAACGCATTGACCAGCAGCAGGCCCAGCGACAGCGACAGCAGGCTGGCACTGACGAACCAGCCGAGCGCGCGCCCGCCGATCCGGCCCAGCTCCGCCGCATCGCCCATGCCGGCGATGCCCGACACGATGGTGCCGAACACCAGCGGGGCGATGATCATCTTGATCAGCCGCAGGAATACGTCAGGCAGCAGCTTGAGGTAATCGGCCCATTGCGCCAACCGCGGATCGCCGGCGGGCAGGCTGTGGTTGAGCAGGAACCCGACGAAGATGCCGAGCACCATGGCAAGCAGGATAAACTGGGTCAGCCGCTTGCCCATCGCTAGGTCCCCTTGAGCGCCGCGAGCGCGATGCGCCGATAGATACGGGCCAGGGTCGCCAGGTCCGCCACCGCCACCGCCTCGTCGCGCTTGTGCATCGTGGCGTTGACCAGACCCAGTTCGATGACCGGGCACAGCGCCTTGAGGAAGCGCGCGTCGGAGGTGCCGCCGCTGGTCGACAGTTCGGGGGCAATGCCGGTCTCGGCCGTGACGGCCTTGCTGGCGAGTTCGGAAAACGCGCCCGGCGGGGTCAGGAACGGCTCGCCGGAAATAACCGGCGTGGCGACTGCCCCATGGCGCCGGGCGATCTCGGCGATCCTGGTCCCGAGACCGGCGCCGGTGTGCAAGTCGTTGAAGCGGATCGAGATGCGCGCCTTGGCCAGCGCCGGGATGACGTTGTGCGCCGGGTTGCCGACTTCGATCTCGGTGATCTCGAGGTTGGACGGCTGGAACCACTCGGTCCCGTGGTCGAGTTCGAGCGCGTCAAGTTCGGCCAGCAATGCCACCACCCGCGGCAGCGGATTGTCGGCCAGTTGCGGATAAGCGACATGCCCCTGCATCCCGGGGACTTCGAGGAATACGTTGACCGAGCCGCGGCGGCCGATCTTGATCGTGTCGCCGAGCCGGTCGACGCACGTCGGCTCACCCACCAAGCACAAGTCGGGCACCTCGCCGCGTTCGCGGATGCGCAGGATCAGCGATTTGGTGCCGTGGTGTGCCATGCCCTCCTCGTCCCCGGTGACGATCAGGCTGAGCGTGCCCGCGTCCACTGGAATGTCCGGCAGCGCGGCGATCATCGACGCGATCGCGCCCTTCATATCGACCGCGCCGCGGCCATAGAGCAGGTCACCGCGAACTTCGGGCGCAAACGGGGCGCTGGTCCACCCCTCGCCCGGCGGGACCACGTCGACATGCCCGGCGAAGCTGAAGTGGCGGCTGCCGGGCGGGCCGCGGCGGATCGCGAACAGGTTTTCGACCTCGCCTTCCGGGCCGCCGGCGATGAAGCGGTCGATCTCGAACCCGTGCGGCACCAGCAGCGCCTCGACCACGTCGAACACTTCGCCGCGCGCAGGCGTAACGCTTTCGCAAGCCATCAGGCGGGTGGCGAGGTCCACGGCGGTGCTGGTGTTACCCATCGCAAGCGAGGTAGACGAGCGCCCCGTCCCTGACCAGCCGGAGGCCGCAACGATGCCCAAGATCGATTTCGCCGCGATTCCCCAGACCAACCGCACCGGCTATCCCGAGCCGTTCGACCAGGCCGTGGCAGGGCGCTGGTACCGCCGGCTCGCGCCGCTTGCGGGCCTGACCCAGATGGGCGCCAGCCATGTCGTGCTCAAGCCCGGCGCGTGGTCGTCGCAGCGGCACTGGCACGCCGGGGTTGATGAGCTGGTGGTGATGCTGGCGGGTGAGGCGGTGCTGGTCGAGGATGACGGGGAGACCGTCTTGCGCGCGGGCGATGTCGCGGCGTGGGCGAAAGGCGCGACCAACGGGCATTGCCTGCAAAACCGCAGCGGCGAGGACTGCTGCTTTGTCGCCATCAGCGCCGGGGACAGCGAGGCCGACCGGGGAGATTACCCCGACATCGACATGCGGTTCGAACCGGGCCGCTTCGTCCGCAAAGACGGGACCGCTTACCCGCCCAAGGACTGACCGCCCAAGGCCTTACCCGTCAGGCGACCTCGAATTGCTCGATGGTCCACTCTTCGTCCTGCGCCGCGCCGATCCACTCGCGCATCCAGGCGTGTTCGACCATCGCCTGCATGTACGCCTGAGCGAAGCCGGGCACGCCGATGCCGTAAGTGATGAACCGGGTTACGACCGGCGCGTAGAAGATGTCGACCGCGCCGAAGGTACCGAACAGGAACGGCCCGCCGCTGCCGAAGCGGGCGCGCGCCTCGGCCCACAGCCCAAGGATGCGCACGATGTCGGCGCGCGCCTCGTCGGTCAGCTCAAGCCCACTGATCTGCTTGCGAATGTTGACGGGGCACTGGCGGCGCAGCGCCAGATACGAGCTGTGCATTTCGGCGACCATGGCGCGGGCCATGCCGCGCGCGGCATCGTTCTTGGGCCAGAACCGGTCGCGCCCGACTTTGTCGGCCAGGTATTCGAGGATCGCGAGCGAATCCCACACCACCACATCGCCGTCCCACAGCACGGGGACTTTGCCCGCCGAAGGCTGGAACTCGCCGTCGTGCTTGGTCGCCTGCCAGTCGTCGCCGTCGATGTGGACGGTCAGCTCCTCGAACCCGATGCCCGATTGCTTGGCCGCGAGCCAGCCGCGCAGCGACCAGCTGGAATAATTCTTGTTGCCGATTATCAGCTTCACGAAGGCACCCTGTCTACCCGTCCGCCTGCGCCCCTAGGGCATTCAGTCTGGCGGTGTCGAGTGTGAACAGGCTCATGTCTGCGTTGTCACAGCCCCGCGCCCCGCGCTATGCCGAAAGTATGATGCCGAGCTTCTACTGGCGCGCGGCGCTGGCGCTATGGACCGTGTGGTTCGCCAGTTGGTGGGTCGCGGCGTTGTGGCGCGACAAGGCCAAATCCGAAGCGCCCCGCGCGAGCTGGCGATGGCCCATGGTGTTAGTGGGGATCGGTTTCTTTCTGCTGTTCTGGCAGCGGCGGGGCGGGCCGCTGCCGTTGTGGCACACCGGCCCGGCGCTGGGTTGGTCAATGGTCGGGCTGATCGCGGCGAGCTTCGCGTTTTCGTGGTGGGCGCGTGTGACGATGGGGCGGATGTGGTCGGGCGGGATCATGCGCACCGCAGGACACCGGGTGATCCAGCACGGGCCGTTCGCCTGGACCCGCCATCCGATCTACACCGCGCTGATCGGCGCCGGGTTCGGCCTGGCGGTTATCAAAGGCACGCTGGCTGGACTGGCCGGCGCGACGCTGTTGTCACTCGGCTTCTACTTCAAGGCCCGGGTCGAGGAACGGTTTCTGACCGAACAACTGACCGGCTACCCCGACTACCGCGCGCGAGTGCCGATGCTGCTGCCGCTGGCGAAAGCTTACAATTCGCGGCTGTCGTAAGCCCACTGGAGCAAGGCCTGCCGCTGTTTCGGGCAGCAAAACGGATCGCCCGGCTCGCAATGCTTGCGCACTTGCGCGGCGTGCCGCCGAAACGCGCGCCAGCGGCCGATCTGGCGGCCGTCGTCCTCCATCCGCCGGCCTGAGAAATAGCGGCCATACCACTGGAACCACCCGCGCGGATCGTCGGGGTGGAGCCAGCCTTTGTCGCGCCACACCTTGAGCGGCACGCTTGCCCGCACTCCATAATAGTTGAGCGTGCAATCGGCCTTGCCGGTGGCCAGCCGGGCGTGAGTGAACCAGCTGGCCGGGAATTCGCCGCGGCAGTCGGTCAGGTACTTGCCGCAGAACACCCCCAGCCGCAGCATCTCCGGCGGGGTCAGCTCAGGCTCGAAACCGGGCGCGAAGTCGCCGCCGAGGGTCGCGCTGCGCTCGTAGCGATATCCGCGCTGCATCCGGTCGTTAACGATCACGAGGCGCTGCATCCGCCCATTTTCGACAGTCGGCGTGCTATGTGCAAGACGGGACGAAGGTGGTACGGATTTCAGAGGATGGTTGGCGTCTGGATTGGCGATGCATCAGCAGCTGTCGGACCGATCCGGTGACGACCAGATCCGCTCCGGCCTGATCACACGTCGGAACGAGCCCCAAGCCCGTGAACAATCGGATCGAGCGGGCATTGTTCGGGTCGATCGTGGCCCGGACTCGCCGCACCCCATGGCGCGCCTGAAGCTGCGAAAGCATGGCGAGGATTGCCGCGCTGGCCAACCCCTGCCCCCAGAACGACCGGCCCAGCACCACCGCGATGTAAGCCGGGACTCCGCCGCCAAGGGTGGCTTGCACGAATCCGGCGCAGCGACCGTCGGGAAGCCGAATGACCCAGTTCAGCCAAGTCTCGCGCCCGTCGGGAGATTGCCGGCTCTCCAAGCGCGCAAGCCGCTGGCGCAGCGCGTCCAGCGAGATCGGCGGCTGATCTGGCGTAAAACGGTGAAGCTCAGGATCGATCAATAGCGCGAACAACTCGTCCGCGTGGTCCGCGACTTGTTCTTCGAGCGTGATCGCCGCCATCTAGACGCGCGTATCGCCCAGGATCGCCGCGCGCAGCTCGGGAATGCCGAGGCCCTTTTCGGCGCTGGTAACGTGGACCACCGGATAAGCCGCCGAGTGCTTGCGCGCCTGTGCCTGGGTCACGGCGAGCACGTCGGCCAGCTCGCTCGCCTTGATCTTGTCGGCCTTGGTCAGGACCAGGCGATAGCCGACCGCGGCTTCGTCGAGGATCGCCAGCATATCCTCGTCGGGCGGTTTGATGCCGTGGCGGCTGTCGATCAGCACCAGAGCGCGCTTGAGCACCTGGCGGCCGCGCAGATACGTCCGCACCAGTTGGCGCCACCGGTCGACCACCTTGATCGGCGCCTTGGCGAAGCCATAGCCGGGCATGTCGACCAGCCGGAACTGTGTCGGGGTGCCGACTTCGAAGAAGTTAAGCTCCTGCGTGCGGCCGGGGGTGACCGACGTGCGCGCGATCGACTTGCGTCCGGTGATGGCATTGAGCAGCGAACTCTTGCCGACATTCGACCGCCCGGCGAAGGCGATCTCGGGCACTTCGGCCTCGGGCAAGTGCTGGAGTTGCGGCGCCGACAGCAGGAACTCGACCCGCCCCGCGAACAGCTTGCGCGCTCGTTCCTCAAGATCGTCGTCATGGGTCATGCCGCGGGCCCTACCCCAGCTTCTCCCGCTCGGCCACGTGCGCCTTGTCAGCCCTGTCCTTGTTGAGCTGCGCCTTGAGCTGGGGGTGGCGCGAATAAAGATAGGTTTGCTGCGCCACCGTCAGCAGGTTCGACGTGATCCAGTAGATCAGCAGCCCGGCCGCGAACGGGGCCATCACGAACATCATCATCCACGGCATGATCGAGAACACCTGCTGCTGCACCGGGTCCATCGCGGCCGGATTGAGGCGGAACTGGAGCCACATGGTCACCCCCAGCAGTAAGGCCAGCAGGCCGATGCCGAGGAAACTGGGCGGGGTGAACGGCAACAGTCCGAACAAGTTGAGGATGTGCAGCGGATCGGGCGCCGACAGATCGTGAATCCAAAGCGCAAACGGCTTGTGACGCATCTCGATCGCCACGGTCAGGGTCTTGTACAGCGCGAAGAAGATCGGCACCTGCAGCACGAGCGGCAGGCACCCGGACAGCGGATTGACCTTCTCTTCCTTGTACAGCTTGGCCATTTCCTGTTGCAGGCGCGGCTTGTCGTCCTTGTGACGTTCCTGCAGCGCCTTCATCTTTGGCTGAACGGCGCGCATCTGCGCCATGCTGGCAAAGCCCTTCTGCGCCACCGGAAACACCGCGGCGCGCACCACCACCGTCAGCAGGATGATCGCGACGCCGAAATTGCCGGTCAGCCGGTACAGCTCGCGTAGCAGCCAGAAGATCGGGTACATGAACCACCGGAACCAGCCCCAGTCGATCGCCAGGCCGAACTTGCCGACCCCGGCGTCCTCGTAGCGGTCGAGCACCGTGCTTTCCTTGGCGCCGACGAACAGGCGAGTGGTCCGGGTGGCTTGCGTCCCGGGCGCCAGCGTGACCGGATCGTAGATCATGTCGGCCCGGTAGGTTTCATTGCCGAGCGCGCGGAAATCGCCGCCGGCGCGGGCACTGGCCTGCGGGATCAGGGCCGACAGCCAATAGATGTCGGTGAAGCCGATCCATCCGGTCGCGCCTGCCGGCGTGACGGTGCCGCCCTTGTCGAGGTCTTTGTAGTTGGTCCCGAAATCGACCGACCCGCCAAACAGGCCGAGCGGGCCCGAATGGAGGTTCCAGATGTCCTGGCTGGCCGAGCGGCTGGTGCGGTTGACGAAACCGTAGGGACGGACCGCGACCGGACCGGCGCCGGTATTGCCCACCGTCTGTTCGGCGGTGATCATGTAGGCATCATCGATCGTATAGCGGATCGCGAAGCGCTGGCCCTGGCCGTTATTCCAGGTGAGCGTCACCGGCCGGCCTGGCGCGAGCGCGCCGCCCTGGGCCTGCCACACCGTGCTCGAATCCGGCACCGCGACGGGCTGGGATCCATTCACCGCCACCCAGCCGAATTGCACGAACTGCTGCGCGGGCGTGCCGGCGGGCGAGAACAGCCGCACCGGTCCGGAATCCTTCTTCACCGTCTGGCGATGGGTCTTGAGCACGATATCGTCGATCAGCGCGCCGACCGGATTGATCGAACCGGCAACTTCGGGCGCGTCGATCGCGACTCGCCCCGCGGACTTGAGCGAAGTCTGGAGATCGCGTTCCTCGAGCGCTTCTTCGGCCGGATCGACGAGCCCGCCGTCGCGCGTGTGGACCGCGGTGGCGCGCGTCGACGGCGCGGCCGCAACCGTGTGCGCCTGCTCGGTGGTCTTCGGCGTCGGGTAGAGCTTGCCCACCACCAGGTCGAAGCCGAGCAACAGGACAATGCTCAGCACCACGGCCGTGATCAGGTTACGCTGGTTGTCCAAGATACGATCCTAAGTGAGATTGAGCGGTGCGGCGTTCAAGTGACAGTTCAGGGCACCGGGTCGTGGCCGTGTCCCCCCCAGGGGTGGCAGCGCAATAGCCGCCTCGCCGCCATCCATCCACCCTTGATCGCGCCGTGCTTTTCGAGTGCCTCGATGGCGTACTGGCTGCAACTGGGGTGAAACCGGCACGACGGCGGGATGATGCGCGACGGGCCAAGCTGCCAGCCCCGGGCAATCAGAATCAGAACCTGCTTCACGTGCGCGCACTCATTTGCGTGGACCCGGGCGGCGGCGCGGGGGATCGCCCTTGCCCGCGGCGGCGCGGCTCAAGGCCTCCGCCAGTTCTTCGCGCAACCGGCCGAAATCGCGCTCGATGCCGCCGTCACGCCCGATCAGAACGTGATCGTGGTCGGCCAGCCCGCGCTCGGGAAGCGCCTCACGCAGCAAATCGCGGAAGCGGCGTTTCATCCGGTTGCGGACCACCGCATTGCCGATTTTCTTGGTAACGGTGACGCCGTAGCGTTTGCCGAAACCGCCATTGGGATGGGCCAGCAGCACGAACCCGCGCCGCGCCACTCGCAGTCCCCGGTTCGCGGCAAGGAAGTCGGAGCGATTCCTCAGAACCGCGAGCGATGGAGACCTTACGCCCGGCTCAGGCGCAGAGATTCTTGCGGCCACGACGGCGGCGCAGGCGAAGCACCTTGCGCCCGCCCGGTGTCGCCTTGCGGGCGAAGAAGCCGTGGCGGCGAGCCCGAACGAGGTTGCTCGGCTGGAAAGTGCGCTTCATTTCAAACGTCCTGGAATTGAAAAGGGCCGCAGTCACGGGCGGCCTGACATGTGGCGCGCGGTTAGTTGAGCGTGCCGCCCAAGTCAAGGTAGGCGAGCTGCGGCCGGCCACGGTCCGCATCGCCTTGCCTGATCCAGCCCCGCATCTCCGCGCCGTCGAGCCACCGGGCATTTTCGAACGGGACCGAATTGGTCATCGCGTAGAAGGCCTGCGGATCGGCCAGACCCATTTCACGGTAATAGGCAAGGTATTTGAGGTTTTCGGGCGAATCGGCGCGGTAGTCGGTCGCTTCCAGCCCGTCATCGTCTTCCCAGGCATGAACCGCGAACTCGGCGCGGTCGTCGATCGTGCGCGTCACCCCGGCCAGGACCAACTCGACCCCGCCCGAGCGGACCGAACCGCCCGCCGGTACTTCGGTCGCCAGCCCAGCGCGGCGGATCGCCCGACCGAGCGCCAGATTGGCGCCGTCGTCGTATGTGCCCGGGCATTCGACGAAGCGCAGCGTGGTGAGCGCGGGATAGGCTTTCAGCATGGCGCGGAATTCGCCGGGCGTCGCGGCGTCGGTCACATCGACCAGCGCGACGGTGCGCGCATCGAGCACGCGGAACGGGCCGTACGACGCAACCGCCTGTGCCTGGGCCTGGGCCACGCTGGCCGGCACCAGGCGCGCCGCCGTCTCGGCCGCCGCGGGAACGGTGGGGAGCAGGGCTAGCAGGGCGAGAACGACAGCGCGCATGGCCGCACTCTCGGGCTCGCAGCCTGCCGGACGATTAAGCGCAATGGTTGATTTGGCGTTAACGACGCGCGGATGTTTCTCGGCTCGACAAGGCTAGGCGCGCCGTTATCACGCTGTTCCGCAAGGGGGAGCCGGCGTGGTCGCACTGGTATCGACGGTGGCTTATTTGGGCCTCGAGGCGCGCAGCGTGGAAGTGCAATGCCAGGTTGCGCCCGGGATGCCCAAGTTCAACATCGTCGGCCTGCCTGACAAGGCGGTCGGGGAAAGCCGCGAACGGGTGCACGCCGCGCTCGCCGCGATGGGCCTGTCGCTGCCGCCCAAGCGCATTACCATCAACCTCTGCCCGGCCGACTTGCCCAAGGAAGGCAGCCATTACGACTTGCCGATCGCGCTGGCGCTGCTGGCGGCGATGGGAGTCACCGACGCCGAGCAGTTGAGCGACTGGATCGCGGTCGGCGAGCTGGCGCTCGACGGGCGCATTGCCGCCTCGCCCGGCGTGCTGCTCGCCGCGCTCCATGCCAGCGGCGCGGACAAGGGCCTGATCTGCCCGGTTGCGCAAGGGGCGGAGGCGCGCTGGGCAAGCGGGGTCCCGGTGATCGCGGCGCCCGACCTGATCAGCCTGCTCAACCACCTCAAAGGCACGCAGACGCTGCCGGTGCCCGCGCCGGGTCAAGTCGAGCCACCGGGCCACGGGCCGGACCTGAAGCAGGTCAAAGGCCAGGAAACCGCCAAGCGCGCGCTCGAGATCGCCGCCGCGGGTGGCCACAATCTGCTGATGGTCGGCCCGCCGGGGGCCGGCAAGTCGCTGCTCGCCAGTTGCCTGCCCGGCATCCTGCCCGATCTCGCGCCGGCCGAAGCGCTGGAAGTTTCCATGGTGGCGTCGGTCGCGGGCACGCTCGAAAGCGGCCGGATCAGCCGCACTCGCCCGTTTCGCGCGCCGCATCACTCGGCCAGCATGGCGGCGCTGACCGGCGGGGGCCTGCGCGTGCGGCCGGGCGAAGTGAGCCTGGCGCATCTCGGCGTGCTGTTCCTCGACGAACTGCCCGAGTTCCAGCGCGCGGTGCTCGATTCGCTGCGCCAGCCGCTCGAAACCGGCAAGGTCGATGTCGCGCGGGCCAATGCCCACGTCACCTTCCCGGCGCGAGTCCAGCTGGTCGCGGCAATGAACCCGTGCCGCTGCGGACACCTCGGCGATGCGGCGCTCGCGTGCAGTCGCGCCCCGCGCTGTGCCGCCGATTACCAGAGCAAGGTGTCAGGCCCGCTGCTCGATCGCATCGACCTGCATGTCGAAGTCGACGCGGTCAGCGCGTCCGATCTGGCGCTGCCTCCACCGGCCGAAGGGTCAGCGCAAGTCGCCGCTCGGGTAGCGGCGGCGCGCAGGGTCCAGGTGGCGCGCGGCATCCGTTCGAACGCTGAGCTCGAAGGCGATGCGCTCGAGCAATATGCCACCCCCGACGATCCGGGCCGCAAGCTGCTCCATCAGGCGGCCGAAGCGATGCGGCTGTCGGCGCGCGGCTATACCCGCATGCTGCGCGTCGCCCGAACCATTGCCGATCTGGCCGGGGTCGAGGAAGTGGGACGCATTCACGTGGCCGAAGCGCTCAGCTATCGCCGGCTCGCGCCGCGCTCATGACAGAAGGAAAGTCACCATGAAGCTTTCGTTGATTACCCTGCTCGCAGCTGCCGCGCTGACGTCTGCCGCAACGGCGCAAGTGCCGCCCGATATGGCAACCAGGATCCGCGCCGCAGGGCAGGGCATGGATCCGGCGATCGGCAATATCTATGCACCGCTGTTCCCGGCGTCGGCGTGGAAAGGCGTCACCATCCGGCGCGACCTCGCCTATGGCGCGGACCCGCTGCAAAAGCTCGATGTCTACACCGCGGCGGGCAAGGCGGGTGGCAAGCGGCCGGTGCTGCTGTTCGTGCACGGCGGCGGCTTTGTGGGCGGCACCAAGCACGGCGCATTCCAACCCGATAACATGACGCTGTGGGCCGCCAAGCAGGGCATGGTCGGGGTCAACATCAACTACCGCCTGGCGCCCGCGAACCGGTGGCCGGCCGCGGCACAGGACCTGGCCGAAGCGATCCGGTGGACGCGCGCCAACGCCGCGCGCTTCGGCGGCGATCCGGATCGCATCGTGTTGTTCGGTCACTCCGCCGGCGCCAATCACGTGGCGGACTACGTCGGTCATCCCGAGCTGCACGGCGCTGAGTTCGCGGCGATCAAGGGCGCCGCGCTGCTCTCGCCCAATTACCCGGCCGTCGCACCGCTCCAGGCCAACGCGTATTACGGGCTGAATGCGGATCTGCAGACAGTGAGCGCGCAGGCCGACCGGCTGCGGCGCAGCACCGTGCCGCTGTTCCTCGGCTATGCCGAGTTCGATCCGGACTTCATGAAGGCCACCGCGCGCACCCTGCTGAGCGAGCTGTGCAAGACCGACGGCCGCTGCCCGGCCTCGGTGTACGCGCGCGATCACAACCATTTCACCGAAGGCTTCGCGATCGGCACCGCCGACCAGACGGTCAGCGGCCCGCTGCTCGACTGGATCAGGCGGCTTTAGAGCAGCCCTGCCGCGGCCAGGTCTCGCGCCAATGCCGGGGCATCGACGAACAGATGCGCCTGCCACCCGCGCGCGGCGGCGGCGGCGACGTT
>JBDSUJ010000050.1:0-32198 GCA_039927815.1 Croceibacterium sp. | reverse complement strand
GCCCGGCGCGGGCGCCCCGGCCGGAGCGCAGGCGCCGCGCGCGCGGCCAGCTCCGCCGCCGCCCAACACCGGCGTCGCGCTCAGCGCCAGCCTGTTCGGCCGCGGCTCGGGCTATGCCGGGGTGGTGATCGATCCGCCTGCCGGCATGCTGTGCTACATGCTCAACACCGTGGTCGATGCGCCCACGATGGCGCACATCCACGCCGGCGGGCCGGGCGCGACCGGCGCTCCGGTGGTGACTCTCGCAACACCGGCGGCGGGCGCGAGCGGCGGGTGCGCGCCGATCGCCGCCGACCTGGCGCGCAAGATCCTCGCCAATCCGGGCGGTTACTACGTCAACGTCCACACTGCCGCCCAGCCGGGCGGCGCGGTCAGGGGGCAACTGGGGAAATAGGCGCGGGGTCGGGTCGGCGCGGGCCGGCCCGGGCGGGCTAGCCGATCAGGCTGGCGAGCTCGACCGAACCGCTGCCGGCGCGGCGCAGGCCGATCCGCTCGGCGGCGGCCTGGCTGAGGTCGATCACGCGGCCCGCGGCATAAGGTCCGCGGTCGTTGATGCGGACCACGACCGAGCGGCCGCGATAGGTCACCTTGACCCGGCTGCCGAGCGGCAGGGTGCGGTGCGCGGCGGTCAGCTCGGCGGGGTTGAAGTACTCGCCGTTGGCGGTGCGGTGGCCGGCCAGCTCGGCGCCGTACCAGCTGGCGACCCCGTCGGGGATGTCACGCAACGCTTCGGCGGCGGGTACGATGGTTGCCAGGTCGACAGCATCCGGCTGGACCACGACGGCGGCAGGCGCGCCGAGATCGGCAAAGGCTTGATGAAACACCGGCGCGGGAACCGACACGGCGTCCGCCGCGTTTACCGCACTCATCGATCCGCCAAACGCGAGGAGCCCTGCGGCTACTGTCGTGATGCGCATGATCATGGTGTGTCGCTCCCGTCGACCACACTTGTGGCCGAGGACGGTTTACGCCCCGGTTCCCAATATCTGAACCCGTTGAGGCTCGTCCCAACCCGTCGCCGGCTCGATTCATCCGGATTAACTTCGATTCCGTTTATGTTCGAAACGGCGCCCGATGGTTAATCTGCGAGATTCGATTGCTGAACGAGATCTCGCGCGGTCGAGTCGCGGGGCGCGAAATAGCTCTGTCCTGCAATCCGATCTTCGTGCCAGCAGAGTCTCGATGCTCAGGGTCAAAAAGAATGGCCGAAAGAGAAATGGGGCCAGCCTTGCGGCCGACCCCACTCTCACCGACGGTGGGCTCCCGGGGGGAGCGCTTATCGCCTGATGTCTCCAAAGCTCCTTGCCGGCCGAAACCGATAGGTGGCAATTTCGTCATCCGGCGCTCGCGCCGGTGCCGGTTCCACCAAGGGCCGGTTCCGGTCCGAAGACCTTTCCCTACCGCCCGGCGGTTCCGAGACCAACATGTCGATCCAGGCTTCAGGCAGATGAAACATTGCCCGAAAGCGTTGCTCCATCCTCGGTCTGTATCGGCCTGCGGCCTTGCCGACTTTGCGCCCTCGCAGCTTCAACGCTTTCGAGATTGGGATTGTCCGAAGACTCACTTGCTCTCTAGGCTCCACCGCGCGGCTTTCGCCATCGCGTCGAACCGGTTCCAAAATCCCCTCTCCGTCGCCGGCTTTTCAGCCTTTGTCTCGGAAGGGCCAATCCCCGTCTCGATGTCTGAAAGATGCGCGGGCTGCCCGATTCGGGCAACGGCGCAGCAGGCCATTTATCCACATTCGTTCGGAATGGCAGTGGACAAGGCTGGATAACTCAACGATTCATCGCTGAAAGAGCATTTTACCCACGGTCGCGTTGCGCGAGCAGCCGCAAACGCAGGGCATTGAGCTTGATGAAGCCGGCAGCGTCCTGCTGGTCATAGGTCCCGGCGTCGTCCTCGAACGTGACGTGGCGCTCGGAATAGAGCGAGTCGGGGCTCCGGCGACCAACCACGCCGGCCTGACCCTTGTAGAGTTTGAGCCGCACTTCGCCGTTCACCTTGGCTTGGCTGAGATTGATCGCCGCCTGCAACATCTCCCGCTCCGGCGTGAACCAGAAGCCATTGTAGATCAGTTCGGCATACTTGGGCATCAGTTCGTCCTTGAGGTGCGCCGCACCCCGGTCGAGCGTGAGCGATTCAATCCCGCGGTGTGCGCGGGCGTAAATCTCGCCCCCGGGGGTCTCATACATTCCGCGCGATTTCATCCCGACGAAGCGATTCTCGACCAGATCGAGCCGACCGATGCCGTGCTTGCGTCCGAGTTCATTGAGCGCGGTCAACAGGGTGGCCGGGCTCATCACTTCGCCATTGAGCGCAACCCCATCGCCCTGGTTGAATACCAGCGTGATGTATTCGGGCTCGTTCGGGGCATTTTCGGGGTCGGCGGTGCGCGAATAAACGTAGTCCGGCACTTCGTTCCACGGGTCCTCGAGCACCTTTCCTTCGGAGGAGGTATGCAGCAGGTTGGCGTCGGTCGAAAACGGGCTTTCGCCGCGTTTGTCCTTGGGCACCGGGATCTGGTGCTGTTCGGCCCACGCGATCAGCGCCGTGCGGCTGGTCAGGTCCCATTCGCGCCACGGAGCAATGACGCGGATATTCGGGTCAAGCGCGTAAGCTGACAGCTCGAAGCGGACCTGGTCGTTGCCTTTGCCGGTGGCGCCATGGGCGATGGCATCGGCGCCTGTTTCGTGCGCAATCTCCACCAGTCTTTTCGAGATCAGCGGGCGCGCGATTGAAGTTCCCAGCAAGTAATCGCCTTCGTAACGGGCATTGGCACGCATCATCGGGAACACGAAGTCCCGCACAAACTCCTCGCGCAAGTCGTCGACGTAGATGTGCTCCTCGGGCACGCCCATCATCTGTGCCTTGGCGCGTGCGGGCTCAAGTTCTTCGCCCTGGCCGAGGTCGGCGGTAAAAGTTACCACTTCGCAGTTGTACGTTACCTGCAGCCACTTGAGGATCACGCTGGTGTCCAGGCCGCCCGAGTAGGCGAGAACCACGCGTTTGATATCGGACATCAATTTTATTCCTCGTCCGCAAACGGAGCAAATCAGCGGGCGCAGCCCCTAGGGCAAGCACGGCGATGCGGCAAGTGAGCCGGGTTCTAGGCGACTGGCTTGGCGTGAAGTTGCGGGTTCAGGGCAGCGATGTGATTCATCCATTCCTTGGGGTGGCGGATCATTGGAGCGGGGAAATCAACCTTGAGACCGGCAATCTGGGCTATTGCGCCAACGAAATGGATGCAATTGCGGCGGTCCAGATCGTAGTATTTTCCCGGTGCGTCGCGCCAGGCAACCATCTCAGCCATCATCCGTCGGTACGTCGAATCGTCGACAGTCACGGTGAAATGGCTGTTGGTCGAGCGCAGGTACTTCTCTTTTTCGGAATACATGCCGTGCGCGACTGGGCCAGCCAGGATCGAAGGGTCAGCGCTCTTGGCTGAGAATCCGTAGTTCGAGTGAATCTTCTCGCCGGTCTCGTCGAGCGTGCCTTCGAACGCAACGAAGGCGTGCGGATAGCGGCCCGTCAGGAACGAGCCGCTGAAGCTGTGAAACGTGACAGCGACTTTCGCGCCGGCGGATGTTGGCACCAGCGCCGCTAAAACAAGAAGCGCCCGCAGGACGGCGGTGCGAAGGTTCGAGGAGAGCATAGGACCTACGATCACAGGAGGATACCGGGGCGGTGGGTACGGTTCATCGGGATCTCCGACATCCGCTTAGCGGGCCGCAAGTGTCGCAGGTTCGATCCGCAGCACGGCGTTCTCATTGCCGTCGGTCAGGACGTAGATCAATCCATCAGGCCCTTCGGCGAAATCACGCACGCGCTGATGTAGTTCTGTGATCAAAGTCTCGCGCCGCAACTCGCCCAAGCCTGCACCGAGGACTACGCGCTCGAGCCCACCTGTGCCGGGCACCTCACCGCGCCGTCCGCTGCCGATGAACAGGTTGCCTTTCCAGGCAGGAAACTTGTCGCCTTGATAGATCATCAGTCCAGTTGGAGCGATCGAAGGTATCCAGATCAGCAGTGGGCGTTCAATACCCGGCCCGAGCGGCGTCTGCGAAATCTGCGCGCCGTCGTAAGCACGCCCGAAGGTATAATCCGGCCAGCCGTAGTTGCGGCCGGGCAGAATGAGATTGACCTCATCGCCGCCGTTGGGGCCGTGCTCGGCATTGATTACCGCACCGGTCACCGGATGCACCATTAGGCCGTGCTGATCGCGGTGCCCGTAGCTAAAGATTGCCGGGTTGGCCCCCGCCTTGCCGACAAATGGATTGTCTTTCGGAATGGTCCCATCGGCATTGAGGTGCAGAACCTTGCCGTAGATATTGCCGAGGTCCTGCGACAAATTCCCGAACGCGCCGCCACTCGTCATGAACAGCGTGCCGTCCTTGCCAAAGGCGACGCGTGATCCGAGCGCAGGCGCAACGGTGCCGGTTATCAATGTTTCGAGTTGGGTTACGCGCCCTCCCTCAAGCTTGCCGCGCATCAGCTTGAGCCGGGCGAAGCGCTGGGTCGCGCTGCCGGTATCCCCGGTCGGCCTGGGCGCTGGATCGTTGTACGTGAAATAGAGCCAATGATTGCGCGCGAAGTCCGGATGCAGAGCGATATCCTGCAGGCCGAGATTGGCCACCGGATCAGAGGGCGTGGGCATTCCCGCAACGGGCTGCGGATCGAGCCGCGGATTGGCCCCGGTCACTCCATGGATGGTCCTGAGCGCGAACCCCCGTTCGGTCACCAGCAGATCACCGTTGGGCAGAAATTCGATGGCGAACGGCCGCCTGAGGTCGCGTACCAGCGGGGTGACCTTGATGCCGTGCTGCTCAGCGGTATCGAAAGTGTAGCTCGGTTGGCTCAGCACAAACGGCTTGATGCCGATCTCGGGCTGCTGGGCCGCGGCGGGTGCCAGCGCCAGAAGGATCGCAACCGCAGCCCAGGCAATCGGACGCATGGGGCTACTCAGCCGCCTGCGCAAGATGCCACACCGGCGGTTCTTCGCTCTCGCGCAGGCGCTTGCTCTCTTCCTCGATGAACTCGCGGGTCATGGGGATTGCCGCGCGGTCCTTCACGTAGAGCAGCTGCCAGTTGACCAGCATGCCGTGGCGAAAGCTCTGCTCGGCACCGGCGAGGTAAAACAGCCACATGCGGTAGAATTGCTCGTCGTACATCTCGACGATCTCGTCGCGGTGCATGACCGTGCGGTTGTACCATTCCTCGAGCGTATAGCTGTAGTGGAAGCGCATCGCCTCCACGTCCATGACCTGCCAGCCGCGCTGTTCGCTCTGGGTGACGAGTTCGGACAATGCCGGAATATAGCCGCCAGGGAAGATGTACTTGCGGGTCCACGCGTCGGTGAAGCCCGGAGGACCTGCGCGGCCGCAGCAATGGCTGAACATCACGCCGTCGGGCTTGAGCAGCTTGGCGGTGTGCTCGAAGAATTCGGGGTAATGCACGGTCCCGACATGTTCGAGCAGGCCCACCGAACTGATGCGGTCGAACTGCCCCTCAACATCGCGGTAGTCCATCAGCGCGAACTTGACCTTATCGTCGACGCCGGCGGCTTTTGCCCGTTCCTTGCAGAAGGCGATCTGGTCGGGGGCGAGGGCGACGCCGAGGACTTCGCAGCCGTAATGCTGGTTTAGATACATCGCCAGGCCACCCCAGCCGCAGCCGATGTCGAGCACCTTCATCGGCTTTCCGTCGACTGGGGGCTTGAGGTACATCTTGGCAGCGACGAGCGCCTTCTTGTCGAGCTGCGCCTTCTCGAGGGTGTTCTCTGGGTCGCGATAGTAGGCCATCGTGTATTGCCGGTCCTCGTCGAGGAACAGTTCGTACAGGCGGCGGGTCAGGTTGTAGGTATGCTCCGCGTTCTTGCGCGCCTTGCCCTTCAGATTGATGCCGTCGACTTTCGCTGCCAGCTTCTGCGCGAGCTTGCGCACCCGGCTTTGCGGCTGGATTGCCTTGTCACCCACGCGCTTGGTTTGCGAGGTGACGAACAGAACCATGTTGCGGATGTCGTGCGGTGGCTCGACCTCAAGCCAGCCCCACATAAAGGCCTCGCCAGCGCCGATCTGGGGATAGCGGGCGATATGGCGTGAGGCCTTGCGGTCGGTCAGGCGGACGCGGATATCCTCGCCCGTGCCATCGCCGTAGCGGTAAACTTTGCCGTCATGGTCGGTAATCGTCAGCTGTCCGGTGCGGATCAGCTTGCCGAGCATCTTGTCGAGCAGCCACATCGGCGCGCGATCTCCCTCTATCTCTTATGTATTGCGGTTAAACTGGAGGGCCACGGCCCTGTCAACGCTACACCCCGGCGTACCACTGGTAGCCGACATTGTCCTCCCAATAGCCGCCCTGACCGCCGAAGACCGGAGCGAGCGAGGCGACAAGTTCGATCCCGGTCAGGAACTTGGCGTGCTTGTAGCCGAGCTGCCGTTCGATCCGCATCCGCAACGGCGCCCCGTTCTTTACCGGCAGTGGCTCGCCGTTGAGCGTGTGCGCGACGATCGTCTGCGGATGCATCGCGTCGTCCAGATCGCAGCTCTCATAATAGCGGATTCCGTTGAAATCGTCGGCGCAGTGGAAGACCGCAAACCGCGCGGCGGGCTTGACCCCGGCTAGCTTGAGCACGTTCGACAATTGCGGGCCGGTCCATTCGCCGATTGCGCTCCACCCCTCAACGCAATCGTGGCGGGTGATCTGGGTCCGCTGTGGCAGCGCGTGCAACTGGGCCAGCGACAGGCCCAGTGGCCGCTCGACCAGCCCGGTCACCGCCAGTTGCCAATCGGCGAACCCGGCTGTCTGGTGGGTGCGGTATTCATCGCTGTCGATCTCGGTGTTGCCGTTGCCGCGGAACACAGTCGACAAGTCGGCGAGAGTGAATTCGGGCGCCATCGGTCGGGGTCCGCCGATCAGCCGGTGAGCGCCGCGGTGCAAGCGGTCGGCACCGTCAACGAGGCTCTGGAAAGCGTCGGTCTGGCCGATCTTCGAACAGCCGGCGGTGAGCCCGGCGGCGATCCCTGCAAGAACGCTACGCCGTTGCATCGCGTGGCCCCCCGGTGATCATTTCGCGCAGGTTCTTGAGCGGCTTGTTGATCAGCACCAGCCCGACGTGGAGAATGAAGAACCCGAACAAGCCCCAGGCGCTCATGAAGTGGATCGAGCGTGCGCTCTGCCGCCCGCCGAACACGTCGAGGAGGAAGGGCCAAGCCGCGTCCATCCCGGGGCTCATCGCCATGCCGGTAAAGATCATCAGCGGCAGGAGCACGAACAGCACCAGCCCGTAAGCCATTTTCTGAAGGAAGTTGTACTTGCCTTCGTGGTGCTCGAAGTCGAACCGCAAGTGGGCGCGGACGTCAGCCCAAATGGCGGCCGGCCGCCATTCGCGCCGCTTGGTGGCGATGTCGCGGCGCAAGTGGCCATTGACCAGCGCGCTGATCATGAATGCCAGCAGCGACACCGCGAACACCCACGCAAACACGACATGCCAGTCGCGCGCCGCGGCGAGGTCATAATAACCGGGGATCGTCGCCCAACCGGGAAACTCGAACACGTCGGTCCACGCCCGACCCGGGATGAAGCCCCACTTGCCCCAGTAGAGGTGCGGGTGGGCGTTCGAGATATTGAGCCCCGACATGAACATCACAATCAGGCTGACCGCGTTAATCCAGTGCCAGGCTCGTGTTCCGAATGCGTGGCGCTTCATGCCGACGGTCTCTCCTTGCGAGCGAGATACATGACATCGCGCGGCTGGGACAGCAGGTGTTGCCCAGAATCGACAAACAGCGTGTGCCCGTTGGTGAGCGGGCCGGTAGCGAGGAACAGCGCCGCCTCGGCCACCTCCTCAGGCTCGGTGCGGCGCCGGAGCAGGTTCAGCCTGTGGGAGGTGTCCGCTTCGCCTGGGTCCTGGTCATGACTGGCGAGGATCGCGCCGGGGGCGAGGGCAAAGACCCGGTCGCCATCCGCCGCCGCCATCGCCAGCATCGGCACGGTCGCGGCGAGGGCGTGCTTGCTCATGGTGTAACTGAAGAAGTCGGGGTTGGGATTGGCGAGCTTCTGGTCAGTCAGGTGAATCACCCGCCGACCCGCCGTCGAGCGAGCCTGCAGAAAATAAGCCTGCGCCAGTTCCGCCGGGGTACAGGCGTTAACCTGCATCGCCTCCCAATTGATGCCGATGTCCATCGCCACCACCGAATCGGGACGAAACACCGACGCCGAATTGACCAGGGCCCGCCAGTCCGCCTGCGTCTGCGCGAGACGAGTGACCATCTCAACCGCCGCATCGCCGTCCGCCAAATCGCATCGTTCAACTTGGGCGCTCGGCAATTCACGGGCCAGGGCCTGGGCATCTGAAAAAGAATGATGGCAATGGATCACTACGTGCCAGCCGGTGGCGCCGAACCGCCGCGATATGGCCGCGCCGATTCGTTTCGCGCCGCCGGTGACGAGGACCGTCGGGCGTGTCATCCGGCGCGGCCCCCGGCCCCGATGTGACACATGTGACAGGGTTCAGGCGAACTAGAGCCGCTCGTAACTCGCGTCGCTAAAATACTGATGCTGTTTGGTAACGAGGGATGCGCAGCGGCCATGGCCCACTGGAGCAGATTTGGCCGGTGTAGGAAAGCATTACGCATCCGGCACGTTCGCGCGCAACTCGTCCAGCCAAACCGCGGCCACCGCATCGCTCGGCGCGCGCCAGTCCCCGCGCGGGCTCAGCGCGCCGGCGGTCGAGACCTTCGGGCCGTTGGGAATCGCGGTGCGCTTGAACTGGCTGAACGCGAAGAACCGCTCGCAGAAACTTTCCAGCCAGCGCCGGATCGTCGGCAGGTCGTAAGCCATCTTGTTGGCTTCGGGATAGGCCCCCGGCCATGAACCGTGCGTCTTGTCGCGCCACGCGTGCCACGCCAGGAACGCGACCTTCGAGGGGCGCTGCCCGAAGCGCATGATGTGATGCAGGAAGAAGTCGTTGAGGTCGTAAGGTCCGATCTTCGCCTGCGTGCTCTGGATCTCTCCGTCCTCTCCCGCCGGCACCAGCTCGGGGCTGATCTCCTGGTCGAGGATCGCTTCGAGTACCGCATCGGTGGCGGGATCGAACTGGTCGGTGCGCGTGGCCCAGCGGATCAGGTACTGGACCAGCGTCTTGGGCATGCCGCACATCACCGAGTAGTGGCTCATCTGGTCGCCGACGCCGTACGTGCTCCACCCCAGCGCTACTTCGGACAGATCGCCGGTGCCGATGACGAAGCCGTGGTGCTGTCCGGCGAGGCGGAAGAGATAGTCGGTCCGCAAACCTGCCTGGACGTTTTCGAACGTCACGTCGTAAACCGCTTCGCCACGCCCGAACGGATGGCCGATATTCTCCAGCATGGTCGAGGCGGTCGGCTTGATGTCGATCTCCTCAGCGGTGATCCCAAGCGAGTCCATCAGCTTCCAGGCGTTGGCTTTCGTCCCTGCCGAGGTTCCGAAACCGGGCATCGTGTAGCCGCGGATGGTCGTCCGCGGCAGACCCAGTTTGTCGCACGCCTTTGCCGCGACGAGCAGCGCGTGCGTGGAATCGAGACCGCCCGACACGCCGATCACCAGCGATGTGCCCGCCGTGCTTTCGAAGCGCCGCATCAGTCCGTCGACCTGGATGTTGAACGCCTCGAAGCAATCGGCGTCGAGTTTGTCGGGCCGGTTGGGCACGAACGGAAAGCGGCGGATGGGGCGGATCAGGCCGGTATCGCCGGCCGCAGGGGCGTGGTCGAACAGGATGGTGCGGAAGCTGTCTTCCGGGCGCCCGGCGGCCTCGGCGCTATCGTTGAAGGTTGGCAGGCGTAAACGGTCGCCCAGGATCCGTTCGCAATCCACATCGGCGATGCACAGCTCGGGCTCGAGGCTGAAGCGCTCGCTCTCTGCCAGCAGGTCACCCAATTCGTAGATCATGCCCTGGCCGTCCCACGCCAGGTCGGTCGTGCTCTCGCCGTGGCCGGCGGCGGAATAGACGTAAGCGCTGGCGGTACGCGCGCTTTGCGAGCGGCACAGCATATGGCGGTCGTCGGCCTTGCCGATGACGATATTCGAGGCGGAGAGATTGGCGAGGATGGTGGCCCCGGCCAGAGCGCCGATCGTAGAGGGCGGGATCGCGGCCCAGAAGTCCTCGCAGATTTCGATGTGCAATTTGAAGCCGGGGAGGCGGCTCGATTCGAATAGCAGGTCGGTACCAAACGGCACGTCCTCGCCGCCGATTTCGATCCACTGGTCGGCGATCCCGATGCCCGAGGCGAACCAGCGCTTTTCATAGAATTCGCGGTAATTGGGAAGGTAGCTCTTGGGCACCGCCCCGATCAGCTGACCGTCGGCGATGACCAGCGCGCAATTGTACAGCCGGCCATCCTTGCGCAGCGGCGCGCCGACCAGCAGCACCGGCGACAGGCCCGCACTGGCCGCGACAATCGCCCCCACGGCCGCTTCGGTGGCATCGAGCAGTGCGCTCTGCATCACCAGGTCGTCGAGCGCGTAGGACGACACGCACAGTTCGGGATAGACCAGCAAGTCGACATGGCAGTCATGCGCCCGCCGCGCTTCGGCGATGATGCCATCGCGATTGAAGCTGACGTCGGCGGTGCGGACCTTGGGAGTGCTCGTCGCCACCCGCACGAAACCGTGGGTATGAATGTCGTAGAACGGACGGTCCCCGCTCGGGTTGTTCTTGTCGATGGCCAACGGCGCTACTCCTTGAGCGCCTCTTCCAACATTTCGAGCGCCGCTGCCAGTGCCGCCTTGCGCACGTCTGCCCGGCTGTAGCTGGTCATCGCGCGAACCGGGCGGAGTTCCGCGTTTGACGCTTATCAGGCCGCGACTTTTTGCGTCCCGATGGGCAGCTTGGCGCGAACTGTCGCCTCGCTCAGATCGAGGCCATAAAGCTTGGCCGCGTTGCCGCCGACCAGGCCCGCGACCGCCGCCGGATCCATATGGCCCATGGTCTCGCCGATCGTGCGCACGCTGTTGGGCCAGATCGAATCGGGGTGCGGATAATCGCTCGCCCACAGCATGTTGTGCGGGCCCCAGAACTCCATCAGCCGCATCGCCGTCGGGCTTTGCTGGAAGGTGCCGAAGACCTGGCGCTTGAACACCTCGCTGGGCTTTTCCTTGTGCGGGATGCCACCCTTGTCGTCCCAGTAGTCCTTGCATTCCCAGAGCCGGAAATGGCGATAGTCGAGTTCCTCGACCACCCACGGGACCCACCCGATGCCGCTTTCGGCGATGACGATTTTGAGCTTGGGATGGCGCTCGAGAATGCCCCACGCGAACAAGTCGACGAACGGATCGAGGAACTGTTCGATGAACATCTTGGCGTGGAGGAACGTCGCCCCGGGGCTGCCCTTGTACTTGTCGAACGCGTCGCCCGCCTTGGGGAACACAGTGACGTGGAAGCTGAGCACGATGCCCGATTGTTCGAGCAAGTCGAACAGCGGCTCCCATCGTTTGTCCTCCAGCCGTGGCTCGGCGACCGCGATCTGGAGATTGGCCTGGCGCACGCCGCCCTTTTTGGCGAGGCGGGTCAGTTCCTCGAACGCGGCCTCGGGGTGCGGCGGCAGCATGGCGACGCCAATCAGCCGGTCGGGCGCGACGCTGCAGAAATCTTCGTACAGCCAGTCGTTATAAGCGGCATAGCAGGCGCGCATGAACGCCTCGTCCTTGGTCTTGATCGAGGTGACGGGGCCGAACACGACATGGGCCCAAACGTGGTCACGATCCATGTCCTGCAAGCGCAGCGCGGGATGGCCGGCGCGCAGTTCGGTCAGGTCCTCGACCCCGCCGCGATCATAAGCGGTCAGGATCGGCTTGGGTCCGTCGCCGAACGGGCTGGGCCCTTTCTTCCCCGACCAGAAGCCCCACCGCTCGCCATCGGCGACCCACGCCGCGGGGCCGCCCTCGGGCGCTTCGATGTGCGGAGCGCGCTCCTGCCAGCTGGCAGCCATGCGCTTCTGAAGCGCGTCCGCCGGCAGCATGTTGAGGTCGAGATGATCGTCACAACTGACCAGGGCGGTTTCGAGCATCGGAGACTCCGCGATTGAATAGTTAGCGTGCGAACTTATTTGCCATGCGCGGCACAAATCCGCAACGCAAAAGCGGATGGCGACAGGCGCCAGGGCCGGGATACGCATTGCCACCCCGTCGATGGCGTGGCGCAAGGATATACTTAGCTTGCAATCTATTTCGGCGGTTGTAGCGTGCCCGGAAAGCGGCCGAGACCGCGACAAGTGAGGAGCTTCCGAATGCGTCTGGCGTCTATGAACCAACTCAGGAGCGGGACGAGCCTCGCGGTCTGCGCGGCCGTGCTGGGGCTTGCTGGTCCGCTCGCCGCACAGCAGACCCCGACACCTCCCGTCGTGGTTGCAACCAATCCGGACGCCGCGGATTCCGCTACCCCCGAGGAGCGCGCCGCGGGGGACCCGATCGTCGTCACCGGCTCGCGGCTCGCGACCGGATTTGCCGCGCCCACGCCGGTCACCGTGATCGGGGCCGAGCGGCTCAACCAGCGCGGATCGGCCAATATCGCCGACATCCTTAACGAAGTGCCGGCGTTTCGGCCCAGCAACACCCCGGCGAGCGGGGAACTGCGCCCCACCGCCGGCTACGTCGGAGGGCGAATCCTCGACTTGCGCGGCCTGGGCGCGGTGCGGACGCTGACCCTGATCGACGGCAAGCGGTTCGTGCCCTCGACCACCGAAGGCACTGTCGATACCAACATGGTGCCCAGCATCCTGCTCGACCGCGCGGAAGTCGTCACCGGGGGCGCCTCGGCCCAATATGGGTCCGACGCGGTCGCGGGCGTGGCCAACCTGATCCTCAATCATCGCCTGACCGGAATCCGGGCGACCGCCCAGCAGAGCCTCACGCGCTACGGCGACGGTTCCGACAGTACCCTCGCGGTGGCCGGCGGCATTTCGCTGGGCGATCGGGTGCGGATTGTTGGCGGGGTCGAATATGAGCACAACGGCGGCATCGGCGATTGCCAGGTGCGCGCGTTCTGCCGCACCGAGTTCATCAACGTCGGGCGCAACAAGGGCGTAACCTCGATCCCGGCCAACAACATCTTGGGCGGGGTCCACCCTTCGACAGTGCCATTCAACGGCGTTACCGTGCCTGCCTCCACCGCTTACGACGGACGGTTGACGCCGCTGCTGCGGCCGTTCGACGGCATCACCTTCAACGATGACGGTACGCCGCGGCGCTTCCAGTATGGGTCGCTGGTCAACAACTTGTGGATGCAAGGCGGTGAGGGCGCGGGCGAAACGATCTATTTCAAGGATTTCCTGTTCTATTCGCCGCTTCAGCGCGTGGCAGTGACCGGCAATATCGACTTTGACCTGACCGACGACATTACCGCCTCGCTGACGGTCAATTACGGCCACCTCGATTCCCGATACAATTCAACCATTTATCGTAACACCGCGCTGACCATCAAGGCGACCAATCCGTTCATCCCTCGCTCGGCCGACCCCACGCTCGACTTGCGCACGTTGCTGTCAGCAAGCGGGGCAACCACATTCCAGCTGGGCAAGGGCTATGCCGAACTGGGCCCCGTTCCGATCAACAACACCAACGATGTCTACCGGATAGTGCCGTCGATCCAGGGCAAGCTGGGCAGTTGGACCTGGGACCTGGCGTACGAATACGGCAAGAACAAATTCCGCAGCGTCGTGTCCAACAACACGATTACCGCGCGGATATTGCGCGCGATCGATGCGGTCGCCACCCCGTCCGGACCGCAGTGCTTTGTGAACACCGACCCGATAACCACCAATGACGACCCGGCCTGCGTGGCGTTCAACCCGTTCGGCAAGCAGTCGAGCGCGGCCGCCCGGGCCTATGTGGTGGGCACCGCGGTCCAGACCACCGATACAACCGAGAACGACGTGGCCGCCAACTTGCGCGGCGACTTGTTCAAGCTGCCTTATGGCGAAATCGCGGTCGCGGTCGGGGCCGAGTACCGCAGCGTTAACCTGGCCGGCACGGCTGACCCGTTGTCGCAGCAACTGGCATTCTTCGGGCTCAACGCCTCGCAGCTGTCGGGCGAGATCAAGGTCACCGAAGGCTACGCTGAAGCCAACCTGCCGCTCCTGGCCGATTTGCCGTTCGTCAACGAGTTGAGCCTTAACGGGGCGATCCGCCGGACGCATTACGAACGCCAGGGCGGCACGGCGGCCAAGTCCACGGTCGACGCCACGACGTGGAAATACGGTGCGGTGTTCGAGCCGACCGATTTCATCCGCTTCCGCGCCACCCAGTCGCGCGACATCCGGGCCCCCAACGTGACCGAGCTGTTCGGCCCCAACACCCGCACGCAGGGTATCCTCAACGATCCGTTCCGCAGCGGACAGCAGACCAATCCGTCCGTCACCGGCGGGTCGAACGCCAACCTAAATCCCGAAAAGGCGGACACTTTCACCGCGGGCGTGGTGCTGACGCCGCACAACGGGTTTTTCGGTCGGTTCCGGGCTTCAGCCGACTATTACCAGATCAAGATCGCCCAGGCGATTGCCACTTTGGGCCAGCAGAACATCGCTAACCGGTGCTATGCCGGAGAAACCTTTGCGTGCGGCTTGATCACGCGCGATTCCACCGGGCAGATCAGCCAGGTCGACGACGTCCTCCAGAACGTCAACCAGCTGATCACCAAGGGCATCGATTTCGAACTCGATTATCGCCAGCCGCTGGGCAGCCTCGGGGGGCTCGATGCGCGCGTGCTCGCCAACTACGTGAAGGACTTCATAACCGTCGATTCGGTCGGTCCTGTTGATCGCGCCGGCCAGACCGGACTGCGCGGCGGTTTCCCCGGGGGCCCGCCCAAGTGGACGTTCGACGGCATGCTCACCTGGACGCTCGACGGCTTCTCCTTCAACACTCACGTCCGCTACATCGACAAGGGCTTCTACAACTCGGCCTTCATCGGCCCGGACGACCCCAATTTCTCCCTCACCGGCACGAATGGCGGATTCAGCTCCAACCTCAACACGGTGCCGTCGCGCACGTATGTTGATCTTCTCGCCACGTATCGGCTTGATCTGGCCGGGGAGCGCAGCGCGGTGGTGTTCGCGGGCGCCGACAATGTGTTCAACACCACGCCGCCGCTCAATCCGGGATCACACGGGACCGGCAACACGCTGCTGTTCAGCCCGGCGGGTACGACCTTCAAGATCGGCACGCGCCTGGCATATTAGGCCCGGCGCTCAGCCGAGCGCGGCCTGCTTTTCGTCGGCGAGGCGGTCGAGCTCGGCGCGGGTCTTTTTCTCGGCCGAGGTCTTGAGCTGGCCGCACGCGGCATCGATGTCGCGCCCGCGCGGGGTGCGGACCGGTGCGCTGATGCCGGCTTCGAACACGAGGTTGGAAAACCGCCTGACCCGCTCGGGGGTCGAGCATTCGTATGGCGCGCCCGGCCACGGATTGAACGGGATCAGGTTGACCTTGGCCGGGAGCTGATAGTGCTTGATCAGCCGCACCAGCTCGCGCGCGTCGTCGTCACTGTCGTTCTTGTCCTTGAGCATCACGTATTCAAAGGTGATCCGCCGCGCGTTCGACGATCCGGGATACGCCGCGCAGGCCTCGAGCAGTTCCTCGATGCCGTACTTGCGGTTGAGCGGGACGATCTCGTCGCGCACCGCCTTGGTGGTGGCATGGAGGCTGACCGCGAGGTTGACCCCGATCTCTTCGCCCGCGCGCGCCATTAGCGGCACTACCCCGCTGGTCGAGAGCGTGATGCGGCGGCGCGACAGGCCGAGTCCGTCGCCGTCCATCACCAGCTTGAGCGCGTCGCGCACGTTGTCGAAATTATACAGCGGCTCGCCCATGCCCATCATCACGATGTTGGTCAGCAGCCGGCCGTCGGCGGTATATTCGGCCTCATCGTCGTCGCGGCGAAGACCCGGATCCTCATCGTCATGCTCGACGGCACGAGGTCCCAACGTTCGCCGGGACGATGTCGCGGCGTTCGGCCATTCGCCCAGCGCATCGCGCGCCAGCATGACCTGGCCGACGATCTCGCCGGGGGTCAGGTTGCGCACCAGTCGCATCGTCCCGGTGTGGCAGAACCGGCAATTGAGCGTGCACCCGACCTGGCTCGAAACGCACAGCGTGCCGCGCGTCTCGTCGGGGATGAACACCATCTCGAAGTCGTGGCCGTCGTCGGTGCGCAGCAACCACTTGCGGGTGCCGTCGCTCGAATGCTGGGCCTCGACTACTTCGGGCCGGCCGATCACGAACCGTTCCGCCAGCCACGGGCGCATTGTCTTGGCAATATCGGTCATCGCGTCGAACCCGGTCACGCCGCGATGGTAGAGCCAGTGGAACACCTGCTTGGCGCGCAGCTTGGCCTGCTTCGGGTCGAGGCCCGCTTCGGCGAACAGCGCGGCGATCTGCGGGCGCGTAAGCCCCATCACGTCGACCCGGCCATCGGCGCGCGGCGTCACCGCGCGAGCGACGGTGACCGGATCGATCTGACCCGGGATCGGCATAAGTGCGGTGTCTGCCATGAGAGCGGACGATATAGGCGAAACGGTGGCGACTTACCAGCGCGGCTCAACGCCCGCTTCACCGCACCTTGGCGCAGCCTACGGTGGCCGCGTCCAGCGCCGTCGCCGCCCCGTCGAGCCGGTAGCGATCGGTGAAGCGCCGTCCGGCGCGGTCGGTGGCGGTGACACTGAGCGAACGGGCGGAGCGCATCGCCGCGACGATTGCGGCGTCCATCCGCGGGTCTGCCGCCCACGCCTTGGCCCCGCCGCCGGTCAGCTGGAACCGCTGCTCGCCGATCGCCAGCCGGATCGCGGACGACGCGGCGAGCGTGCGTGACAGGCGCAGGCTCACCTGCCCGCGCACTTGCCGCCGCGGCCATGTTCCGACGCTGGCATAGCCAGCTTGCTCGGGCCGTTCGCTCAGGGCCGCCGCGATGGCATAACAGCGCGGTACAGCCGGATCGCGAAACGCCCCCCACTGGCCGAACACGCCCAGGCTGTCCCGCGCCTCAAGCGGGCCGGCGAGAGCGACACAAGCGACACATCCTGCAATTCGTGTCGCCCGCAGCAACGCAAGGATTCCTGCGGGTTTGATGGAGTGAGAGCGCCACGAGGCCGATCCGCCAGATAGCGGAGGGGCGTGGGGGAAACGGGTGATCGGCGTAACCATTCCCATAGCCCTAGCAGGCCCGGACGAGGTAGGAAAATGGCTCGCCAAACGTCCGCTGTCGCGCGACAGTTGCAGGCGTCCTGGTTAGTAGTTCAGCGTTGCGGTCAGGCGGATATCGCGGCCGGCGGTCGGGGCGTAGTCTTTCAGCAAACTGGTGGAGCGCCGCGCTTCCACGTCGAGCAAATTGTCGGCGGCGAGCGTCAGACTGAAATCGGGCCGCTCTGCCATCGGGACCCACGCGATGCTGGCATCCACGAGTGTGAAGCCGGGGGTCTCCGTTTCGATCGGTGCGGTCCGGCGATGGGCCCAGTCGTGCTCCAGCGCGAGCTTGGCGGCGAACGCCCCGCGCTTTGCGGTAACTGCGCCCTGTACTCTTACGGGCGGGATCAGGGGAGCAGGACCAAAGCCGCGGATGGTTGCATGGGTCGCGTCGGCCAGCGCTTCGGCACTCCACGCAAAGCCGGCGAAAGTGCCGAGCGGTGCCTCGGCGGTGAGCTCAATCCCGACGTAGTCTGCCCGACCCTGCCGCGTCTGATACACCGGCAGATTGGCCACGATGGCCCCGGTGGACGCCTCGTACAGGAAGTTGGAATAGCGACTGGCGTAGACGGTCGCGCTCAAGTCGAAGTCGGAAGACGCGTGCCTGAGGGTTGCTTCGAGGCCCACGCTTTTCTCGATATCGAGGCCGGTGTCGCCGATCTGGAAACTGGCGTTGCCGCCGTGTGGGCCATTGGCGAACAGTTCCTCGGTCGAGGGCGCGCGCTGTGAACGCGCGACGTTGACTCCTAAACTCCAGTCGGGCGCGAACGTGAGACGCCCCCCGAGCGAAAGCGACACGGTCGAAAAGCGCCGTTCGAGGGCCGGATTGCCGACCGCCGCGCTCGCGTCGGCCTCAAGTTGGTTGTGCTCGAACCGGGCCCCCGCCTCGATACGGAACGGCCCGTGCTCGGTGTGCTGGACCGTGAACAGGCCCAGCGTGCGCTGGCGCGTCGGCGGGAGGAACTGCTCGTCCCCTTCGATATGCTGCCTGATGTCGACAACTTGCAGCCCTGACGCGCCGCCCCAGCCTGATGGTTGGTCTCGCTGGACGAGGTCGATCCGCGCTTCGCCGCCTTTCGAGAAGATCTCGCTGCCGATCGTGCCATCGCCGGCGATCTCGGCGTGGCGATAATTGGAATATCCGCCCCGCACCTTGGCTTGCTGGAAGAATCCCCCGAGCGGAATCTCCGCCCGACCATCGTAGCGGGTCTGGTGAACGTCGATGTGCGTCGCTTCGGCTTCGATCGCGGGGTCGAGCGAATAGCGAATGGGAACGCCGTAAAACGCGGTATGGCGCGTGACCGAGGCCCCGACGTTGAGCCCGCCATCGATGTACGCGAGCGCCCCGGCCGCCTCGAACGTGCGCCCGTCGCTGTTGGGCAGTTCGCCCTTGAGGTCGGCGAGCGCGCGGATATCGGCAGCGCGACTGGCGGCCGCCTGCCGGCGAAGTGGGCCCGCCAGAATGTAGCCACCGGTCCTCAGGTTGTCGTTCCTGGTCCAACTCGCATCGCCGTGAACCACGATGTGGCCCGTGAGTGGAAGATCGATCTTGCCGCTCGCCAGGCGCTCGTTGGCGGCACTGCCATAGCCTAGCAACGCCTTGGCCCCGAGCGGCGCTTCGGGCATGCGGCGGGGAATGCGCGCCTCAATCACGTTCACCAGCCCGCCGATCGCCGAGGAGCCGAAGATCAGGGCGGCGGGCCCGTGGAGGATCTCGATCGATTCAGCGGTCAGCGGATTGATCGCGACCGCGTGGTCGCTCGACGAGGACGAAACATCGAGGCTGCCTATCCCATCGGTGAGGATGCGGATGCGGTCTCCCGCGAGCCCCCTGAGAACCGGCTTGGCAACATTGGGCCCGGAGCCCGCGGCGGCTACCCCCGGCTGGCTGGCGAGAGTCTCGCCAATCGTCGGCCGCGCCTCGGCGGCGAGCGCCGACCCACTGAGAACCGCGACGTTGCCAAGCACGTCGTCGTCGCGGCGACGCGTGCTGGTCACGACTATGACAGCGTCGGAAGCAACGCTCGGATCAGTAGCGGGCGCGGGCCGCGATCCCGCCGGCGCGGGTGCCTGAGCGAACGCGGGGACCGGTATGAGGGCAAGCACAAGCAGATAACGAAAACGAGGCATGGCAATCCCGTCGAACAATCGACGCGCGCTCTAGACATGATGTTACAACATCACAAGCGCGGGCTGAAGTTTCGACCGCAAAAGCCGTCCGCTAATCGCAACCACGCTCCCGCCGTCGATTTTCGGCGCCTGGGAAGGATGCGCTTTGGTAAAAATGAACGGTTCTGTCACGATTACGCCCGAACATTGCGCCGAGGCCGATCCGCCGGATGGCTCACGAGCGGGCGGTAAACGGGTGGCCGTGGTAGCAAGTTCCAAAACCTTGGCAGGCCCGGAGATGTCGGGAAATTCCCGCCCTTATGTGCGCTTTGAGTTGAAAGCGGGCGTTAATAGCTGACGTGATTGACCTGCGCGCCGCGCCGGGATTAGCGCACCTCGGCGGCGGTGGTTTCCAGCGCCCAGAAGACGTGGGTGATCACTTTGCGCCCATCAGGGAAGTCGTGGATGAACATGTCGGGGCGCCCCTTGGTGTCGCGCCGAACCGGCCGCCCCCACTCAGCCGGTCCGTCGCCGCTTCCCGCTTCGAAGTCCTGCAGCGGCTGTCCTCGGGTCGTGCTTGAGCTGGGCGGGTAACTGAGCGAGTTGGCGGAACTGTAGCCGTCGTTGCTGGTCACGGGGGTCAGGTAGATGATGTTCAGCTCTTCGTTGTCGTGTGGGTTGAGGCCGATGTTGTTGGGACCGTAATCGACCACGCCATGGATCCCGCCGTCGGGATAATTCGTATAATCCATGCAGGTGCCGAGGTTGTAGTTGTCGAAAGCTTCGTCTTGATGATCGAGTCCGAAGTCGTGGCCGATCTCCTGGCACGCCACCATCATACGCCACGAGGCGGTATTGTACTTCGGCAGGGTGAAGTAGCTGTCATTGAGCTTGGTGGTGGCTTTCGAGATGTGGCCGCGGCTGTCAGTCCAAATGGACGCGATCCCGAGCCAGCCGCGCTGCCCGTAAGCGTCGTTGCAGACGAGGATTTCCTTGGCGATCGGGTCGCACCTCTTGGTGCTTGCCCCGCTAGGGGTGTAAGGATTGTTGAGCGTCAAGGCACCGGTCGCATTCCAAGCTTGGACGGCGCCGTTGACGGTAGCGCCCCAACCCCCCGAGGCGGTCAGCGCCGCGTTCACCTTCACTTGCAAACCGGTGCCCAGCGTGGCCCAGCGATACGTGCCCCACTGGTGGTGCGCCAGCGCCGGCGCGGACGCCGTGACGGCTGCCATCGCGATCAGGGCGGCAATGGTTTTGCGGTTTATTCTGCAACTCCCGATCCCGCCGGGACCTTCGTACATTCTGGCTCAATTCGCAAATTGCGATCCTCGGGACACCGGCGGTTAGCTTTGGGGGCCTTTTAGGGATATTCGACGCCGAGCACTTCCCATTCTTTCTCCCCGGCGGGCAGACGCACGGTTCTGAGGTCGCCGACCGCGGCGCCGCGCAGGGCGCGGGCTATGGGGGCGCTCCAGCCGATCCGGCCGGCACTGGCGTCCTGCTCGTCATCGCCCACCAGCGTGACGGTGCGCGCCTCGTCGTCTTCGCCGGCGATGGTGACGGTAGCGCCGAACCAGGCGTGGTCACGGTCGAGCGCGCGCGCGGGATCGATCACCTTGGCGGCTTTCATCCGCCGGGCGAGGTGCGTCAGTTCGCGGTCGATCTCGCGCATCCGCTTGCGGCCATAGAGGTAATCGCCGTTCTCGCTACGGTCGCCGTTGCCCGCCGCCCAGCTGACGATCTCGACGATCCTGGGCCGCTCGTCGCCCAGCAAGTGGTCGTACCGCGCGCGCAATGCCGCCAGGCCGGCCGGCGTGATCGGATTGTCGGCCGGTTTCAGCGCAGCAGTTCGGTCATCGAACGACCGCGGCGGTACGTCGTTTTCTCGGGATAAAGCTGCTCGTAGACCACTGCGTTCTCGAGCACCCGCTGGACATAGCCGCGAGTCTCGGAAATCGGAATCCGCTCAATCCAGTCAACCCATCCTATCGCGCCGGTGCGCGGGTCGCCGTTGGCACGCAGCCACTTGTTCACATTGCCGGGGCCGGCGTTGTAAGCGGCGGCGGCCAGCGGATAGCTGCCGTACAGGCGGTACATTCGCTCGATGTAGTTGTTGCCGAGCCGCACATTATAGTTCGGATCGTCGACCAGCGAGGCGGACATGTAGGCGATGCCCGCCTTCTGCGCCTCTTCCTGCGCCGTGCCCGGCATCAGCTGCATCAGCCCGCGCGCGCCCGCCCAGCTGATCGCATTCTGCGCGAACTGGCTTTCCTGCCGGGTGATTGCGTGGACCAGCGTCCAGTTGGTGCCCGCAGGCGGATTGAGCGTGGGATAACCGACGCGGGTGAAGCTGAGCAGCCCGTCCTCGCCGGCATAGTCGGCCAGGTTCACCGCGAGGTCGCGGCGCCCGATCTGGCGCGCGAAATCGGCCACCAGCAGGTGCTCGCCGAGCGTCTTGGCCTGGCTCGCCATCGCGCGGTAGAAGCGGATCCCGACGCTCCATGGCGCATCGCGCGCCACTTCGGTGACCGCTTGTGTAAGCGGGGCCGACAGGAACCGGGCGCGTTCCTCGGGCGTCGGCTGGGCGTCGGGCATCGCCTCGTACACCGGCACGCGGCCCAGACGATCGAGCGCCAGCAGGCCGTAGAAGCGATCGTCATACTGCGCCGCGAGTTCGAAATAGCGCTGCGCGTTGACGGTGTCGTTCGCCTGGGCGGCGGCGCGCCCGGCCCAGAAGAATCCCTTTGAGCGGGTCTGCGGCGTGCGCGCGGCGGCGCCGTAGCGGTAGAACAGCACCGCGGCAGTGCGAGGATCGGCCAGCTCCCAGAACGCGCGCGTCCCGCCCAGCCACATCAGCGAAGTGTAATCGTCGCGCACCTTGAAGCTGAGCTGGGACACGTCGGCGCCGGGCGCGAACGCTTCGTCGATCCGGCTGGCGATGGCGACCGCGCCGCGCGCATCACCCAGCTTGGCGACACTCAGCTGTTCGTCGACCCAGGCTTCGGGATTGAGCGGCAGGCGGGCGAGCGGCAGTCGCGCGGACAGCAGGCCGACCGCTTCGTTCTCGCGGTTTTCAGTGCGCAGCTCGCGGCTGCGGTTGTAAAGGTAGCCGGGATCGCTGGTCGCGGCCGGATCGGCGGTCGCCCCGTCGCTGCCCTGCAGGATCGCCAGCCGCGCGGTGAATACCGCCCGCCGCGCGGGGGAGACATAAGCCAATTGGCGTTCGGCCGCTCCGCGATCGCGCTGCCACAGCAGTGCGTCCATCCGCGCATCGTGATCGTCGGGCGTGAATTGCGGCCAGTACGCCGCGGTCAACGCGGCGAACGCGGCGTCGCTCATCGATCCGCCGCGCCACGCCTCACGCGCCAGTGCTGCCGCCTGAGGGGGCCGCTGGGCCATCAGCGCGAGCGCATATTGCGCCTTGGCCGGGTTGGTCAGCGGCGGGTTCTTGTCGAAGAACGCGACCAGCTGGCGGGGATCGGCGTAATCGGTCGCCAGCTTCTTCTCGGCATAACCGCGCAGCTTGTCCTCGTCGGGAAAGCCCGGGTAGGCGAGCACGAACGCGGCGTAGTCGCCAAAGGCATAATTGGGATTGGCCGACAGCTGCTGCCACCGGCTGACCGCCTGCGCCATCGGGCCGGGTTCGCGCGCGACCATCTGGGCGCGGGCGTTGTCCCACTCCTGCGCGTCCTGCGCGAGGGCCGGGCAGGCGAGGAGGGCGGAACCCAGCAAGGCAACAGTGAGCGTGCGACGAACCATGCTGGACATTATGCGGACCGGCTCCTTATCAGGCGGTGAACGACCGGCCCCACTTGCCGCAGGAAGCGGCGCCGGGGTCCAGCTACAGGACACAGCGTGAGCGGAGCAATGTTTTCAGGCTCGATTCCGGCACTTGTCACCCCGTTTCGCGGCGGGGTGGTGGACGAGGCGGCGTTCCGCACCTTGGTCGACTGGCAGATCGACAGCGGATCGAGCGCGCTGGTCCCGTGCGGCACCACCGGTGAAGCCTCGACGATGGACAATGCCGAGCACTACCGCGTCATCGAGCTGTGCGTGGAACAGGCCGCCGGGCGCGTCCCGGTGATCGCCGGGTGCGGCAGCAACGATACCCGCACCGCGCTCGGCCATTTGACCGCAGCAGCGCAGCGCGGAGCCGATGCCGCGCTCTGTGTCGCGCCGTACTACAACCGCCCCAGCCAGGCGGGGCTGCTGGCGCATTTCTCGCACCTGGCCGAAAACAGCACGCTGCCGATCGTGCTGTACAACGTGCCGGGCCGCACGGTGACCGACTTGCTGCCCGACACGGTGATCGAACTGGCGCGCCGCTTCCCCGCGCAAATCGTCGGGATCAAGGACGCCAGCGGCGACTTGCAGCGCGTTGCGCAGCACCGGATCGGGCTGGGGCCCGAGCAGGCAGCAACCTTCTGCCAGCTGTCGGGTGACGATCCGCTCGCGCTCGGCGGCTATGCGTATGGTCAGGTCGGGTGCATCTCGGTCACCGCCAACGTCGCCCCCCGGCTGTGCGCCGAGTTCCACGCCGCCGCCGCGGCCGGCCATTACGCGACCGCGCGCGCGCTCAACGAACGCCTGCTGCCGCTCCACAAGGCGCTGTTCGCCGACGCCAGCCCGTCACCCACCAAATATGCCCTGGCGAAATTGCATGATTGGCTCACTGCCGAAACCCGCCTCCCGATCGCGCCCGCCAGCGAGGCCGCGCGGGCTGCGGTCGATGCGGCGCTGGCAAACGCCGGGATCGCCTAGCTCAGTACAGCGGCGAGGGGTGCTCCTGCCCGAGCATCATCGCGCCGTAAGTCTCCACCGCCGGCTGGGCGACGATCATGTGCTGGTTGAGCGTGAGGGCATCGCGCGCCAGCCGTTCGAGCACCGAACCCTGAAACACGACATTGGCACCGATCAAGTCGAACAGCTGGCGGGTGACCTCGGCGGCCATGCGGAAAGAATTGACGTTGGCAAGCGCCAGGCGGCCCTTGGTTGCGAGCGCCGGGGTGCCGCGCTCCAGCTCGCACCAGAATTCGTCGGCCGCGCGGTACAGGAAGGCGTGTGCGGCGCCCCACGCGGTCTCAGCCCGCGCCACTGTCTCGCGCGCCTGCACCGTCTCGCCCATCGGTCGCGGCGGGAGGCCCGCCTTGCGCGTGGCGATCAGCGCCTTGGCCTCGTCAAGCGCGCGGCGGGCGGTGCCGAGCGGGACTGCGGCCATGGTCGTGACCCAGTTGAACCCGCTCGAATATAGCGGCTCGCGACCAGCGAACAGGGCGGGTTGGATGCGCAGCGCCTGATCTTCGGGAATGAACACCCCGTCGGCGCGATAATGGCAACTGCCGCTGCCGCGCAGGCCATGCGTGTGCCAGGTATCCTCCACCGTCAGCTGGTCCGCGCGGCAGAACGCCAGGCGGCCTTCGGGCATCCCGCCCGGCCCGATCACTGGCTGTCCTCCGGCGACCAGCGCGCCGCCGCTCATCACCACGTCGGCGTGAGTCACACCGCTGCCGAATGGAAACCGGCCGGTCAGCCGATAGCCGCCGTCGACGGTTTCGAGATCGCCGTGCGCGGTGGTGAATTGTCCGGCGGTGATCATATCCGGCTCGGGCAGCAGCCGGGCCGACGCGGCGGGGGGCAGGAATTCGGCGAGCAGCCCGCTGTCCGTGCCGATCTTGACGCACCACCCGACCGAGGGGTCGGCGTAAGCCAGCGCCTCGATCACTTCCAGGTGCTGCGGCACGGTCATCTGCGGGCCGCCCTTGGCCCGGCTACGGCCCATCCGGAACACGCCCGCCGCGCGCAAATCGGCGACCAAGTCGGGCGGTAGGCGGCGCAAGCGTTCGATTTCTTCTGAGCGCGCGGCAATCGCCGGCGCCAGCGCCTGCACGTTGGCGAGAATCTGCGCGGCGGTCAGCTCTGCCGGTTGCCGCTCGTTCGCCGCTGTCGCCATCTCGCAATCCTCCCTCGGGCGAGAGCTTACGCGCCGGTGGAGTGCTGCGTAAAGTGGTCAAGCCTTGGCGTTTCGCCGTCGGGTGTCCCACCCCTTGCGGGCGGCCGCGCTGCGCTGTTCGGGTGAGCCGGACTTGTGTGCCTTACCGCCGCGCGATGACGAGACATGGGCGTCCGGCTGGCCGCGGCCCGAGCCGGACAGGTTGCCGCCGCCGTCCTCCTTGTTGACGGTCGCCCAGGCGCGCGCTCGGCCTCTTTCTTCGGCGTTCCGCGCTGTTTGTAGCCCTCCTCGATGTGCCGGGCCTGGCGCTTCTGCTTGTCGGTGTAGGCGCTCTTGTCTCCGCGGGGCATAGCGGGTCTCCTTTCACCGTCAGATCGCGCGGGGCCGGCGGGTAGTTCCCACCTTTCGCTTAGCCAAGCGAGGCCCTACATGGCGCGTCCCATGGCGCGCCCGACCCCTCCTGAATTCGACAAGGTCAAAACTGTCGCCGAAAACCGGCGCGCGCGATTCGATTATTTTATCGAGGACAAGTTCGAGGCGGGGATCGCGCTGAGCGGCACCGAGGTAAAGAGCCTGCGGTTCGGCGAAGGCTCGATCGCGGAGGCCTACGCCCAGGTCCACGAGGGCGAGGCGTGGCTGATCAACGCCAACATCCCTGAATTCAGCCACGGCAACCGCTACAACCATGAGCCCAAGCGCGCGCGCAAGCTGCTGCTGCACGAACGCGAGATCGAGAAGATGATCGGCGCGGTCGAGCGCAAGGGGATGACGCTGATCCCGCTGTCGATCTATTTCAACGGGCGCGGCCGGGCCAAGGTCGAACTGGCGCTGGCGAAAGGCAAGCAGACCCACGACAAGCGCCAGACGATGAAGGAACGCGACTGGAAGCGCGACAAGGCGCGGTTGCTGCGCGACCGGGGCTGACGCAGCCCTCTCGCCTTCAACCCATTCCCTCCGTAAGAACGACCCGATCATGACCAGCAAGTTGACCGCCTGGGCACAGCGCCACATGCCGACCCGCGAGCAGATGGAGCGCAACCGCTTCATCCGCCCGTTCGCGCACCGCGTGCTGCGCTCGGAGCTGTGGCGCTTCACCCGCCGCTCGGTCCCGCGCGGGGTCGCGCTGGGGCTGTTGATCGGGATCATCGTGCCATTCGCGCAGATCGTGCTCGCGGCGCTGCTCAGCTTCTCGGTCCGCGCCAACGTGCCGGTCGCGGCGATGGCGACGTTCGTCACCAACCCACTGACCACGCCGTTCATCTGGATCGGCGCGTACCACGTGGGCGGGTTCCTGCTGCGGATCGACAGCGCCAGCGTGGTTGCCCCGGTCAGTTCGACCATGCACAACACCGAATTCGGGCGCGCGCTCGAATGGCTGACGGGGGCAACGCTGGTGACAGCGTTCGGGCTGGTGGTCATCGCGGTGGTGGTCGCGGCCGCGAGCTACCTCGCGACCGGGTGGTTCTGGAGCTGGCGTACCGCCCGGCGGCGCCAGCACCGGCTGCAGCGCGCGCGGACGCGGCGGGCGGCGGCGCGCGGTGACGCGCTTGACTGAGCCCGGCGGCGCGATCGGGTGGCTGCAGCGCCACCTGCCCACGCGCGAGCAGCTCGAACGCAATCGCTTCATGCGCCCGTTCGCGGATCGTCTGCTGCGGTCGGAGCTGTGGCGCTTCACTCGCCGCTCGGTCCCCCGCGGAGTGGCGCTGGGGCTGTTCATCGGGGTGATGATCCCGCTCGCGCACTTTGTCGTGGCGGCGTTCCTGGCGGTGTTCGTGCGCGCCAATATCCCCGCCGCGCTGGCCGCGACGTTCATCGGGTTCCCGGTGATTTACGTGTTCCTGGTCGCGCTCGCGTATCGTGTCGGCGAATGGCTGCTCCATGTCGATGCGGCCACGCAGATCCAGCCGATCAGCGAGACGATGCAGGCGACCCAGACCGACCACTTGCTCCAGCAATTGACCGGCGCGGGTCTCGACACCGCCTTCGGCCTGCTGGTGATCGCCAGCGTGCTCGCGTCGGTCGGCTATCTCGCCAGCAGCTTCGCGTGGCGATTATGGATCGCGCGCAAACGCCACCGGCGGCTGGCCGAAGCGCGCGCGCGGCGGGCGGCCGCGGCATGAGCCTGCTGAGCGAGCGCGATCCAGGCCGGCTGGGCGACGGGCTGGCGGTGGCCGCGGCCGTCCTCGCCAGCATCGCTTTGATCCAGCTGGTCACCCGCAGCAGCGTGGTGACGCTGGCCTATGCCGGCGGCCTGGCCGTGCTCGGCCTGATCGCGTTCGCGGCCGCGCGCCGCCGGCCGGTATCGGGCATGGTGGCCGATAGCGCGCTGCCCGACTGGTCGGTGACGGTGGCCGCGATCGACAGCCCCGGTATCGCCGTCGCCATCACCGACCGCGCCAACCGGCTGGTGTGCGGCAACGGCGCTTACGAGGAATGGTTCGGTTCCGCCGCGGCGCCGCCCCGAATGGGCCTCGACGCCGCTTCGGTCGAGCGGCTCAATGCCGCGGCCCGGATCGCGTGGCGCGACGGCGACAGCGGCGAGCTCGCGGTCGCCGATGAGCGCGGCGAATGGACCGCCACGGCCCAGCGCGCGGGGCGCGGCGATGCGTTCCTGGTGTGGCGGTTCGCGCCGGTGATCCGGCAGGATCCGCTGATCGGGGTCGGCAAGTACCTGACCGGGCCGTTCGGGCGGGTGCTCAGCGCGGCTGGCCTGGAAGTGGCGCTGGTCGCGCCCGACGGGACCATTCGCGCCGCCAATCCGGGTTTTGCCCGGCGCGGCATCGGGGACGAGCACGCGACCATGCACGGGCAGGATTTCGCCGCGCTGCTCCGCTCCGACGAGCGTGAGCGCATCTATTTCGCGCGCGAGGGCCGCAAGGGTAGCCCGCAGACGCTGGTCAACGTCCCGCTCGCCGATCCCGCGAGCGACGGCGCCGCAGCCGGCGATGCGCCCTCGCTGATGCTGCTGTTCGACAGCGCGGCCGGGCTGGGGGGCTGGGCCGGCGATTCGCGCGCGCATACCCCGCAGCTTGAAGCCCTGCTCGAACAGCTGCCGCTGGGCCTGGCGATGACCGATCGCGACGGGCATTTCCTGTTCGCCAACCCGGCGTTCCGGCGCGCGGCCGGGATCGACGGCAAGCCGCTTCCGCCTTACCCTTCAGACCTGGTCGTGCGGCAGGACAAGACCGCGATGTCCGACGCCGCGCGCCGCTTTGGCCAGGGCCCGGCGACCAGCGGCGACATCGCGGTGCGTCTGCGCGCCGATCCGGAGGAGCCGGTTTCGCTCGGGCTGGCGGGAGTGCGCGGGCTGGGCGAAGCGGCGGTGTTGCTGAGCCTGGCCGACACCACCGAGGAGACCCGGCTCAAGCGTCAGGTCGCGCAAGCGACGAAGATGCAGGCGGTCGGTCAGCTGGCGGGCGGGGTGGCGCACGATTTCAACAACGTGCTGACCGCGATCATCGGCTATTGCGACCTGATGCTGTTGCGGCACACCCCGGGTGACAGCGATTACGACGACATCCAGCAGATCAAGGCCAACTCCAACCGCGCGGCCAGTCTGACGCGCCAGCTGCTTGCGTTCAGCCGCCAGCAGACCCTCCAGCCCGAAGTCCTGCAACTGCCCGACATCATCGCGGAAGTCGGCCAGCTGCTCAAACGCCTCCTCGGCGCCAAGATCACGCTCAAGACGCATCACGATCGCGATCTGGGAGCGGTCCGCGCCGACCCGCGCCAGCTCGAGCAAGTCATCATCAACCTCGCCGTCAACGCCCGCGACGCGATCCAGGGCAAGAAGGGCGAGCACGCCCACGGCACGCTGACGTTCGCGACCCGCCGGGTTCAGGCCAAGGACGTGCGCCGGATGGGGAGCGAGATTATCCCGAGCGGCGATTATACCGTCCTGATCGCCGAGGACACCGGCGGCGGGATTCCGCCCGCGCACCTGGGCAAGATTTTCGAGCCGTTTTTCACCACTAAGGAACAGGGCAAGGGCACCGGGCTCGGGCTGTCGACGGTCTACGGCATCGTCAAGCAGTCGGGCGGGTTCATCTTCGCCGACAACCTGCAGAACCCCGACGGAACGGTGCGCGGCGCGCGCTTCACCGTCTACCTGCCGGTCTATCATGCGACCGAGGAAGAGCTGCGCAAACCCGACCCCGAGGAGGCCGTGCGAGAGTGGTCGGGCGGCGGGCGGATCCTGCTGGTCGAGGACGAAGACATGGTGCGCGCGGTCGCCGAACGGGCGCTGACCCGCCACGGCTACACCGTTGTGACCGCGTCCGACGGCGACGAGGGGGTTGAGGCCGTGCGCCAGAACCCCGACTTCGACCTGGTGGTCAGCGACGTGGTGATGCCAAGCATGGACGGGCCGGCGATGGCGCGCGAGATCCGGCAGCTGGCGCCGGGACTGCCGGTACTGTTCATGTCAGGCTACGCCGAGGAGCAATTGCGCCGCGAGATCGACATCGAGGCGATGCACTTCCTGCCCAAGCCGTTCAGTGTCGCCCAGATCGCCGCCAAAGTGGGCGAAGTGCTGCGCGCGAACAGCCGTTAGGTCGCGCCCGGGCGAACCGTGGGCGAGGCACCGGTTTTCTGCGACGGATCGGGGGCCAGGCGCCGTTCGTTGTATTTCTTGAGCGCGTAACCGCCGGCAGCCGCGGCAATCATGCCAGGCAACCCGAACCGGCGCATCAGCGGGATAGCCAGCGCTCCGATCAGTGCTCCACCCCCTTGGTCCATGCCTTCGTATTTCGCCGTCCGGGCGCCGATCAGGCCGCCGAGAATCCTGCCTAGCATCGCAAATCTCCTTTCCACGACAGCGAGCCATCTCGGATTCGGTTCCTCACGGGCGGGGAGGCTCAAAACGGGTCGTATATTTAAAAGTACGTTCTCCACTTGTTCCACAAGAACAAACGCGATACATGGCGGTTACTCGATGAGTTTGAGTGCAACCCTAGGCAACTGACGGAGGCCATGTCATGGCGGCGGAATTGAAGCTGGTGGAGAAGGAATCCGTGGACCGTCAGAAGGCGCTCGACGCCGCGCTCGCGCAGATCGACCGCGCATTCGGCAAGGGCTCGGCGATGAAGCTGGGCCAGAAGGAAACGATGCAGGTCGAGACGATCTCGAGCGGCTCGCTCGGGCTCGACATCGCGCTCGGCGTCGGCGGCCTGCCGCGCGGCCGGGTAATCGAAATCTACGGCCCGGAAAGCTCGGGCAAGACCACGCTGGCGCTCCATGTCATCGCCGAAGCGCAGAAGGGCGGCGGCACCGCCGCGTTCGTCGATGCCGAGCACGCGCTCGATCCGGTCTATGCCAAGAAGCTCGGGGTCGACATCGACGAACTGATCGTCAGCCAGCCCGATACCGGCGAGCAGGCGCTCGAAATCGTCGACACGCTGGTGCGCTCGAACGCGATCGACGTGCTGGTGATCGATTCGGTCGCCGCGCTGGTCCCGCGGGCCGAGATCGAGGGCGAGATGGGCGATTCGCACGTCGGCCTGCAGGCCCGGTTGATGAGCCAGTCGCTGCGCAAGCTGACCGGCTCGATCAGCCGCTCGCGCTGCATGGTGATCTTCATCAATCAGCTGCGGATGAAGATCGGGGTGATGTACGGCAATCCCGAGACCACCACCGGCGGCAACGCGCTCAAGTTCTACGCCAGCGTGCGCCTCGACATCCGCCGCACCGGCCAGATCAAAGACCGGGACGAGATTATCGGCAACACCACGCGCGTCAAAGTCGTCAAGAACAAGGTCGCGCCGCCGTTCAAGCAGGTCGAGTTTGACATCATGTACGGCCAGGGCATTTCTAAGATCGGCGAAATTCTCGATCTCGGCGTCAAGGCCGGGCTGGTCGAGAAGTCGGGCAGCTGGTTCTCCTACGATTCGATCCGGATCGGCCAGGGCCGCGAGAACGCCAAGCAGTACCTGAAAGAAAATCGCGAGACTTGCGACCGCCTCGAAGCTGCGATCCGCAGCCGAACCGACGCGGTGGCGGAGGAAATGATGGCGGGCCCGGACGCGGACGACGACATCTGATCCTCGAGCAGCGCGGCCTCGTTATACCAGCGAGCGGGCCGTGGATGCGAAACCGGAGCCGGCGCGGTTGCCCTTTGGGGCCCGCGCCGGCCTCGGCTTGTATGATCTAGTTTGGTCTATGTTTCGCCTGACAACGCGCTAAAGCCGTCCAAACAGGGCAGGCAGTCACTTCATGATGACCGATGCAAGCGACTGGAAAGGGCGGTCGGGCGAAAGCTGGGCCGCCGAGTGGCGGCGCACGGACCGCGGCTTCGCGCCGCTCACCGAGCGACTGCTGCTTCGGAGCCGCCAGTTCGATTTCAGCCAAGCCCTCGATGTCGGTTGTGGCGCGGGCGAGCTGTCCCTGGCGCTTGGACGCGGGCGCCCTTATGTCGAGGTGGTCGGAGTCGATATTTCTCAGTCACTGATCGACGCGGCGCGCACGCGCGGCACTAACCTCGCCAATGTTTCCTTTGCGCTTGGGGATGCGGCACATTGGCGCCCGGCGGACGGCTTCGCGCCCGATCTGCTCATTTCCCGCCATGGCGTGATGTTCTTCAGTGACCCGGTCGCCGCATTTGGCCACCTGGCGGAGATCGCCGCCCCGGGTGCCTCGCTGCTGTTCTCGTGCTTTCGCGAGCCGAGCGAGAATCCGTTCTTTACCGAGATCGGCAAGCTCCTGCCCGCGGTGGAGGCGTCGTCCGGGGATGAACCGGGTCCGTTCGCGTTCGCCGATCAGGCGCGGGTAGCTCGGTTGCTGGGTGAGGCAGGTTGGATCGGAATCGAGTTCGAGCCGTTCGATTTCGCGATGGTAGCTGGAGCGGGAACCGATCCGATCGGAGATGCGGCGGCCTATTTCACGCGTATCGGCCCTGCTGCCCGCGCGCTCACCCAACTGCCGCCCGAGGGCCGTGAGC
>JBDSUJ010000049.1:0-14634 GCA_039927815.1 Croceibacterium sp. | reverse complement strand
CAGGATGATGTCACCTTCAGAGTGCTCGCGCCCCATGCCGCTCCTTGCCGATCGACCGGCCGATATGCAGCACCATAATGCGGCAACGATTGCAAAGAAAAGCTTGTCCCGACCGCTCGATTGCTGCGCCGCTACCTAGGTGACGGAAGCGCGCTCGGCAAAGCGCGGCTCGCGCCACAGTTCGCGCGCCAGCACTTCGCCGAGTGTCTGTGCCGCGTGGCGGACGTCGGCGAACCGGGTGTAGAGCGGGGCGAACCCGAAGCGAACCAGGTCGGGATCGCGGAAATCGCCGATCACTCCACGCGCAATCAGCGCCTGCGCCACTTCATAGCCGTGCGGGTGGCGGAACGAGACGTGATTGCCGCGCGCGGTGGCATCGCGAGGCGAAGCCAGCTCCAACCCGGGACAGCACGCCGCCACTTCGGCGATGAACCGGTCACCGAGCGCGCGGCCTTTGTGCGCCAACGCCTCGATCCCGGCCTCGAGCACGATATCGACCCCGCATTCGAGCGCCGCAAGGCCGAGGATCGGCGGAGTGCCGCACAGAAACCGGGCGAGGCCCGCGGCCGGCTCGTACCGGTCGGAGAAGGCGAACGGCGCGGCGTGTCCCATCCACCCGGTCAGCGGCGAGATCAGCTGGCTCTGCAGCGCGCGCGCAACATACAGGAACGCCGGCGCGCCCGGTCCGCCATTGAGGTATTTGTACCCGCACCCCGCTGCCAGCTGTGCCCGATCGCCCGCGAGGTCGAGCTGGAGCCCGCCCGCGCTATGGCTCAGGTCCCACACCACCACCGCGCCGACCTCCGCCGCGCGGCGCTCAACCGCCGCCATGTCGAACCGCGCGCCGCTTTTGTAGTGCACGTGGGTCAGCAGCAGCACGGTGCTGGGGCCAAGCGCGTCGAGGATCGCGTCGCGCGGCAGGGTGCGCACGGTCACACCGGGGCACGCTTCGGCGATACCTTGCGCGATATAGAGATCGGTGGGGAAATTGTCGGGCTCGGTCAGCAGGACGGTGCGGCGAGGATCGGCCGCCAGCGCGGCGCACAGCAGCTTGTAAATATTGACCGAGGTCGAATCGGCCACCACCACTTCATCCTCGGCCGCGCCGATCAGTCGCGCGATCTTGGCGCCGACGCGGTGCGGTGCGTCGATCCATCCGGCGGCGTTCCAGCTGCGGATCAGCCCCTCGCCCCATTCCTGCTCGACCACGGCGGCCAGCCGCGCGGAAGTCGCGCGCGGCAGGGCGCCTAGCGAATTGCCGTCGAGGTAGGTCACCCCTTCAGGCAACACGAAACGGTCGCGGAATCGCGCCAGCGGGTCGGCGGCGTCGAGCGCCTCGCAATCGGGGAGCGGCCCGGCCATCAGTAGCCTTTCGCCAGGTCGACCTGGGCGTCGAGCGGTTCGCCGGCGCGGAAGCGGTCGCAGTTGCGCACGAACCGCTCGGCCGCGCGCTGGTGGCTCGCCGGGGTGGGGATTCCCGACAAGTGCATGGTGATGTGCGCGTTGGGGAGCGCCCACAGCGGGTGCTCGGGTGGCAGCGGTTCGGGATCGGTCAGGTCGAGGACTGCGGCGGCAATCCGCTTCTCCGCCAGCGCCGCGACCAGCGCGGGCTGATCGACGCAATCGGCACGGGCGAAGTTCACCAGCACCGTCGCCGGGTTCATTGCCGCCAGCTCGGCCGCGCCGATGATCCCGCGCGTCGCCGGCGTGCCAGGGAGCGCGAGAACGATCCACTCGAATTCCGCCAGATGGCTGCGCCAGCCCTGAGGACGGTGGCTGCTGACCGCGGTGACTTCGACGCCGAACCCCTTGAGCATGCGCTCAAGCGCCTGCCCGATCGCGCCGTGGCCGAGGATCAGCGCGCGGCTGCCCGCCAGGTCGCGCACGCCGGGCGGCGCGACCAGCCACTCGTGCCGGTCCTGCGCGCGCACCACCGCGGGGTAATCCTTGGCGACCGCGAGCATCGTCAGCACCGCCCATTCGGCCACTTGGCCGGCGGTCAGCCCGGAGCCGCACGTCAGCATCACCTCGCGCGCCGCGAACTCCGCCAGCGGCAGCCAGTCGACCCCGGCATAAGCGGTGTTGAGCCACTTGAGGCCCCGCGCGCTACCGATCGCAGCGAGCACCGGCGGCTTGTCGTGCAAGTCGAACCACCCGATCTCGGCCGAGGGTGCGAGCGCGACCAGCGCCTCGGGCGTGTCCCACCAGCGTACATCAAGCCAATCCGGTAAACTGGCTTCGAGCATGCTTCGCAAGCGGGCGGGAAGAACCGCGACGGTCAGAGCTTCCACTCCCACCCCAGCGGGTCACCATCCATCACCTCGACGCCGTGGGCCGCGAGTTCGTCGCGGATGGCGTCGGAAGTGGCGAAGTCCTTGGCTGCGCGCGCCTCGTTCCGGCGAGCGAGCGCGGCTTCGACGTCGGCTTCGGTGACTGACGCGGCCTTGGGTCGTAGGCGCAGGTCGGCGCGAGTCAGAGTGAGCAGATTGAGGCCCGTGACTTGGTCCATTGTTTCAATCAAGGATAACCTCTCCCACGCTGGCAGTTCGCTTAAGGTCTTCGCCTCGATCACTAATTCCAGATGAGTAAGACTTCTTGGCGTGTTCAGATCATCGCCGATGGCGGCCGCGAATTCATCCAACTGGTGGCTCAGCCGAGGATCGCGGCTTAGTTGGATAGCTCGGCCCTGATGAGCTTTGAGCTTCGTCAGGCCCATCACCATCCGCTTCAACCGCGTCAGCGCCGCGCCGAGGCCTTCCCAGCTGAACTCCAGCTCGCTGCGGTAATGCGCCTGGAGGCACATCAGGCGATAGGCGAGCGGGTGGTAGCCTTTGTCGATCAGGAGCTGGAGACGGAGGAACTCGCCGCTCGATTTGCTCATTTTTCCAGAGCGTTCGACAAGGAAGTTGTTGTGCATCCAGATGTTCGCGCCGCTTGCATCGGAGTGGCAGAACGCCTGGTTCTGGGCGATTTCGTTGGGATGGTGGATCTCGCGGTGGTCGATCCCGCCGGTGTGGATGTCGAACGGGAAGCCGAGCACCTCGCCGCTCATCACCGAGCATTCGAGGTGCCACCCCGGCGCCCCGCGGCCCCACGGGCTATCCCATTCCATCTGCCGCGTCTCGCCCGGCGGGGTCTTGCGCCAGATCGCGAAGTCGGCCGGGTGGCGTTTCCCATCGACGCTATCGATCCGACTTTCCCCGCCTAGCGGTCCATCGAGACCATCAGGCATTCGCGCCAGCCGGCCGTAATCGGCCACCGTCGACACATCGAAATATAGCCCGCTGTCGAGCTCATAACAATGCTCGCCCGCTATCGATTGAGCAAATTCAAGCATTTGCGGAACGAACTTTGTGGCAATTGTCCACTGAGCGGGCTGGCGGATATTGAGCGCCTTGATATCGGCCCAGTATGCCTCGGTGTAGTGCTCGGCGATCTCCCAGATCGACTGCGCGCGCTCCTTCGCCGCCCTCTCCAGCTTGTCTTCGCCGGCATCGGCATCGTCGGTCAGGTGGCCGACATCGGTGATGTTGATGACGTGGGTGAGCTTGTACCCCTTCCAGCTCAACGTCCGCCCGAGCACGTCGGCAAACACATACGCGCGCATGTTGCCGATGTGCGGGTAATTGTAGACCGTCGGCCCGCAGCTATAGACCCGCGCCTCGCCTGGATGGACCGGCGTGAAGGTCTCGAGCTTGCGGGTGAGCGAGTTGAACAGGCGCAGGGGGCTGGTCATTCGACCTCGAACAGCCCCGCCAGCTGCTCGATGATCGTGCCGCCAAGTTGTTCGACATCCATGATCGTGACCGCGCGTTTGTAGTAGCGGGTCACGTCGTGCCCGATGCCGATTGCCACCAATTGGACCGGCGATTGCTTCTCGATCCACTCGATTACCTTGCGCAAGTGCATCTCGAGATAGCCGGCGCTGTTCACGCTGAGCGTGCTGTCGTCGACCGGTGCGCCGTCGGAGATGACCATCAGGATGCGGCGGTCCTCGGCGCGGGCGAGCAGGCGGCTGTGCGCCCATAGCAACGCCTCGCCGTCGATGTTTTCCTTGAGCAGCCCTTCGCGCATCATCAGGCCGAGGTTCTTGCGCGCCCGGCGCATCGGCTCGTCGGCTTTCTTGTAGATGATGTGGCGCAAGTCGTTGAGGCGGCCCGGCAGCGCCGGCTTGCCGCTGGCGAGCCATTTCTCGCGTCCCTGCCCGCCTTTCCACGCCCGCGTGGTGAAGCCGAGGATCTCGACCTTGACCCCGCACCGCTCGAGCGTGCGTGCGAGGATGTCGGCGCTGATCGCGGCAATGGAGATCGGGCGCCCGCGCATCGAACCCGAATTGTCGATCAGCAGGGTGACGACGGTGTCCTTGAACTCCTGCTCGCGCTCGCGCTTGTAGCTCAAGGCATGGCCGGGGCTGACGACCACCCGGGCGAGCCGCGCGGCATCGAGCAGGCCTTCTTCCTGGTCGAAATCCCAGCTGCGGTTCTGCTGCGCCATCAGCCGCCGTTGGAGCCGGTTCGCAAGGCGGGTGACGATTCCTTGTAGGCCCGTAAGCTGGCTGTCGAGGTAGGCGCGCAGGCGGTCGAGCTCCTCGTAATCGCACAGCTCCTGCGCCTCGACCACTTCGTCGAATTCCTCGGTGAAGGTCCTGTAGTCGAAGGTGTCGGGCAAGTCGGTCCACTGGCGATTGGGGCGCACGGGCATCAGGCCCTCCTCGCCCTCGTCGCCTGGCTCGCCTTCGCTCATCTCGGATTCGGATTCGACTTCCTGGTCCTGGGTATCCTCGCCCTCGCCCTCGCCGGTGTCGCCCGCGACCTGCTCCTGGCGCAACTCGTCGGCGGACGCTTCCTCGGTGGTGGCATCGTCGTCTGCGCCCGGTTCGTCGCCGCCGTCCTCGTCGTCACCGCCCTGGTCGAGCTCGTCGCTCTCGATCAGCTGCAGATGGCGCAGCAGGTCGAGCGACAGCGCCTGAAACGCCTTCTGATCGTCCAGCGACTGCGCCAGCCGCTCGAAATCGTCGCCGGTGCGGCTCTCGACGAATTCGCGCATCAATTCGACACCGTGCCGCGCCGCCGCGGGAATCGGCAGCCCGGTCAGCTGCTCGCGCAGCATCAGAGCGAGCGCGGTCTGCAACGGCACTTCGCTGGCCTCGGTCGCGCGCGTGATCGGGTCGGTGCGGGTGCGCTGCTCGGTCGCCGCCGCCAGATTGCCGCGCATTCCGGCATAGTTGTTTTCGCCCAGCGCTTCGTAACGGACCCGCTCAATCGCGTCATAGGCGGCGCGCGCGCCGCCATCGGCCGGGGCATGGCGGCGATGCAGCGCCTCGCTGTGATGACGCAGCTTGAGCGCGAAGCTGTCCGCCACGCCGCGCGCCTCCCGCGCCTGCTCGGGCGGCAGCGTGCGGCCCGGCATCGGCACGCGCAGCGCGCTGCCTTGCTGCGTCGGCGCTTCGGTGGTCCACGACACGTCGACCTCGGCATCGCGCGCGATCGCCCGCGCCGCGCCGGTCAGCGCGTGCTTGAAGCGGTCGAGGGGCGTTTCGTCAGCCATCGCGCCGGCCTGCTAGCAACCCCGGCGCCTGTCGTCATCCCGCACTTGGTTCGGATCGACGATCAGAACGCGGCGTTGGCGGCCAGCGCAGCGGTCAGAAGTGGATCGCCCGACGCGCGCGGGTTGGCGCGAATGTCCGCCTCTTCGCGCCCGATCTCGCCCCAGATGGTGTTCTCAACCCGCCCGGCAAAGCTGCTGGCGACGCCGCCGACGTCGACTCCGGTCAATCCGCCGATCAGCTGCCCGATCAGCGGGTCCTGCGCGATGCGCAGCGCGTTGCCGATCTCGGGTACCAGCAAGTCGATGAGCCGCAGCCCCATTTCCTGGCGCAGGAACGCGGTTGCCGCGCTCGGCCCGCCGTGGAGCAGCGCGAGAGCGTTGCCGAACCCGATCGTACGGACCGCGTCGGTCACAATCGGCGCCGCGCGATAGGTGGCATCGACCGCGATCCGCGCGACCTGGTCCTCCAGCCGGCGCTTGAACAGCGTCGAGGTGAGGATCTGGCTGAGCACAGTGCCGCGGTTGCCGAAATAGCCGTTGAGACCGATCTGCGCGACTTGCTGGTCCCAGAACCCGCCCGGAGCGCTCAGTCGCACGAAAGCGCGCTCACTCGACAGCAGCAGGAGCCGGCGGATCGCCTCGGTCAGGCTCATCGCGCCGCCGTAAGTGGTGCACGCGGGCAGCGCGAGCGCACCCGCCGCGGCGAACGCGCCGCCGATGAAACCGCGGCGATTGGGTACGATCAATTCGGGCATGGCTTGAACCTCTCTCCTTGCCGCCCCCTGCCGGCAGCGCCATCTTCAATGCCGACCATGAACCGCGTCCGTCTCATCATTTTCAACGCCGCGCTCGGTCCGCTCGATTACCGCGTTCCGGAAGGGATGACCGTCGCGCCCGGGTCGGTTGTGGTCGCGCCGCTCGGCCCCCGCCAGATCGTGGGCATCGTGTGGGAGGAAGAACGATTGCCCTCGGCCCCCGTTCCGGACGCGAAACTGCGCCCGCTGCTCGGCGTGCTGCCGGTCCCGCCGCTCAAGGCCGAGCTGCGCCGGCTTATCGAATGGACCGCGGACTATTACTGCGCCTCGCTCGCTGCGGTCGCGCGAATGGTCCTGGCGAGCGGCGGCGCATTGCGCGGGCCTGCCACCGTCACCGAATACCGGCTCAGCGGAGGCGCGCCCGAACGCATGACGCCGCAGCGCGCCGCAGCGCTCGACGCGCTGCAGGGGGAACAGGCGACCTTGCGCGAGCTGTCAGCGATGGCGGGGGTCAGCGAGGGGGTGGTGCGCGGGCTCGTCAACCAGGGGGCGATCGAACCGGTGCAGGTCGATTGCGACCGGCCTTATCCCGCCGCGCGCGCTGATTTCGCCGCGCCGGTGCTGACCCCGGCGCAAGCCGGAGTGGCCGGGCGGTTCACCGCGGCGGTGCGCGCGCGCCAGTTCGCCCCGTTCCTGCTCGACGGCGTAACCGGCTCGGGCAAGACCGAAACCTATTTCGAAGCCATCGCCGAAGCGCTCCACCACGACCGGCAAGTGCTGGTGCTGCTGCCCGAAATCGCGCTCACCGCAGCGTTCCTGCGCCGCTTCGCCGACCGCTTTGGCGCCGCGCCGGTGGTGTGGCATTCCTCACAAAAGTCGACCGAACGGCGCCGCGCATGGCGCGCGATCGCGGCGGGATCCGCGCAAGTCGTGGTCGGGGCGCGCTCGGCGCTGTTCCTGCCTTTCGCCGATCTTGGCCTGATCGTGGTCGACGAGGCGCACGAGGTCAGCTTCAAGCAGGACGACGGGGTTCGCTACAACGCCCGCGACGTGGCGGTGATGCGCGCACGGTTCGAACGCATCCCGGTGGTGCTCGCCAGCGCCACTCCGGCGCTCGAAAGCCTGCAGATGGCCGAGAGCGGAGTCTACGAGAAGCTGGTCCTGCCGGCCCGCTTCGGCGGCGCGACGATGCCCGCGATCGACACGCTCGACCTGACGGTGGAAAAGCCCGAGCGCGGGCGATGGCTGGCGCCGCGGCTGGTGGCGGGGATCCGCGAACGCCTCGAACGCGGCGAGCAGTCGCTGCTGTTCCTCAACCGGCGCGGCTATGCCCCGCTGACGCTATGCCGCCATTGCGGATTCCGCTTCCAGTGCCCCAACTGCAGCGCGTGGCTGGTCGAGCATCGGCTCAGCCGGCGTCTCGCCTGCCACCACTGCGGCCACGAAACCGTCCCGCCCGCCCACTGCCCCGAGTGCGGCGAGCCCGATTGCCTGGTCGCGTGCGGCCCCGGCGTCGAGCGTATCGCCGACGAAGTGGCCGAGCTGTTTCCGGACGCGCGGCTGGCGGTCGCGACGTCGGACACGCTCAATTCGCCCGACAAAGCCGCCGCGTTCATCGCCCAGGCGGAAGCCGGCGAGATCGACGTCATCGTCGGCACGCAGCTGGTGACCAAGGGGTTCCACTTCCCCGAGCTGACGCTGGTGGGCGTGGTCGATGCCGACCTCGGCCTCGAAGGCGGGGATTTACGGGCGGCCGAGCGGACGTACCAGCAGATCGCGCAAGTGTCCGGGCGGGCCGGACGCGCCAGTAAGCCCGGTGAAGTGCTGATCCAGACTCGCCATCCCGAGGCGCCGGTCATCGCCGCGCTCGCCGCCGGCGACCGGGACGCGTTTTACGCCGCCGAGACCGAGGGCCGCCGCCACGCCGGGGCGCCGCCATTCGGGCGGTGGGCGGCAATCATCGTATCGAGCGAGGACGAGGCCGAGGCGCGCGAAGCAGCCAAGCGCATCGGCGCCACGCGCCCCACGCTCGACGACGTGATGATCCTCGGCCCCGCGCCCGCGCCGATGGCGCTGCTGCGCGGTCGCTATCGTTATCGCCTGCTGCTCAACGCCCGCCGCAGCGCCGAAGTGCAGCAGGTGATCCGCCACTGGCTCGGCGCGCTGAGCTTTCCGTCAGGCGTGCGGGTCAGCATCGACATCGATCCCTACAGCTTCGTGTGACGGCTCCACGGCGCGGCAACGACATGCCCGCGGCGGTAAGCAAGCCACAGCAGGACCAGTCCCGCGTTCGCGGCGACGAAGAGCGCCGGCAGCGATGCCTCGAGCCCGAAGTCGCCGCCGGTCAGCCATTCAGGCCCGACGCGCCGGGTGACGAGGAGGCCGATCGGTTGGCCGGTGCCCGAAACCGGCACGCTGAACAGCCAAGCCTGAGTGAAATTCCACGCCCCATGAAGCCCCGCCACCAGCCACAGCCGCCGGGTGTAAAGGTATGCCGCACCGAGCAGCAGGCCCGATTCGAGCGCGAGGCTGAACGCGCCCGCCAGCGTGGCGTCACGGTTCGCCAGGTGGAGCAAGCCGAACCCCGCGGCGCTGAGGCCGAGCGCGATCCACGTGCCTGTCAGCCGCTCTAGCTGGCGCAGCAGCACGCCGCGGAAGACAATTTCCTCTATCGCGCCGGTAACGATGGCAATGGCGGCCCAGATCCAGAACTCGGTCTGCGCGAACGGGCGGACACCCGTCACCGCGATGCCGCCGAGCCCGGCCGCGATCGCGGTCACCAGGCAAAACAGGCCCGCACCCGCGCCGATGCCGCACGCGAGCTCCCAGGCCGCGGCCCGGCCGGTGAATTCGTGATCGCGCTCTCCTTCGAGCCAGCGACGGGCGGCTTTCCACAGCATGATAGTCGCCGCCGTACCCGCCGCGCTGATGCCGAAGACCGCGAGCGGCGCGACGCCGAACGATTGCAGCCAGGCGAGCGACTGAAGCGACAGGTCGATGGCCGCGAACACCCCGCCTTCAAGCAGGATCAGGATCAGCGGGAAGCGCACTATGCGCAGCGCCCGTGGCGGACGAGCGAGCGACGGTTGCGCGCCGTCCATCGCCCTAGCGGTAGAGCACCTGGGCCTCGCGGGCGAGTTGCTCCATCGCCCAGCGCCATGGCCGCGGGCCCCAGCTGATCCGCGCGACGCCGGCGGCAGCGGCGTCGGCAATCTCCATCGCGTTGCCCTTGATCACGTTCACGGGAAGTGAGGTGCCGGCGCAGATCTGCGCCACCAGCTCAAGGTCGCTGACGCCGGGTATGAAGAAGCTGTGTGCGCCGGCTTCGGCATAAGCGGCGGCCCGCTCGAGCGCCTCGCTTACCAGCGCGCGGTCGTTGGGATTCTCGCCCGCGAGCAACTTGCGCAGGAACAAGTCGGTGCGGGCGTTGACCCATAGCCCGCTGGCGGCGACCGCGGCGACCCGCGCGGCTTGCTCCTTGATCGGGTGCAAGGCCGGCCCGCCGATCTCCTGGTCCTCGAAATTGCACCCCACCGCGCCGGTCTCGGCAAGGTAGCGGGCGTGGTCGGCAACCCGCGCCGCATCGACCGCGAAGCCGCCTTCGAAATCGACGGTGACCGGCAGCTCGACCCCCCCGACGATCCGCCGGGCGACATCGAGGAACAGGTTGAACGGGATGTTTTCGCCGTCCTTGAACCCCTGCGCCTCGGCCATCCCGTGGCTGCCGGTCGCAATCGCCCGCGCGCCCGCGCCGGCAACCGCCTTCGCGCTGCTCACATCCCAGATGTTGTACAACAGCACCGGAGTGCCCGGTACATGCAGCGCGGCAAATGCGTCTCTCTTGTCGATCATCGCCGCTCTCGTTCGAGCAATTCGCGCGGGATGTCGAGCCCGCAGGCGCCGCTGAGGCGCAACCCTCCTCGGTGCGCAGACCTTGCGGCGCCTGGCCGATCGCGAATGTAGCGATCAAGTGCTTGAGTAACGGGAACAATGCGATAGGTTCCGGCAGGTCGCGGCGTGCAGAGCCGCTGATTGGGATCGCGGTATGGAACGATTATCTCGGCTGGCCGTGGCCGCGGCGTTAGCGGTCTTGCCTGCTGCCGCGCATGCCGAATGGTACGAAGTTCGCACGCAGCACTTCACCATCTTTTCCGACAGCACGCCCGCCGATGCGCAGGCCTTTGCCGCGCGGCTTGAGCGTTTCGATGGCGCGCTGCGCGAATTGCAGAACATGCCCGCGCACGCGGACATTGCCGAAACTGCGAAAGTCGTCGTTTATCGATTCGGGGAGACCGACGATATCGGCACCCTGGTGGGTGCGCGGGACGTTGCGGGGTTCTATATGCCCCGGGCCGCGTCCCCCGTCGCCTTCACCCCGGTGCGCGAAAATCGCGAACTCGACTTGATCAAGCGGAGCAACCCGCAAACCGCACTCAATGCCGGCACGGTCCTGCAGCACGAATACACGCACCACTTCATGCTGCGCAATTTCTCGGCTGCCTATCCCAAATGGTACGTCGAGGGCTTCGCCGAGCTCAATGCGACGGTGGAGTTGCGCGACGATGGCAGTTTCATCGTCGGCAAACCAGTGAATTACCGCGCCGATTGGCTCAAGAACGCCCCGCAGTTCTCGGTCCGCAAGATGCTCAACCCGCTATACAAATACGTCGATTACGATTCCTCCGCGCAGCTTTACGCGACCGGCTGGTTGCTCACTCACTATCTCAGCTTCAGCAAGCCGCGCGCCGGACAACTCGCCGCGTATCTCCAGGCGGTCGGCGCAGGTGAAGACGGGCTCAAAGCCGCCGAGCGAATATTCGGCGATCTCGGCAAGCTCGACAACGAATTGGAAAAGTACAAGTCCAGCAATCTTCCGGCCATATCCGTCACGCCGGCGAATTACCGGCCACCGGTTACCGTCATTACCCCGGTCGAGCCGGCCCTCGCCCGCGTCATGAGTACGCGGATCAAGGTCTCGCGCGGCGAAACGAGGGCGCAGGCCCGTCGCCGGTTGAGCGAGTTGCAGGCGGGCAACGCGCCGGACAGCTTGCCCTTCCAGTTGCTCGTTGCCGAAGCCGGGCTCGACGCCGGCGATTTTCCGGCGGCCACGCTCGCGGCGGACAGGGCGTTGACGTTGGACAGCAAGTCGGTCGAGGCCATGGTGTTCAAGGCCCGCGCGATGATCGAAGCTTCCGGCGGCGATGCCGCGCGCTATGCCTCGGCCCGAGCGATCCTGGTCAAGGCGCACGCGATAGACAAAACCGATCCTCGGCCGCTGATCGAATTCTACAACGCCTGGCGGAAACAGGCCATTCCGGTTCCGGACGAGGCAAGCTTCGCGCTGGAAGATGCGTTCCCGCTGGCGGCGCAAGACTATTCCTATCGCATGCTCCTGACGCGCCAATTGCTTGAGCAGAACCGGATGCCGCAGGCCGAACAAGTCATTGCCCCGCTCGCCTATTCCTATGACGGCAGCAATCCGGAGAAATACACGCCGCTGGTCGTCATGGCCAAGATCAGGGACGGCGACCGGGCGGGTGCGCTGACGAAAATTGCGGCCGATTACGCCGAGCAGAACAAAGACGGCGGCTAGCTCTTAGGCGAGAAGGCGCGTTCGCGCGCCAGCAACTCGGTCTTGATGCCGGCGCCGTAGGCATAGCCGCCGATCTTACCGTCGGAGCGGATCACCCGGTGACACGGGATCAGCACCGCGACAGCGTTGGCGCCGTTGGCGCTGCCCGCCGCGCGCACCGCGCGCGGATTGCCCGCCGCGGCGGCGATCTCGGCATAGCTGCGCGTCTCGCCCGGCGGGATCTTGCGCAGCTCGTCCCACACCCGCTGCTGGAACGCGGTGCCCTGGACATCGAGCGGAATTTCGGCGCCGGTGCCCGGCCGCTCGACCGCGGCGACCACGCGCGCGACGAATTCGGCGAAGTCGCGCCCGCCCGCGAGCAGTTCGGCCTTGGGGAAACGCGCCGCCAAATCGGCGCTGCTCTCGTTGAAAGACAAGCGACACACACCCTTGTCGGTTGCCGCGACCAGCATCGGGCCCAGCGTGGTCGCGACCACTGCCCAGCGGATCGCCATGCCCGCGCCGCCCCGCACCCAGACCGAGGGCGCCATGCCCAGCTTGCCCGCCATGCCGTGGTAGAACCGGCTCGGACTTTCGAACCCGGCCTGGTAGATCGCTCCGGTCACTTCGCCTTCCGCGCTCAGCGCCTCGCGGGCGCGCTCTTCGCGCAGCGCGCGGGCGTAAGCGGCCGGCGACAGCCCGGTGGCGCGGGCGAACACGCGTTGGAAATGCGTGGGCGAATACCCGACGCATTCGGCCAGGGCGCCCAGCGCGGGCGCGCTGTCGGCCTTCTTTATAAGCGCGATGGCGTCCAGCACCGCGCGCTCGTCGCGCGCGACGTCGTCGGGCAGGCAGCGCAGGCACGCGCGCAGCCCCGCTTCCCGAGCGGCGGGGCCGTCGGCGAAAAAGCGTACATTCTCACGCCGGGGATGGCGCGCCGCGCATGACGGGCGGCAATAGATTCCAGTCGAGAGTACGCCCGTGACAAAGCGGCCATCGAAGGCGCGGTCGCGGCGCAGCACGGCGGCCCACGCGTCAGGTGCTTCGGTGTCATCCACGGCGGCCAGCTTTCGGTCGGTGTATTCCATGATGCAAGGTCCTTTCCGACCGGCCTAATACCGGCCGGTGGGCCCGCCCGCGTCCCGCCGCTTGCGCTCAAAGCCGCGCGCGGCCTAAGGGCGGCGATGACCGGCGGCACCTTCTGGCAACGTATCGCGCTGGCCCTGGCGGCCTTGTGGGTGCTCGTGCCGGGGGCGGCGCAGGCCGATCCGTCGGACATTTCAGCCGCATCGCGCGGGGTCGTGCGGGTAGTCATCCTGCAAGTCGATGGCGATCAGGTCACGCCCGTGTCGCACGGGACGGGCTTCGCCGTCGGGCCCGAGCGGATCGTCACCAATGCCCATGTCGTGCAGGAAGCGCAGGGCGATCAGGGACTGACAATCGGGCTGGTTCCGTCAGATGGCGGCGACGCGGTCTATGGCCGGATCATCGCCGTCGACCAGCGGCGCGACCTGGCACTGATTGCCACCACCAGCCCGATGCGCCTGCCGCCGCTTACGGTGTCGGGCAATGCTTCGGTCGATACCGGCGCGGTCACCGCGGTCGGGTACCCAATGAATGTCGACCGCGCGCAGGGCCTGTCGCTGGCGGACATATTCCATGCCCAGCCGCCGGTGAAAAGCACCGGAGCGCTATCGGGCCGGCGCCCGGCGCGCGATTTCGATTCGCTGCTTCATACCGCGCCCATCGCGCGCGGCAGCAGCGGGGGCCCGCTGCTCGACGAATGCGGGCGAGTGCTCGGGGTCAACAGCTTCGGCACCGACAGCGGCAACTCCGCGAACGGGGGCGCGGACGCTGAGTTCTATTTCGCCGTCTCGACCCGCGAGCTGCTGCCGTTCCTGCGCGCCAACGGCGTCACCGCGCGCGTCAATGGCGCGCCGTGCCGCAGCCTCGCCGATGTCGAAGCGCAGGAGCGCCAGCAATCCGAGCGGGCCCAGATCGCGGCCCAGGCGCACACCGTGGCGGAGGAACAGCGGACCGCGATCCGCCGCGAACAGTTGCGGCGCGAGACCGAGTTCGCGCTGCTCGCCGAGCGCGAAAGCGGGCTGGCGCTGACCTTGATCCTGCTGATGGCGGCGATGGGTGCGGCCGGGCTGGCGATCCACGCGCACCACAACGCGCTGAGGCACAACGCCGAGATCGGCTTTGTCCTGGCGGCCGTGGCGGTGGTGAGTGCGGCCGTGGCGTGGGTGGCACGGCCCGACTTCACGGACATCGACCGGCGCCTCGACGCGGCAATGAAGGGCGAACAGAGCGCTGGCGAGCGCCCCGCCGGCACGGCTTCATCGGCGGGCGCCCTCATCTGCGTCATCGATTCCGAAAGGACCCGGGTGACCGGCGCCGACACCGTCGATGTGCCTTTGCAATGGAGCGACGACGGGTGCGTCAACGGCCGCACCCAGTACGGCGCCGCCGACGGCGCGTGGGCGCGGGTGTTCGTCCCCGGCGATGAGGAAGTGGTCTCGGTCAACCGGTTCGAACCGGCGACACGCGAATATAGAGTCGACCGTTTCCTCCTCGACCGCGCGGCCATGGCCCGCGTGCGCAAGGCGCGCGGCGAGTTCCAGGCCCCGGCGTGCGGCGCGGGACCGGATGCGGCGCGCGAATTCGGGGCGCGCCAGGCGGCAATGCTGTCGCTGGTCCCGCCGCGGCCGGACGAGCGGCTGGTCTACAAGTGCTCGCCCAGCCACTGACCCCTCG
>JBDSUJ010000048.1:0-12397 GCA_039927815.1 Croceibacterium sp. | reverse complement strand
GAGATATTCATGTTGTCGGTATTGAGCACCCCGTGAACGAACCCGGCGGTCATGTACGATGCGGCGAGGTCCGCCAGCCGTTCGACCACCTGGTGGAGCAGGATTGCGGCGCGGTTGCCTTCGGCTTCGGAAGCGACCGGGCCGGGATAGGTTTCGAGGCAGTAATCGACCAGTTCGGCCATGTGTTCGCGCTCGCCCAATGCGGCAAGGCGCTGGAACGTGCCGATGCGGATGTGGCCGTGGCTCAGCCGCAGCAGCACGGCCGAGCGGGTGGGCGAGGGCTCGTCGCCGCGCCACAGCTCTTCGCCGGTCTCGATCACCGAGAAGGTCTTGCTGGTGTAGACGCCGAGCGCCTCGAGCATCTCGGTGGCGAGGATCTCGCGCACCCCACCCTTGAGCGTCAGGCGACCGTCGGCCGTGCGGCTGTACGGCGTCAGGCCGCTGCCCTTGGTGCCGAGGTCGAGCAGGCGTCCCGCACCGTCACGCAGCTGTGCGAACAGGAACCCGCGCCCGTCGCCGATCTCGGGATTGTAGGCGCGGAACTGGTGCCCGTGATAGCGCAGCGCCAGGGGCTCGGGCAGATTGTCCGGCAACGGCTCGAAGCGGCCGAAGTGGTCGACCCACTGTGCGTCCGACAGCGCCCCGAGGCCCACCGCGGCGTCCCACCGACGGTTACGAAAGCGCACCTCGTGGCGGGGGAAGTCAGCGGACGCCACGGGATCGCCCAGCCACCCGGCAAGCGCGAGGATTTGTGGATCGGGGCGATAGGGGCTTGCTTGCGGTTGGGCGCGCATCTGCGCATTAGTGGCAGGAACCGGCCCCCAAGGCGAAGGACTTTCATGGCAGACCCCGGCTATTCCGTGGGCGAATGGACCAGCGCCGACGGGCTGACGCTGCGGTACCGCGATTATCCGGGCCGCGCCGATCGCCCCCCGCTGCTGTGCATCCCCGGGCTGACCCGCAATGCGCGGGATTTCGAGCCGGTGGCAGAAGCGTTCGCGGGCGAATGGCGGGTGTTGTGCGTCGATCTGCGGGGCCGGGGCAAAAGTGCCTACGCCAAGGACCCGGCGAGTTACATGCCGCTGCAATACGCGGGCGATGTGATCGCGCTGCTCGACCAAGCCGGCCTCGAGAGAGTGGTCGCGGTCGGCACCTCGCTTGGCGGCATTGTCACCATGCTGCTGGCGCTGGCCGCGCCCGCTCGCCTCGCCGGCGCGGTGCTCAACGACATCGGCCCCGACATCGAGCCGGCGGGCCTGGCGCGGATTCGAGAATATGTCGGGCAGGGCCGCAGCTTCCCGACCTGGATGCATGCCGCGCGCGGGTTGCGCGAGCAGGGCGGGGTGGCCCATCCCGATTACAGCGCGACCGACTGGCTGCGGCTGGCCAAGCGGCTGATGGCGGTCGGCACCGGCGGGCGCATCGCGTTCGATTACGATATGAAGATCGCCGAGCCGTTCAATGCCCCGCCTCCGGCCGAGCCGTTCGACATGTGGCCCGCGTTGCGAGCGTTGGCAGGACGCCCGGTGCTGGCCCTGCGTGGGGCGCTGTCGGATGTGCTGTCTGCCGCCACCCTCGCGCGAATGGCTCGCGAAGTGCCTGGGCTCGAGGCGGTCACCGTACCGCGCGTGGGCCACGCGCCCACCCTCGAAGAGCCGGAGGCACAGGCGGCGTTAGCGCGGCTGCTGGCGAGAGTCGCGTGAGCGGCCGGGCGCCGCATATCCTCCACCTCCATTCCTCGTTCGACACCGGGGGCAAGGAATTGCGCACCGCGCGGCTGATCAATGCGCTCGGCCCCGGGTTCGAGCACGCCATCGTCTCGGGTGACCCCGCACGCCGGTCCGCCGCCGCCGCGCTGAATGCACGCGCGCGGGTCACCTGGCCGGCATTCCCACCTCTTACCGGCAAGCCATGGCCTTCCCGGCTTAAGCACTTGGCCGAGGCAATGGCGGGTTACGACCTGGTGTGCACATATAACTGGGGCGCGATGGACGCCGCGCTGGCGCACACCCTGTTCGCCGACGTCTGCAAACTGGCCCCGCTGGTGCATCACGAGGACGGGTTCAACGAAGACGAGGCTGGCGGGCTCAAGCCGCGGCGCAATTTATATCGCCGGATCGCGCTGGGCCGGGCCGCCGCGCTGGTGGTGCCCTCACGCCAGCTCGAGCGGATCGCGCTCGAGATATGGCAGCAGCCGCGCCGCCGCGTGCGGTACATCGCCAACGCCATCGACACCGCCGCGTTCGCCGCGCCGCCTGCGCGGACCGCGGTGCCGGGCCTGGTCAAGCGCCAGGGCGAGCTGTGGGTCGGCACGCTGGCGGGCCTGCGGCCGGTCAAGAACCTGCCCGCGCTGGTGCGCGCGTTCGCGGGGCTGCCTGAACCGTGGCAGCTGGTGATCGCCGGGAATGGGCCCGAGCGCGGCGCGATCCTGGCCGAGGCCGAACGGCTGGGCATCGATGACCGTCTCCATTTGCCGGGCTTCGTCGAGCCGAGCCGGATCGCCGGGCTGTTCGACGTATTTGCGCTGTCGTCGCTGTCGGAACAAGCGCCGCTGTCGGTGGTCGAGGCAATGGCGGCCGGGGTGCCGGTCGCGGCACCACGGGTAGGCGACGTGGCCGCGATGGTTGCGAGCGAAAATGGCTCCTACCTGACCGAGCCCGGCGATGACGACGCGTTGCGCGACGCACTCGCCCGGCTGGCCGGGGACGAGGTGCTGCGCAAGCGCATCGGCCAGGCCAATCGCGCCAAGGCCGCCGCCGAGTTCGACCAGGCGCACATGGTCGAGCGTTACCGGGCGCTCTATTCAGGGCTGATCGGCTCCGGGCCGCCGTAGGCTTAAGCCACGGTTCACCCCGCCGGGGACACCCACCACTCGGCGATTGAATTGGCGGTCCTTTCGACTAAACAGCCCGCCAACCGGAAAACAGCGCGCAAGATCACCTGTCAGTGGCATCCAGCAAAGACCTAACCCCCCCCGAGGACAAGTTCGCGACGCGTCAGGCCGCCGAGCAGGACGTCCTGCTGCGCGAGGTGGACGAGGCTGTCCGCCAGGACGAATTGCACACCTTCCTGCAGCGCTACGGCGTGATGCTGGGGGTCGGGTTCGTGCTCGCGATGGCGGCTTTGGGTGGAGCGCTATGGTGGAAGGAAAACCGCGAAGCCAAGCTCGAACAGCGCTCGGAGACGCTGGTCACCGCTTATGATTCACTCGGCGCCGGCAAGATCGACGCGGCGACGGCCAGCCTGACGCCGCTTGTCGGCGAGGGTGGGCGCGCGGCGTCGGCCGCTTCGCGCCTGACTCTAGCCGCAATCGCCTTGCGCCAGAACCGCTTGGCCGACGCTTACAAGCAGTATGATGCGGTCGCCGCCGACACCCGCGCGCCCAAGCCGTACCGCGATCTCGCCGCGATCCGGCTGGTCGCGGCCAAGTTCGAGCAGATGGCGCCCGCCGAGGTGATCTCTCGCCTGGCGCCTCTCGCCAAGCCGGGCAGTCCATGGTTCGGCAGCGCCGGCGAGCTGGTGGCGATGGCCTATCTCAAGCAGAACCGTAACGATCTCGCCGGCCCCATGTTGGCCGCGATCGCCAAGGATGAAGCGGTCCCGCAATCGATCCGCTCGCGCACTCGCCAACTGTCCGGGTTGCTTGGCTTCGACGCGGTCGATGACGTCGACAAGACGCTGGTCCAACTGCGCGACGAGCAAAGCGGCGCGGCCCGGGCGCCCGCGCCCTGACATGGGAAATCCGATGCATTTTGTGAAACGTACCGGCCTGCCGCTGTTGCTGCTCGGCGGCCTTGCCGCCTGCAGCACGCTGGGCCTCAAGAAGGACAAGCCCGAGACGCCGACGCTGGGCAATCGCATGCCGATCCTGTCGCGCATCAGCAGCGCGCTCACCGCTGATCCCACGCTCGCCGGGATCACGGTCGTGCTACCGCCCCCCGTAACCAACGAGGAATGGCCGCAGGCTGGCGGCAACCCGTCCAAGTCGATCGGGCACTTGTCGCTGGCGACGGCCCCGACGCGCGCCTGGCAGGTCTCGATTCCGGGCGACAGGAAAGCGCGCCGGCTCGCGGCGGCCCCGGTGGTTGGTGGCGGATCGCTGTTCGTGGTAGATACCGAAGGTTCGATCCGCGCGTACGACGCGGCGACCGGGGGGGCGCGTTGGGTTCATCCGCTGGTGGTAACCAAGGATTTGCGCCCGTCGCTGTTTGGCGGCGGGGTCAGCTATTTCGACGGCAAGCTCTACGCCACTTCGGGTGCGGGCGACGTGGTGGCGCTCAATGCCGCCGACGGGGCGGAACTGTGGCGCGCTAAGCCGGGCGGGCCGCTGCGCGGTCCCCCGACGGTGGCGTTCAACGCCGTCTATGTGATGAGCCAGGACAACCAGATCTTCTCGCTCGGGCTCGCCGACGGCAAGTTGGCGTGGCAGGAGGCGGGCGCCAGCGGCACCCAGGGCGTGTTCGGCGTGGGCGCCCCGGCGGCCGGGCAGGGAACGGTCATCGCCGGCTATTCGTCGGGCGAACTGGTTGCGTATCGTTACGAGAACGGCCGCAATTTATGGTCCGATGCGCTGTCGCGGACCTCGATTTCGACGAGCGTCGGGACACTCACCGATGTCGATGCCGATCCGATTATCGACAACGGGCGAGTCTACGCGATCGGCCAGGGCGGGCGCATCGCGGCTTACGAGCTGGTCACCGGCCAGCGCATCTGGGAGCAAAGCCTGGCGGGCATCTCGACCCCGGCGGTCGCGGGCGAATGGCTTTTCACGCTGACCGATGATGCGCGGCTGCTGGCGATTGCCAAGGCCACCGGAAAAATCCGCTGGGTCACCCAATTGTCCCGCTGGACCAAACCCAAAGGCAAGACCGGCCCGATCTTCTGGACCGGCCCGGTACTGGCGAATAACCGGCTGTGGGTCGCCAGCTCGCGCGGCGAATTGCAATCGGTCGATGTCACGACCGGCGATGCAACACCGTTCACCAAGCTCGATTCGGGGATCAGCCAGGCCCCGCTTATCGCCAACAACACGCTTTATATCCTGCAGGACAACGGCAAGCTGAGCGCCTGGCGCTAGTCCGGTTAAGCCGGGCGTTACCGGCGCTTTAACCGTTGCAAGCTAGGGCAGGCGCCATGAATGCGCGCATTTCTGCCTCGCTGCGCCCGGCAAGCGACGTCTCGCCGTGGGTCGGGTTGGTCGGCTTGGCAACGCTGCTCGGCTGGATCGCTTTTTGCCGCCTATGGCCAGAACTGGCGAGCGCTTATCGACTGCCTAATGCGAGTGAGCGATTGTCAGGCCCCAACGCCGCGTTGCTGGCGATGGTCCTGACCGGGCTGGCGATGGCGGCCTGGTCGGTCGGCGTGGAAAAGGTGCACCGCAGGGCGTCCACCGGGATCGACTGGACCCGGCCGCGCCCGCTGTCCGCCACGCTCGCGATCTCGGGTACCAAGCTCGCCGGATTGTGGGTGACGTGGCTGGTCATCGGCGCCGTCTATGCGCTCGGGCGATGGTACTGGAACGGGCAATACCTGTTCGCGATGAAGGTGATCGGGGTCGCCGCGATCCCGCTGTTCGCGCTGTCGGTGCCTTACGTCGTGTGGCTCGATCGTTACCTGATCGAACCGCGCGATCACGCGTGGCATTTCGGCGCGATGCTGATCGGGCGCGAGCCGTGGGAGCCGGGCGAGGTCAAGCGCCACTGGCGCGCGTGGTTCATCAAGGGGTTCTTCGGCGCGTTCATGATCTCGATCCTGCCCGGTGGGTTCGCCGCGGTGGTCGAGGCGAACTGGCATGATATCGCCGGCAATCCGGTGCGCGTGGGCATGGCACTGTTCGAGGTGCTGTTCCTGATCGATGTACAGATCGGTACGGTCGGTTATCTGCTGACGCTGCGGCCGCTCGACGCGCATATCCGCAGCGGCAACCCGCTGCTTGGCGGCTGGGTCGCCGCGTTGCTGTGCTATCCGCCGTTCGTTTACGCCTTCATGGGCCAGGGCGGCGTCATCCAGTATGAATACCAGACCGCCGGATGGGGCTTCTGGCTCGACGGCCACCCCGCCGTGCTGTGGGCGTGGGCGGCGATGCTGGTCGCGCTGACCGCGTGCTACGCTTGGGCGACGATGGCATTTGGGCTGCGCTTCTCCAACCTTACGTACCGCGGTGTGCTGACGAGTGGGCCGTACCGCCTGACGCGGCATCCGGCGTACCTGGCGAAGAACCTGTTCTGGTGGGGCTCGGCGATGCCGTTCTTCGTCACCACGGGCTCCGCAATGGAGGCGCTGCGCAACACGGTTTTCCTCGGTCTGGTCAGCGCGATCTACTACTGGCGCGCCAGGACCGAGGAAGCACATCTGCTGGCCGAGGACGCCAAGTATCGCGCCTACCACGCGTGGATGGCCGAGCACGGTGCGATCACCGCGCCGCTGACCCGCCTGTTCACGCGGGCGCGGACCCGGCGGATCCTTTTGCAACCGGCCGAGTAAGCATCAGGCGTTGCCGACGACGAAGCACGCCACGGCCACCAGCAGCCCGGCGAAACGGTTCGAGCGAAACCGCGCGAGGGCGTTGTCGGCATTGCCCGGCACGAGCGTCACGCTTTGCCACAATAAGTGGCCGCACGCCGGTGCCAGCGCGAGCACGCCGAGCCAATCGCCGCGCAGCAGCCAGAAGCCGAGCGCCCACAGCGCCAACGCCAGGCCATAGAACGCCATCACGCCGCCCCGCACATGATTGCCCAGCCGCAGCGCGCTCGAACGGATGCCGACCAGCGCGTCGTCCTCGCGGTCCTGCAGCGCGTAGATCGTGTCATAACCGATGCACCAACACATCGCCCCGGCGTAAAGCGCGGCCAGCACCTCGAGCCGATCGCCGCGCAGCGCCACCCACCCAACCGGCGCGCCCCACGTGAATACCAGCCCAAGCCACGCCTGCGGCCACCACGTCAGCCGCTTCATGAACGGATAGGCGGCGACCAGCCCAAAGCTGCCGAGCGCGACCAGTTGCGCCTGCCAGCGCAATTGCAGCAGCACCACCAGCCCGACCGCGCATAGCGCTAGCAGCCACGCCCATGCTGCCTTCACGCTCACGCGCCCGCTGGCAATCGGGCGGCTGGCCGTGCGGGCGACTTTGCGGTCGAGGTCGGCATCGACGATATCGTTGTACACGCAGCCCGCGCCGCGCATCGCGATCGCGCCCGCCAGCAGCCACACGATCAGCCCCCAGCGAAACCCCGCCCCGGTCAGCCACACGCCCCACGCGCACGGCCAGAACAGCAGCCACCATCCGATCGGACGATCAAACCGCGCCAGCTGAGCCAAGTCGCGCGCCCGTTCGGGCAGCCGCGCGACCAGGCCACGGTGCTGGGTGTCGGGAACAATCATATCCGCGCTCATCGCCGGGCTTTAGTGGAGCGCGGGCCGCAGCGGAAGCGCGCAGCTCCGGCAAGGGCGCGGGCTAAAGTTTGTTAGCCCGCGCCTCGGCCGATCAGGCCGCCTGTGCAACGGGTGCCAGATCGGCCAGATGCCCTTCCAACGCTGCCTTGAACGCCGGTCGCGCTTCGCACCGCGCTACGTAGGCCGACACCGCGGGGAATGGATCCAGCAGCGCGGAATCGGGCAGAAACCGCAGCGTCGTGACCATGACGATGTCGGCCGCGCTGAAGCGTTCGAGCAGGTAGTCTTGCGCGGTGAGGCGGACCTCCAGCACCGCAAGGCGGCGATTGACGACCTCGACCAGATCGGGCCGAGCTTCCTGCGCCCAAGATTTGTCGGCCCGCGCGCGGTCGTTGACAAACAGCAAGGTGATGTAAGGTTCCACCGTGTTCAGCGCCGCGAAAATCCACGCCAGCGTCTCGCCGCGTCGTGCCTCCGCGGGCCCTGCCAACTCGGTCCCCTCGGCAAGTAGAAAGACGATCGCGCCACTTTCGAACAGCGAACTGCCGTCGGCGGTCATCGACGGGACCATTCCGAACGGCTGAAGCGCCAGAAAGGCGTCGTCGGATCGCTCCGACTGTTCGATCAACTTGACGTCATACGGGCGACCCAGCTCGTTGAGCACCCAGCGCAGGCGGATGTCGCGGACGAGCCCGCGTGCGAAGGGGGGAACCTCGCGAAAGCCGGTGATCGTGATGGTATCCATGTTGTGGCGTCCTTCTGGTGACTTCCGGATCGTTCCGGACTTCCCAACCGTGCCTAGCAAACTTGTATCATGCAAGTGTTTTGCTTGCGTAATGCAAGTTCTCTTGCCAACGCCGCCACGAAGCGGCAAGCGTGCGCCATGCTCGGCAGACTATATCCCGGTCAGGACTGCGCGCTCGCCCGAGCCCTGGAACTTATCGGGGAGCGCTGGACGCTGCTCATCGTGCGCGATGCGCGGTTTCGCGGCTCGACTCGCTTTGGCGACTTCCAGAGCAGCCTTGGCATAGCCTCGAACATCCTCTCGCGCCGGCTTGAGCACCTTATCGAAGTGGGTGTCATGACATTCGACCCGGCGACCGGCGCCTATGGCCTCAGCGAGAGCGGCCAAGAGCTTCTTACCGTCGCGATGGCGGCGACCGAATGGGGCGAGAAGTGGGTTGCGCCGGGCCCGATCGAGTTCGTTCACGGCCCCGCCAGTGCGCCGGTCAGGACGGCCCTGGTCGATGCGCAGACCGGCGCCCCGGTTGACCGGAAGGCCATATCGGTCCGGCGCCGGAGATAGTGCCCGCGACCCCCGCCTGGCCACCACGCAGCGCGCCGCGGCTGTTCGTCGCCGGACCGCTGGCGATCGGAGCCGTGCTCAGCGTCGAGGGAAACCCGGCGCATTATCTGGCGAAAGTCATGCGCTTGGCGCCGGCCGATCCGGTGATCGTGTGTGACGACGTGACCGGAGAGTGGGCGGCCACGGTCGCCGACATTTGCAAGCGTGCGGTCTCGTTGCGGGTCGTCGAACACCTGCGCCCGCGTGAGCCGGTGCCCGATTTCTGGATGTGCCCGGCGCTGCTCAAGAAGGACCGCTTCGATCTCGTGCTGGAAAAGGCGACCGAGCTGGGCGTCGATCACGTCCGCCCGCTCGTCACGCATCGCTGCGTGGCCGATAAACTCAACCTCGAGCGCGCGCGGACCATCATGATCGAAGCGGCCGAACAATGCGCCCGCACCGCCCTGTCGCGACTGGCCGAACCAGTGAAGCTGGACGCCTTGCTGCGCGAGTGGCCGGCGGGCCGCACGCTGTTCTTTGCCGACGAGCAGGGCGGGGCGCCCGCCGCTGCAGCCTTCGCCGCCGCAGCCGGGCCGGCCGCCTTGCTGACCGGCCCCGAGGGCGGGTTCGACGACGCCGAGCGGGCCGCGATCCGCGCGCTGCCGCAGGCCCACCCGATCTCGCTCGGTCCGCGTATCCTGCGCGGCGAGACCGCGGCCATCGCCGCCACCGCGCTGTGGATGGGGATCGCCGGTGACTGGTAGCGTTTTGTTCTAGCGCACCCCGCGCGCAGGCTCTAACGGCCCGCTCGATGAGCACGCGCAAGGCGACCGAAGGACAGGAGCCGCCGATCGAGCGGCGCGAGCAGCTGGTCGCGCCGATGCAGGCGGGCGAGAAAGCGCCCGAGCGCTGGCGTATCGGCACCGAGCACGAAAAGCTGGTCTACTTCATCGCCGACCGCCGCGCCCCGTCGTACGAGGAGCCGGGTGGCATCCATGCGCTGCTGATCGCGCTGACCCGCTACGGGTGGAAGCCGGTGGTGGAAGGCGGCAAGATCATCGCGCTCGAGGGGCCTGATGGCAATGTCAGCCTCGAACCGGCGGGCCAGCTCGAGCTGTCGGGCGCACCGCTCGAGACCCTGCACCAGACCTGCGCCGAAACTGGGCGCCATCTCGAACAAGTCAAGGAAGTCGGCGATGCGCTCGGGCTCGGCTACCTGGGGCTGGGGATGTGGCCGGACAAGACCCGCGCCGAGCTGCCGATCATGCCCAAGGGGCGCTATGCGATCATGCTGCGGCACATGCCGCGCGTGGGCACCATGGGCCTCGACATGATGCTGCGGACCTGCACCATCCAGGTGAACCTCGATTATTGCTCCGAGGCGAACATGGCGAAGAAGTTCCGCGTCGGGCTTGCGCTCCAGCCACTCGCCACCGCGCTGTTCGCCAATTCGCCGTTCACCGAGGGCAAGCCCAACGGTTTTCTCAGCTACCGCAGCCATATCTGGTCCGATACCGATCCGCATCGCACCGGCATGCTGCCGTTCGTGTTCGAGGACGGGTTCGGGTACGAACGCTACGTCGATTACATGCTCGATGTGCCGATGTATTTCGTGTTCCGCGACGGCAAGTACATCGACGCTGCGGGCCACAGCTTCCGCGATTTCCTCGCTGGCAAGCTCTCGGTGCTACCGGGCGAATTGCCGACGCAGAGCGACTGGGTCGATCACCTGTCGACCGCGTTTCCTGAAGTGCGGCTTAAATCGTTCCTCGAGATGCGCGGCGCCGACGGTGGCCCGTGGAACCGGATCTGCGCCTTGCCCGCGCTGTGGGTTGGCCTGTTGTACGACAACACCGCGCTCGACGCCGCGTGGGACCTGGTCAGGCACTGGACGATGGATGAGCGCGAGGCGCTGCGCAAGGCGGTCCCACGGCTCGGGCTCGATGCGCCGATAGCCGGCGGTAGGACCTTGCGCGACGTGGCCGGCGAAGTGGTGAAAATCGCGGCGGCCGGCCTGTCGGCACGCGGCCGTCTTGACGCGGCGGGCGACAACGAAGTCGGCTACCTCGCTCCGCTGCAGGAAATCGTCGCCAGCGGCAAAGTCCCCGCCCAGCGCCTGCTCGACAAGTTTCACGGCGAATGGAACGGCGACATCACCCGGGTCTACGAAGAGCGCTTTTGATGATCGCTGTGATCGGGTCGTTCCGTCTGCCTCTCGAAACGCTCGACGAAGCGCGTCCGATGATGCGCAGGGTGATCGCGGCCACGCTGGTCGAGCCCGGGTGCCGGGCGTATTCCTATTCCGAGGACGTTGCGGCGCCGGGCGTCATCCGCGTCCAGGAATTGTGGGACAGCCGCGCCGCGCTGACCACGCATTTCGCAACGCCACATATGCGCCGCTGGATGGACCAGCGCGTGCTTCTGGGCCTATCGCAGCGGCGCATGACGGCGTTTGAGCTGGGCGTGGCGGAAGAGTTGTAAGCCGGTCCCGTGGCACTCATGCGTAACTGACCACTTCGAATTCGATGCCGTCCCAGTCGAAGAAGTAAAACCGCCGCCCCGGCTCGTAATCGTCGTGACCCCCGGCCTTGAGGCCGGCTTCGAGCACGACGCGCTCGGCGGCAGCGAGATCGTCGACCAGCAGCCCGACATGGTTGAGCGGGCGGCCCTTGCGCTGACCGGTATGATCCGCATGGTCGGTGTATAACGAGAAGTAGCTGGTCGCCTCGCCGACATGGATCGACTCGCCCCCGCTCATCGCTGCTCCACGCCAGCGCTGGTGCCACCCAAGCAGTTTTTCGAAAAACGCGGCGGAGCGCTCGATATTGCTGACGGTCAAATTCACATGTTCGATTCGGCCCTGTGTCATGAACGCGATTTCCTGAAGCAAGCAGTTGAGAATGTTCAAATTTGCCGACCGCCTGAGAATGAGCTGAGACTGTCGGCTTGACCTCCTATGCAACCTCAAGTACACTTGAGGTCAAGCAATTTGGAGCGGAACCGCATGGCCGAAGACCGCAGCATCACCATCGGCCAACTGGCTGCGCGAACCGGTGTCGCGGTCTCGGCGATCCGCTTTTACGAAGACAAGGGACTACTGCGATCGGAGCGCACCGGCGGTAACCAGCGGCGTTTTCTGCGGTCCGACATCCGCCGTGTCAGCTTTGTCCTGATTGCACAGCGGCTCGGCCTGGCGCTGCACGAGATAGAGACTCAGCTCGCTTCGCTTCCCCACGGCCGCGCACCCACGCTGAGCGACTGGCAGAATGTCAGCCGGCGGATGCGGTTCGAGATCGATCAGCGGATCAACCTGCTCAGCCGCACGCGCAATCAGCTCGATCAGTGCATCGGCTGCGGCTGTCTCAGCCTGACCAAGTGCCAGCTATACAACAAGGACGACCGCCAGGGATTGAAAGGCTCGGGCCCGCGGGCCATCCTCGGCTAAATGGGGGGCCCGATGGGACACTTGAAACGCAAGGAATACGAAGCGGCACTCGAACCGCTCCAGCGCGAGCTGGTCGAGATGGCGCGGTGGGCCACGGCGACCGGCAAGCGGATTGCGGTGGTGGTCGAAGGGCGCGACAGCGCGGGCAAGGGCGGCGTAATCGAGGCGATCCGCCAGCACCTTAACCCGCGCCAGGTGCGCCATGTCGCCCTGTCCAAGCCGACCGAGGGTGAGAAAGGCCAGTGGTATTTCCAGCGCTATGCTGCTCAGCTCCC